>NZ_JBVJLS010000016.1:0-231575 GCF_055584605.1 Nocardia sp. NPDC102475 | reverse complement strand
TGCCCGGCGTTTCCGCAGCGGTTCGCCTCGATCGGTGAGGCCGGGCGGTTCTGTCAGGCGTTCTTCACCTACTACAACAACGATCACCGACATTCGGGAATCGGATTACACACTCCCGCAACGGTTCACGACGGCACCGCCGCCGCGATCCGCGCCGAACGCAGCAAAATCCTCACCGCCGCCTACACCGCCAATCCCGCACGGTTCCGGCGGCCGCCCACCCCACCCAGGCTGCCCGCGGCCGCCTGGATCAACGAACCCGCCAAGGAGAACATCAACACAGAATTCGTGGCCTGAACGGTCTCACCGGGTTTGACAGATTCCGCTACGCCGAGCTGGTCCGCGGCTTCAGCACGTGGTCCCAAGCCCAGGGTTGAGTCCGGCCGATCGACGTGAGAACCCCTGGTGTTGAGTCGGCCCGCAGCGCGGTGCTGGTATTGCGACCGGTCCGTGTCAACCCCACCGCGCCTCCTGGCCTTCAACTTCATCGCTGGAGCATCATCCAACACGAGATCGGCTCGGAATATCTAAAGTTGAGTCGCTCGGCCAGCCACGACGGCGAGCTGCCGATCATCGAAGGCAGCCTGATCCGGTTGACCGTCGACTGATTACCCGGGGACCGCAACCTGAAACATTTGTGGTTGTGGACATCTCGCACCGATCTGATGCCTGAGCAGACCGACCGATTCTGGCACGGGTTCCGGCGCCGGTTCGCCGATCAATGTCCGCTGATGGCCGTCCCAACCAGTACACAGGGCTGCTGGCACCGGTGGAGCGCAAGAATTCCTGGCAGCTTGCCGAGGCTGCCGGGGTGGTCGCCCCCGGTGGATTGCAGCATTTCCTGAACCGATCCCGCTGGAGCGCTGACGAGCTGCGTGATCTGCTGCGGGAGTATGTGACCGGCGCGTTGGCCGGTCCGAACACCGTGCTCGTCCTCGTCGAGCCGGGGTTCGTCAAGAAGGGCATGAAATCCGCCGGCGTCCAATGGCGATCCTCTGGCACGGCCGGGCGCGTGGAGAATTGCCAGCTCGGGGTGTTCCTTGCCCCACGAGGCGGGAATCCCGGAAAGTGTTTATGGCCAAAGCATTTCAACCAAACTACGACTGGCGGAAAAGATGCTCGCTCGAGCCTTGGACGGCGGTGTTGCAGCCAGCTGGGTCGCCGCGGACTCCGCTTACGGGGGCGACGGAAAATTCCGGGGCTTCCCTCGAAGATCGCCTCTGCTGGCGATGGTGCTGCGCGAAATCGACGAGTTCAAACGAGCGGCCGGTCCGAAACCTGCGTCAGCGCGCCAAGGCCGCCGAGCGGCGGATCAAAGGCATCCGCAGCAACGGCGACATACGGGTGGGGGTCCGCGTCGCCGGCGGAGTCTTCGCTAAATTCGAGCACATCGAGCCGCGCAGCGCCGATCTGCCCACTTGGCTGGAACTGAGCGTGCCCGACGATCGGTTCGTGGCCTCGACGTTGCTGCTGCAGTCCGAACACCCTGGCTCGACAGTGTTCGCGGTCACCAGCGACATCAATCTCCAGACGAAACTGGCGGCGGTAGGTCTGCCCTTCGTCGAGCCGTGAGCAGGCTGGCTGGGCTCGTCGCAAACGCCGATGACCGCCCCCAGCGAGGCGACCGCGACCTGTTCGGCCGCCACTGGCAGAGCCGGGCGTCAGCGAGCGAGTGGGCGTCCGCCGCGGATGCGGCCGCCCCACCGGCGTGCCCGCATGACACGCAGCCCCGGACAACGCGGTGCGGCGCTGCGACGGCCGCACGCGGACGAGGTGCCGATGCCCGCGATAGCGTCAGGCACCTGCGGCTGCGGGGCCGGGACCCGAACGGCTGCGAACCCACCTGTTGAGGCGTTCGAGATTATGCACCGGCGGGTATGCGGTGGGACAAAAGTCCCGAATTTCCACATCTTCACTGCAGAGTTGGCGGCCGGGACAGGTTGGTGGGGTAGTTTGCCGCGAACAGGGGTGGCACCTGAGCAGGCGTGAGATCGGTGTGCCGCAGCAGTAGTTCGCGCAATTGTTGGTCGCTGTCACGGTGTCGGATGGCGGGCGCCTCCGGGTGCAGGGTATCGGCTGCCGAGAAGACATAGATGCGCACCAAGTCTTGGTAGCCTGGTCGCGCACCGAGCCATCTGCTCAGTGGCGCAACGGTTTCGGGGGTTCGAGGCCAGCGGGCCAGATATGCGATCGTGGGTCCTTCGTCGTCCCATTGATAATCCGCGAGGGCACCGGCCACCACGACCTTCCACGACTGCCGATCGTGGCCGTCGCTGACGGGGTCGTGCCCGATTCTGGACAGGGCCCGGCTCAACGAAGGCAACAATTTCTCGAACGAGTCAGGGACCGGCAGCTGCTCACCCGTGTAGGCGCGTGCGACCGGGGCGATGTCGGTTTCGAAGAGGCAGCGCAGACGGTCTGCGTCGCGGCCGTTGAGATAGTCACTCGACGACCAGAGTTGATGAATCCGGGTGCGCAGTTCCTGCTGGGCGACCTTGCGGGCCAGGCCATGGACGACCATCGTGTGGTGCCCGAATCGTTTGCCGCTGTTGGCTTCTCGGAAGACCTTCACTGCGGCGGTGAGCACGAACATGTCCAATGCTTCACGCAAGCCGGCTTCACTCCTCTCGATCTCGCGGACGTGAAGTCGGGCGTCGGAGGAGGTGGAGTGCAGGCCGGTTTCATCCGGGCGCGCGGTACCGAGAAAATCTCCGGCCCCCAGGTAGCCGTCGGGCCGTGGCAGAGACGCGATGAAATCGCGCGGGAACAACAGCCCGGCAGAGTTGGGGTCCATGAACGTCGAGGCGAACGGATCCTTCGTGATCGCTACATACTGCGCCCGCGGCAGGATCTCCAGCAGGTGTGCTTGCATACGGACTACTGGCGACCCGATCCGGGTCGAGGACTGCGGCCCATGCGTGTCGACGGCGGCATCGACGATCAGCGCGGGGATCTCCCCGAGCGATGCGCCCAGCGCCAGCAGGTCGTTGACCAATTTGCGCAAGACCGCACGGTTCTTTTTCACCACGATCAGCCGCACGGGAGTGTCGTCCAGGTTCCGCGGGTCGTAGAGAGGCAGATCGTCGGCGTGCTTGTCGAATCTCAACTGCCGCAGCTGTGTGCCGAAGTTATGGTAGTCCGTCTCCTCGGTCGTCAGCCGCATGATGCCGGGGGTATCGGGCAGGGCTGGCAGCTCCTGGTCCAGACGTCGCTGAAGCTGTTGGCGCACACTGTTGGTGGTCCCACCGATGACGATCAGCAATCGGTAGCCGACATCGATGGCTTTGGCGAGGATCCCCGCGATGTGCGTCGATGCTCCGCTTTGGGGATGGGCGACGACCATGCCTTTGGCCTGGTGCGGGGACGCGCTCGACGGCTGGGACAACCGTCCGATGATCTCGCTGGTCGCGACATCGATACTCGCGATCGTAGTGTCGGCAAATCCGGCATCCTGCAATGACTGTGTGTAGCTGCGCCAGTACGAGCCGGGGTAATCCTCGGGCCGATACCACGTGTGCTGGCGTTCCGCGGGCGCCGGCGGAGACTCATGCGGGTGGTCGTCGCTGCCCGCGAGGAGTTTCTCAAGTGCGGCGATGCGATCCTGCGCGGCCGCGAGCAGCGCCCGTGATGCTTCCAGTTCGGCTAGATACCTTCCGATTTCGAGCAGAAGTAATTGTGGGTCGAACGGCAGCACGTCTCGGAGGCGGTCGGGGTCAGAGTTGGGCAGCGACTCGCTCAGAGCCGAGTGCGCGTCCTGGAGCTGTTGCAGGACCAGCGAATATGCCTCGCGAGTGGTTCGAGTTTCCAGTTCCGCGGCCCGCGCCCGCTGTTCGGCCGCGGCAACTTTCCGTTTCAACCACTCGGTGTGACCCCAGCTGCCCGGCTGTGCTTCCAGAGCGGTCTGGTGCAGGGCAAGCAGCCGCTCGCTGTCGGCCCGGAATTGGTCGCCGTGGCGCTGCGCGACCGCGTGGATCAGGTCCTCCACGAAGTCTTGGGGCGGAAGGATTTTCGCGCTCAAGTACCGGCTGACCAAGCTGGCGTCCACCAACTGCTTCGCGGCGTAGCCGCGCAGGGTCACCTCCAGCAGCAGCCACTGTGATCGCATCGCCTCGGCGAGTTCTCGGCGCGCGAGTGGGGCGTCCGGATCCACCGGACGGAGAGAGCCGATTGCAGAGTGCACACCGATAGTAATAGCTGCCGGCGTATCCCAGCACAGCTGTTGCGCACCATTTTGCAACAACGTTGCACCCGATGCACCACCCCCGAGTCCTGCACGCTTGGCGGGTCAGGTTCTAACGGAAGGGAATTCGGTGACGCAACCCCAGGATCACGGTCCGCTCCACACTCCCCGGCCCCGAAGCGCACGCCGCCGTCGGATGCTGCGGTCAGCCGCGCGCGTCGTAGCGCACAATGCACTCAAGGGCATGGCCACCGCAGCGGGGAGCGCGTTCGTGAGCGCGACGATCTGGTGGTTTTCCTCGCGGGGGTAGCCCCATCGCAGGCCAGCTCCCGGCCGGGGTCGGCTTGCCTGCTCCCTCGAACGCGAGGCCCCGCGCCGCCGGTCTACCCCGAACGCACTGCGCCGGTATCGATTCGCTGTCGCCCGGGACAACGGCGCGGCGCCGAGCACCAGAAATGGGCAAGGTTCCCGGGCCCAGCGGCCACCGCGTCGACCGGGGAAGCGGCGGTGCACCATTCATGAGGGAATTCCACAGATCGGCGGCGTAGTCAGGTGCGCGGTTTCCGGAAGTTGGTTGGAATGTTCGGGCCAGTCGCGTGATCCGCTCGGTCAGCGAAGTTGGAGTCGTATGGATGGCGCCGGTGGTGGACTGCATAGCGGACACGGCGGGTCAATTACCTGACGCGACCCGGCGGCGGTAAGTGCATCCAGCCGGCCAGGATCTGCAGCACGTGCTGTCGGTAGCTCGGCGGTCAGTATTCACATTCTGCCGACATCGGCCGTTTGACGCCTGCCGAGTACGAGGCCATCCATGACCCACACCGGCCAGTCAGGCCGCGTGACCGTAACTGGCACCTGATCCTGCATCAGTCCCCCTGTCGGATCCTGTGCATAGACTCGCGGCCGAACAGTTCGATTCGGTCGGGAGAGGTCACATGGCTGCATCATTTACCGCGCACGACATCGCGCAGTGGTTCGTGTACTGGGCGGACACAGTCGATGCCGAAGTCACCAACCTCCAGGTCCAGAAGCTGCTCTACTACGCGCAAGGTCACAGTCTCGCCACCAGCGGCAGCCCGCTGTTCGACGAACCCATCGAGGCCTGGGCCGAGGGCCCGGTCGTCGTCGACGTCTATCACGATCTGCAACTGTTCGAACACGGCCCCATCGACATCTCTCTACGTCCCCGAGGAGCTCGAGTGGGACGTCTTCGAACCGTTCGAATCCATCCTGACCAGCACCTGGGATACCTACGGCAGTCTTGCCACCTCGGCTCCGCGGGATAGCATCCACCTCGAAAGCCCCTGGAAGGAAACGTTCGAGGCGACTGGGAACAATGTCATCCCACTCGATCGGCTCGGTTCCTTCTTCAGTCACGAACGCTGAGCAGCGCCGCGGAGGAAGCTTGCTGCACCGGCCGCCGCTCGCGTGACGACCGGTGCCGGCTTACAGCATGCGAGGCGTGATCCCGCAGGCCATTTGGGGAGCTGGCGGTGCCTCAGCGGACCGACCGCACCTCCACTACCACGCCTGGCCGGCCGATCATTTCCGCAGGTCGATCTCTGTGGTTAGCGCATGCGTCCCCCTCCGGACACAGACAGTGCGTCAACCCGTGGCCGTGGGTTCGTCTCGACCGTAACTGCATGGTCGTCGTGGTTGTAGATTAGTTTCAGTCCCAGTTCTCGGTATACCTCCAGCTTGTCGCCGGGCTCGGCAGCCCGCAGAACCACCAGGATTCCACCCAGTACATCCACCAGTTGACGGATTTCGTCTCGGCTCATTCGTTGAGCGGGGACGGCGCGACTCGTCGCGGCCGTGAGTTGAGCGGCCAGGACCGCTCGTTCGCGGTGGATGTCGCTGCTCCACGCGGCGACCATCGCTGGGTCTGCACCGGCCTCCAGAGCGGCGCGATGTCTGGAGAGTTTGCGGTCGCATTCAGAGGCCGCTCTGTACGAGAAGGCGTTCGCCAAGCTCACCGAGCAGGCTGTACGCGGCGACGCCATCGAGTGCTGCTTGCATCGGACTGGGATCGGTGTGTCGAGCCTGACCGATTAATCCGGAGGCGGAGCGCATAGTGGTGTCGGTGGCTGTCGGTAGCCAGTAGTCCGAATGGACGGTACGCGCAGAACTGCCGGTGCCGGTCGATACGGTGGTCGCATGACTAACGCAGATGCCCTGTACACACTTGGTGCATCGCTCGCGCCGGCCTTGAGGCGGGTAATAGAGCGAGGGCGAAGGGGGAAGACGCTGGAGGAATGGGGGCTGAAGCCACATCGAGCTGATCCGGGAACGTCGATGGCCAAAGATGACGAGGACGGCTACGAAACCAAGATTCCAGAGGGTGTGACGGGGACTGTCTTGTTTCCGATCATGAACGCGACCGACGCACTGGCAACAATCCATACGGCCCTCTCGGAAGCGGCAAAGGTTGTGCCTTTCAATCATCACACGCCATCGTTCCTATCTTCTTGCAGAACAGCTTTCGAATCTTCTGCTCAAGCAATATGGATCATGAGCCCGGCAGGGCGAGAGGATAGGCGAGCGCGGGCCGCAGGGCTTGCGCGGATCGGAATAGAGCATGCCCGCGAGTATCACAGTGAGGCAATTGCCGCCCATGACAATAAGCTCCTCGTGATCCCTGACGAGACGTACAAGCAGTCGAAGCATCGGCTCCGATTTCATGAGAAGGAACTGGAGGTGCTCGAAACTCTCCCTCAGCAAAGTGGGCGCAAATACACCGAACTAGTTCGCAAGGCAGCTAATTGGATCCAGGAAAATCCGCCGAAGCATACCACCGATATAGACAAGAAGCATTTTCCAACAATAATGAAGATGCAATACCGTGTGTGTTCGAGCTTCACGCACGGCCACTCTTGGCCGATTGATTTAGTTAATGGCCCGTCGGCAATGTTTTCAATGATGGCCGACGCGATCGCCACAGCGGTTGTCAGTGCGGAGTGTGCAATTGCCCTATTTGAGGCTCAATCAACCGACCCTGGGAGCGGGCGCAAGAATTATTATCCTGAACGCCTGAGTCCGACTATTGAAGAATGGCGTCGTCGTTACGTGTGATCAGGATGCAGATTGTCAGTGCTACCCCGCCGACCTCCGGCGGGGCGGCACTACGTTTGCCGGGAGGTCTGGCTCCTCCGTGGTGGCCGGAATCGCCTACGGCGGAGATGTAATCGCCTTGGACGGTTCGGGAAGATGTTGCCAGGCTGCCCTCCTCGTCGGGGAATGCCAGGGCATGCGAAACAGAGAAGACGGTACTTATCGCTCGCTCCGCACACCGGGAGGGAAGTTTGAGCGTCGTCTTCCCGCACTGCAGGATCTAATCCGAGGGCGGGTCGGGGCCGCACGGTTGCTGACAGGCCCCGCCATGCGTCGCTGACGGTCGGGTCAAACTCGCACCGTTGTGGTAGTCACCGGTCATCGACAGTGGTGAGCCAATTCGATCTGGAAGTCGTCCTCGGCGGCATCGCGATAGACCGGGTATCCGGTGGTGGGTCGAGTCTGGTTGGGGTAGAGGAGGGCCTGGATTTGAGGGTCGTCGTGGTCGAAGGCTGCCTCGTTGTAGGGCAGATCGGCGCTGGTGTGGCGGGCGATCGTGGGGCCTCGTTCGGGGAGAGCGCCAGCGGTAGTCGTTCGGCGGCTGCGTCGCCGCTGTCCGCTGTCCATAGTGCCCACACTGGCCCTGCCGGGCCGTCGGGGTGGGTCAGGTCGCGACTGGTGGTCGCGATCACCAGGTTGGGGCCGTAGCTGCCGAACGCGCGGCTCAGTGCGGTCCGCAATCCGATCTCGCGGCGGGCCGAATGCACCGAGAACAGCAGAATCCCGAAGTTGTCAGTCGGGAACCTCTGATAGTCGGCAAGTTTGGAGGTCACAGTCGTCAACGACTCTGTGCCGGTGTCGTATTCGAGGAAGAACCGCACCGCCCGGTCGTTGTGTTCCCAGCAGCCGTAGCCATCCGTAGTGCCACGGGAGGGCGGACACTGGCGCGCCGTCGCCAGTTCGTGGCCGCCGCCCAGTGGCTCGCCGCTGCTCGCCAAGAGCCGCGCACATATCGCCCGAATTCAACGCCGCCCTCGAACGCCGCCGAGTAGCCCAGCAGGTGCCCCAGCGGCAGCTGCGGCCCACCCCGCACATCCCCGGCCGAATGGACGCCGCCGCCACAGCGCCCGCTGCTCGCCGAGATTGCCACCGCCCTATGCGGATTCGTCGCGAGCCTACTCGACGTCCTCATTGGCGGCATGGGCCGCCGATGAGCGAAACCCCCTGTGTCGAATGTGATCGGCCGATAGCAGACGGTGCACACGCTGCCGCACCGGCGGCCACGAGATCGTGAGACACCTACTCGAAGTGCCCTCACTCCCGCGGCCGGAGCGGTCATTCGGGTGGCCTTCCGGATAGTGGACTCGTCCGCTGTCGATGAGCAGCGATCCAGCGGCGAACTGTCGATCGTCGCCCTGCAATAGCGGCAACACGTCGGCGGCGCGGAAGATCAGCGGCTTCAGATGCGGCCAGTTCCGCTGTAAGGCTGCCACTGCAGGCCGCAGGATCGGAACGAGCTGCGTCCGTTGACAACCCGCCACGGTATTCACCGCCAAGCACCCTCCACAACATCGTGTGCCGCATGGTGCTCGAGTAGAACCGCTGTCTTCCGGAGAAGATCGACAAGTACGGGAACGTGAACCCGACCGACATCATCAACCTGTTCAACCTCGGCGAGTTGATCCACTTCGGCAAGCGAAGCCAGGACTACGACGAGCTCGCTGACGACCCCGAACACGAAGGCGTGCAGCACCACAACTTCGTGGTTTCGATGCTCGGACTGGTGCACCTGTACTTCGGTTTCTCCCTGGTCATCCAAGCCGCGCTTGGGAAACAGACGCAGTAAAGACGACTCCAGCAGCCAGTGAGCGGCTGGGATTTGGGCGTTACCGGCGGTTCGAAATCACAGCGATAGCTTGGGCGTTACTTTGCGTACAATTCGTACGATAGAAGATGCCGCCGCGCAAAACATGCCCTGACCTGCTGCTCTACTCTGCTCTCAACCAAGGTTTCGGTGGCCGTGAGAGTCTGATAGCCTGTCTCCCGAACAGAAGAAGTGTATCCATCAACCTCAGTCCAAGCGACTGAGGTTTTTTGTTGCCTCACAACCGAATTCACCCGCTCAAGCCCTCGGCCCGCCGGGGGCTTTTCTCGTTTCCGGAGGTCCCTTGTACAGCAGCATCATTCACAGCGCGGGCTTGACCGCCGCAGCTAGCGTGTGGCCACCAATCGTCTTCCTCGGCACCATCACGGTGGTCACGATCATCGCCCTCTGCCGCGCACCACGAGACGACATATCGAAGATATTCGCGGCGTTCGCAGCTGCCTTCGGGTTCCAGAGCATCGGCCAATCCAGCACGAGAAACGACCACGAAGATGGGCATAATCTCCTGGACGCGAAGGACACGGAAGGACCGAGTGACCGAGGAGAGGCTGCATGACCAGGCGACGGATCGATCGCACACCTGTGGAACGATCAGTCACCTCATCGGAGGTTGTCCAACAGCTTTTGCGGCGCTTCATAACAGCCTTCGAAGCAGGCTTCGATCTGTCTCGACTCGAAGACGATGCCCAACGTCATCAATCTAGGCTCGCGCGTTTGGAGCTCCAGTGGGAGCCCTCCCGAGTCGAAGAGGTCATGCAGCGGCGCTTCCATCGTGCTGTGTGGGGAGTCATCGCTCAAGTGCTGCTGACGAACGAGGAGCTGAGTGTGGCTGTCGGTGATCTCGATGCAGACGATCGGGATCGACTACTCCAGCTGATCGGGGAGTTCGCGGCGGAGATCAAGCCGCTACCACGCACCTGGTGCGAGCACCACGGCTACACCCAACCCGTCGGACGACACCGCTGTAAGGCGTGCCCGTGCGAGCTACCCATCCGATACAGCACAATACGCATCGGCGAGAACGACCGCGGTCTGCCGGATCTCGTCGGTCGCAGCCCGGCGTTCTACTGCAGCAATGCATGCCGACAGCGGGCGTATCGCCGTCGGCAACGGGATGACACCGATTCGGCTTAACCGCAGTCGTCTACGTAGTGGCACGCCTTGGTGCGCTCGTCTGGGAGCGCACCACACCACTATGTGGTGGTCTCGCACTCGGTGGGGTGGGGATGTGCCTGAGCAGGCTGTGCAGCCGCTGGTTGCTGTACCAGTCGACCCATTCCATCGTTGCGTACTCGACGTCGTCGAGGGACCGCAACGGCCCGGTGAGAAACGGATAGGACAGGGCCAGCGCACTCCAGGCCCCCTGTGGCGCAACCTCCCCGGAAACGTTGAAACTAATCCGGGCGAATGAGACTCCGACACTGGGGCTTTCGCGCCTGCCGATGACTTGCCGGTACCTGTTGTTACACATGTGCACTGTCGGCCCGATCCACGGCGCGGTGTCGGTGGTGGGTTCTATTCTGCAGGCATGTCGAATGAGGGGGATGTAGGGCCGGTGGTGCGGCGGTTGCCGGTGGACCGGCAGAATACTGGTCCGCTGACCGAGTCCTGGATCAGGTACGAGAAGCAAGCCGTGGCATTGATGCTCATCCGGGAGCTGGCCACCGACAGCGACCTGGAAGCGATCGCACCGCAACACTCCTCGGATGTGGTCTTGCTACACCGCACCCGACGGCCGACGCTGGTCTCGGTGAAACACCGGGAACCGCATCAACGCAACGGCGACAGCGGTTGGGGCCCTTCAGAATTGAAGCCGGTGCTGGCCGTGCTGCACCGGCATGGTCGCAGACCGAGGGATCGGCGGTGCCCGCATTCTGGTCGAACGCTGGATTTGTCCGCAAGGCCCGGATACTGCACGCCAACGTGATCGACAAGACGCCGCCCTCGACACCGACGTTGAGCTGGTTGGCCGGCGCCATCGGCGGGTCCGCCGCCGACGCCGCCGCATTCGCCGGCGAACTTGAGTTTCTCGTTGACCCGCTGCCGGGCCGGCTCGAGATCAATGCCAGCGGTGCGGCGGCCGCCGCGGAGTTTCTTGAGCGCCGCGGCCGACATGCCGCACGCCGAGCGCTGCGCACCACAACCGACGCTGGCAGGGACCGCGCACCCCGTTGTGGCACAAACGGCCAGGATCGGGTTTCATGGATGTTGGGAGAATCAGTAGGCAGGGTGCGAAAGAGGATGCCCCATGTCTTCGATGTTGGACTTCTGGCTTTTCGCCGCCGTCCTCCCAGAGATTCAAACCAGGTGCGGATTGCGGGTGAGCCCTGTGGTCCATTACAGCAAAACCCCGCCGATTACGCGACGATGTGTTGCGGATTCGGTGAGAAACGCCAGACTGCGAGTGCCGAGTCCTCACAGTTTTCCGCGGGTGGGCTGGCCGCCTGGGCAAAGGTTGAATCTCTCGATCTTCATCGGTGTGATCATCGCGGTCATGGCTGGAGCCGACCAGTGACTGAGCGACCTAGTGCGAGCGGCGATGGCCTGCAAGACATTCCGAGTCCAAGCCGGTCCCCCAGCGGGCTGCACCGCGAGCCGATCACCGGGTTGTTCGAAGGGTTGTACCAAACCGCCGCTGCCAGTCCGGCATCATCGAAAGCGCTGGCGGACTTCGCGTTCCCGGCGGCGGTGGACGAGGCACCGATCCCAACCCTCGACTGTTCGGTCACGACCATCGACAACCGAGGCCGACTCGCTGCCAGATCTGCAGTAAGAGTACTGGGTTGGGATCCAGGGCAACCGCTTTCGATGGACGTAGAGCGCAGCGTGGTCAAGGTTCGGCGGTCGCGAGATGGCCAGCCGCTCCAACAACGCGGGTTTCTCATACTTCCATCCGATATCCGCAACAAGTGTCGGCTGTATACGGGTGATCGAGTGTTGATAGCGGTGTCTCTCGCGGATGAGGTACTCGTGGTGTACCCACCCCGGATATTGACGGCGGCACTGTGGGCATACTTCCCGGACCCGTGGCAGCAAGGGCGATGAAAGACGCCGAGGTGGCCGAACTGCTGCAGGCGATCTCGCGGCTGGGCTTGACGGTCGTCGGAAAGAATCACACAGCGGGGGGTGTCGAGGTGCCGACATTCGGTGAGTTCGTTCCTCGGGTGTCGTGCGCTATGTCGATGTTGCAGCGGGAGAGCTACACAACGTATTGGCGAATTCTCGTGATCGAGTGGGGTCACCGGCGTTTGAGCGAGCCGACGCCCACCGAGATCCTTCATCTGATGAATCGGCACAAGGCCAACGCCGTGGTCAGGTCGAACTGGCGTGGAGGTACGGGCGCTGCCAGGAACTTCCTGCACGCGGTGCGATGTTTGTACCGTTACGCCGAGATGGACAGCTTGATCACTCCGGCGGACAACCCCGCGGCCAAGGTCCCGATGCCACGGAAGCTGGAAAGCAGCCGTCACGCTTTGACTCCAGAGCAGGTTTCCGATCTGGGGCGCGTTGCGTCTGAAACCGGCAACGATGTCGAGCTGGACGCTCTGATCGTGCGCCTGCACATCGAGACGGCATGCCGGCGTGAAGCCGCGCTCAAACTGCGTCTGGACGAGTTGAGCGCAGGCGATTGCACCGTCCTGCTGCATCACAAAGGCGGCGTGGACGCGTGGCATCCTGTGACTCCCCTTCTCATGCGCAGACTCATCGAGCATGTCGAGAACCGGGGCGGAAGCTCCGCGAAAGCCGGGCACCGAGTGCTGCGAACCCGCAGCGGGAACCCGATCACCGGTCGACGCTACGACAACCTCCACGGCCGGTTCCGCCGGTATCTGCCCTGGGCTGACGCGAAAGGTGTGACCGTGCACTGGCTACGGCATACCACCTTGACTTTCATCGAGCGAGAGTTCGGGGAAGCGGTCGCACGCCGATATGCGGCCCACCGAGACCCGGGCACGACTGCGACACCGATCTACACGAAGGCCTCCCTAGTCGAATGCGCGCAGGCGTTGGTCGCAGTCACCGGGCAACCGCATCCACTTGCCCGCAGCGAGCGCACTTCGACGGGATTGCAGGCCCACGAAGAGAAGGGACACGAAAAGGGGGTATGGTGATGGCATGTACACGAAAAGTGTGCATAAATACCATATTTCGAGTGTCCTGGTCCCCCTCTGGACATTCAATGACACGGTTCTGTGGCAGATTTGCCACAGAACCGTGTACTTTTTTGGCCTTCAACCGGGGTCCGGACCTGTTTTCGGGGGCAAGATTGCCGCGCGGTGGTGTCATTGAGCGGCTCGGACACGTTTCCGATATCGCGCTGTGTAAACGCAACGGGCGGCCATCAGCTATAAGCGCTACGACGGGCTGTGGAATCGAGTCCGCGAGAACCCCCCTTGGGCACAGGAATTGGATGTCACCACCTACTCGATCACTGAGACCGTGCGTGCCCACCTCCGCCAGCTGTTCGGCGAGACGGTCGAACGGGTCTATGCCGGGCAGCACCACGAAGACACAGCTGTCCTGACCCACCTGCGTGGTGATGTCGTCGAAGCACACGATCACCGGCGAACCCCATCCACGGGTTGGCATACCCGGAACTCAATCTGCTCGAGTTTGTCTGCTCTACCAATGCACGCTCAAGGGATACATTGCCGCGCAGGCTATTTCGCAGCGGATGAGCCGTCGCGGCCAGCGGCGATCTACTGGTTCGCCGGGCCGCGGGCGGTGGTCAGAGCAGGAGATGGAAGATGTCGAAGGCGATGCTCCATTCGGCGGTCCCGGGGTTCTTACGGTCTGGTTCGATCGTGACGAATGTGTGCGCCAGCGCCACGCTCAAGCCCCCGGCAATCAGCGGCAGTCGCTGCTCGGTCGCCTCGGAGAGGGCTACTTCCAACGGCGGCCGGGCCGTCAGTTGATCGAGCACAGACTGTATTTCGATCTCCTGGTCAAGTTTCTCGAACCGGTGGATGCTCTCCTGCAGTCCCTTGGTGATCGGCAGGTCCCACGGTTCGATCACGTCCCTCAGGTTTGCCTTTGCCGAGGCCTTGCCGATGAGGATCAGATCGTAGATCTTGTCGTCGATGAAATCCGTATAGCGCTTGAGGTCGTTCCGGTCGACATGCAGACCGGCCGCTGACCGGAAGAATTGCTGGAATTTCACGGTACCCATCACTGGCATGTCGTCAGCTCCTGTCGAAGTATTCATGGATTTGGCGAACCGCCATCGCTCCCTCACCGACAGCAGATGCGACCCGTTTCACGGAGCCGTTGCGGACGTCGCCCGCAGCGAACAGGCCGGGCGAGGTTGTTTCGAGCGTCCTCGACGGCCGGTCGCCGATCCGTCGGTTGCCGTCCGCACGGGCGTGGACCGCGTCCACGCCCGTGAGGACGAAGCCGTGGTCGTCGAGTGCGATCGTGTCGGCCAGCCACCCGGTGTGCGGCACCGCCCCGATGAAGACGAACAGGGCGCGTACCCGGAGGGTGTCCTGTTCCCCCGTGTGATTGTTCTCGACCACAATCTCGTCGAGGTACTTCTCACCGTGGACCTCGCGAATCTCGGTATTCCGGTGGACGGTCACGCGCGGATGGCGCTCGATCTCGTCGACGAGGTATCGGGACATGCTCTTTCCGAGGTCACCACTGCGGATGAGCAGGTGAACGTGGGCGACACGGTCCGCGAGAAAAACGGTGGCCTGTCCGGCGGAGTTGCC
The DNA here is from genome assembly GCF_055584605.1 of Nocardia sp. NPDC102475. Classification (NCBI taxonomy): domain Bacteria; kingdom Bacillati; phylum Actinomycetota; class Actinomycetes; order Mycobacteriales; family Nocardiaceae; genus Nocardia; species Nocardia sp. NPDC102475. The sequence goes on along the minus strand of NZ_JBVJLS010000016.1, from coordinate 216,748 downwards.
GCCGCCGACGATGGCCACAGGGTCGATGCCGCACATCCGCGCTTCCTGATGGGTTGCGGCGTAGTACACGCTCGTCCCCTCCAGTACCTCGATCCCTGGAACCGCCAACTTGCGATAACGCGCCCCGGTGGCGAGCACGACGGCCCGGCCGCGAATCGTGCCGCCGTCCGCCAGCCGGAGCACGTGGTTGCCGTCCTCGAACCCCACACCGGTCACCTCCGCCGACACCAGGATGCGGGCGCCGAACTTCCCGGCCTGGATCACGGCCCGCTCCGCCAATTCGGCGCCGGAGATCCCTGCCGGGAAGCCGAGGTAGTTCTCGATCCGGGAGGAGGTACTGGCCTGGCCGCCTGCGGCGAACGACTCCAGTGTCACCGTGTTCAACCCGTCCGAGGCGCCGTACACGGACGCGGCCAGACCGGCCGGTCCCGCACCCACCACGACGAGGTCGCACACGTCCCGGGCTGCGTCCCGGACCGAGTCCGGGACCGGAAGCCCGACGATGCGGGCGAGTTCCGCATTCGTCGGATTCCGCAGCACCTTCTCGCCGTGCCAGATCACGACGGGAGTGTCCTCGGGGGCGACGTTCAGGCTGCGCAGCAGCTGCTCCGCCCGTTCGTCCTGCTCCACATCGATCCATCTGTGGGGCAATCGGTTTCGCATGGCGAACTGCCGAAGCCGCAACGTATCCGGTGAATAGCAGGAGCCGATGATCCGGAACCCCGAACCGAGCCCGATCAGCAGGTGCCGCCGCACCAGGTAGGCGCGCAGGATCAGATCGCTGAGCACGGGATCGTGGGAAACCAGCTCGCGCACCCGGTCGGCCGGGACGACGAGTATCTCGCCGTCCTCGATCGCCTCGGCCGTGAAGAACGCCACCTGGCCTTCCAGCAGTCCGAGCTCGCCCAGGAATCGGCCGGGACCGTGCACGCGCAGTATCCGGCGTTCGCCGTCTCCGTCGCCCTCGTCGATGATCGCGACCTTGCCCGAGACGATGACGAAGAAGTCGTTGCTGGGTTCACCCTCTCGGATCAGCACCTCACCGGCGCGAACCGATCGACGCGTGCCACCGACCTCGAGCGTCGCGACCTGGTCGTCCGTCAGCCGCGGGAATGCTCCGAGCTCATCCGGAGTCTCGCCGCGCGGCGGAATGTCGCGTACGGGAGCGGCGTCCTCAGACGAAGTTCTGGTCGACATAACACCAGCGCCAATCTTCACCTGGCTCCATGGACTGGACGATCGGATGGCCGATGGCGTGAGCATGCGCGCTCGCGTGCTTGCCCGGCGAGGAGTCGCAGCAACCGACGTGTCCGCACGTCAGGCAGAGCCTCAGATGTACCCACGGGGTGCCGAGGCGAAGACATTCCTCGCAGCCCTGCGGAGTCCGGGGTGCGACGGGCCGGATCGCGGTCACGTGTGGGTCCACATGGATAGAAGTCATGGCTTCGTCTCCTTGCCTGCATTTTCCGAGAGCGCCTGATCGAGCCATGTGCGCAGTTGTGGTACCGGAGCGGCGCCCGCCTGACGAGCCAGGACCTCGCCCCGGTCCATCACCAGCAGAGTCGGTACGGCGCGGACGGTGAACCGTTCGGCCGTCGTCGGCGCAGCATCCACGTCGATCTTCACCAGCTTGATCTGACCTGCGCGTTCCCTGGCGAGCTGCTCGAGCGCCGGACTGACCATGCGGCACGGGCCGCACCACGTCGCCCAGAGGTCGACGAGCACAGGCACCGAGGATTTCTCGGCGACCTCCGCGAAGTCGTCGTCCCCTGCCGAGGCGATCCAGGGCAGCGGTTCGTGGCAGTTCCCGCAGCGCGGTTTTCCTTCCCCGGCCGCCGCTACCTTGTTGACCTTGCCGCAGTTCGGGCACTTCACCTTTTCGGATCCCATGACGGCACCTCTTCTCAGGCCGCCGCGACGGCGGGTTCCGCATAGGCGACGGCGAGCTCGCCGCCGTCCACCGTGACACGGATGGTGCTACCCGGTTCGATCTCGCCACGCAACAGCGCACGACCTATCTTGGTTTCAACCTCGTGGGCGATGTACCGTCGCAGCGGCCGCGCACCGTAGACCGGGTCGAAACCGTGTTCGGCGATGAGCCGGCGCGCTTCCGGCGTGATATCCAGGTTTACCTGCCGCTCCGACAACCTGTTGCGAAGATCGGTGAGTTGTAGCTCGACGATGTGCTCGATCTGGGGCAGCGTGAGCGGGGTGAACATCACGATGTCGTCGACCCGGTTGAGGAACTCCGGGCGGAAGTGCGCGCGCAGTTCCGCCAGCACCCTCTCCCGCGCATCCGGTTTGATCTCGCCATCGGCTGTGACTCCCTCGAGGAGATACTGGGATCCGATGTTGGAGGTCATGATGATCACCGTGTTCCGGAAATCGACCTGCCTGCCTTGAGAATCGGTGATCCGGCCGTCATCGAGCACCTGCAGCAGGGTATTGAAGACGTCGGCGTGGGCCTTCTCGATCTCATCGAAGAGCACCACGGAGTACGGCTTGCGGCGCACCGCCTCGGTGAGCTGGCCGCCCTCGTCGTATCCGACGTACCCGGGGGGCGCACCGATGAGCCTGCTCACCGTGTGCCGCTCCTGGTACTCGCTCATGTCCAGGCGCACCATGTTGTCTTCGCTGTCGAAGAGGGCACTGGCCAGTGTCTTTGCGAGCTCGGTCTTTCCCACGCCCGTAGGGCCCAGGAAGATGAACGAACCGATCGGCCGGCGCGGATCACGGATACCCGACCTCGCCCGGATCACCGCGTCTGCGACCAGTTGCACCGCCTCGTCCTGGCCGACGACCCTCTCGTGCAGAATCTCGTCGAGCTTCAACAGCTTCTCCCGCTCGCCTTCTTGCAGCCGGGCGACCGGGATACCCGTCCATGCGGCCACGATCTCTGCGATCTCGTCTTCGGTGACCACTTCACGCAGCAACGGAGTCCGGCCCTGCCTGGTGGCCAGTTGCTCATCCGCCGCCCCGAGTCTGCGTTCCAGCTCGGTGATCTCGCCGTATCGCAACTCGGCGGCCCGGTTGAGGTCGTAGTTGCGCTCCGCCTCCTCGGCCTCGTGGCGCAACCGTTCCAGCTCTCCCCGCAGCTCCTGCACCCGCCGGATCGCCTGCCGCTCGGCCTCCCACTGAGCGTGCCTGGCGTCGGCCTCGGCCCGTAGGTCGGCCAGCTCCTTGCGCAGCTCTTCGAGGCGCGCCTTGCTGGCCGCGTCCGTTTCCTTGGACAGCGCGGCCTCTTCGATCTCCAGCCGGGTCACTTTCCGGGTGAGCTCGTCGAGTTCGGCGGGCATCGAATCGATTTCGGTGCGTTGCCGAGCGCATGCCTCATCGACCAGGTCGATCGCCTTGTCCGGAAGGAAGCGGTCGGTGATGTACCGGTGCGAGAGGGTCACGGCGGCAACCAGGGCGCCGTCCTTGATCTTCACGCCGTGAAACACCTCGAGGCGTTCCCGAAGTCCGCGCAGAATCGAGATCGCATCCTCGATGCTGGGCTCGTCGACGAGAACGGTCTGGAAGCGACGCTCCAGTGCCGCATCGGCTTCGATGTGCTTGCGATACTCGTCGAGAGTGGTGGCACCGATCATGTGTAGTTCGCCGCGGGCGAGCATCGGCTTGAGCATGTTGCCGGCGTCGAGAGACCCGTCGCCGCCGACTGATCCCGCGCCCACAACGGTATGTAACTCGTCGACGAACAACAGGATGCGCCCCTCGGCCGCCTTCACCTCGGACAGCACCGCCTGCAGTCGCTCCTCGAACTCGCCGCGGTACTTCGCGCCGGCCACCAGGGAACCCATGTCGAGCGAGAAGATCGTCTTGTCGCGCAGGCCCTCGGGCACGTCGCCGCGGACGATCCGCTGGGCGAGGCCCTCCACGATCGCGGTCTTACCGACGCCGGGGTCGCCGATCAGCACCGGATTGTTCTTCGTCTTCCGGCTCAGGATCTGCGTTACCCTGCGGATCTCGGCATCTCGACCGATGACCGGATCGAGGTCGCCTGACCGGGCCTCGGAGACGAGATCGCGTCCGTACTTCTCCAGCGCCTCGTACGCCCCCTCCGGGGTCGCCGATGTGACGCGCTGATGGCCGCGCACTGTGGTCAAGGCGGTGAGGAAGGACTCTCGCGTGACCCCATGACTGGCGAGGATCCGGCCTGCCGCAGTGGCCGACCCCTCCTCGGAGACGGCCATCACGAGATGCTCAACCGACACGTAGGAATCCTTGAGTCGCTTCGCCTCCCGCTCCGCCGCGTCGAGCAGCTTGGCCAGGCGCTGGGTGATCGTCACCTGACCGGGCGTCGCGCCGGGGCCGCTGACCTTCGGCCTACGCGACAGTTCACGTTCCAGATCGGATCGCAGGGCATCGACGTTGGCGCCGGCCTGCTCGAGCAGTCGGGGTACCAGCCCTTCCCGCTGATCGACCAACGCGAGCAGCAGGTGCTCTCCGTCGACCTCGGTGTGACTCATTCTGGTCGCTACATTCTGGGCTTCCTGCAAGGCTTCTCGTGATCTTTCAGTCAGGCTGCCGGTGTCCATGGGGTGTCCTCCTTCTGCGGGAAGCTGCTTCGAGTTTCTCGATTCGATCCAGCAGATCGAGCACGAGCCCGATTGCCGAGTAGTTCAGGCCCAGACCGGTCCGCAGCCGTTGGATGCGGGCGGCATGGGCCACTTCGGATGGTTCGAACCACATCTCGCCGCCGGCGTCTCGATGGGCGTCGAGCAGGCCGAGCGCCGCAATCTTTCGTGCCAAGTCCGGGTGCAGCCCGGTACGTTCGGCGAAGGCATCTAGCGACAATCCGGGACGGCGAACCAATATGTACTGGGTGACCGGGGTCGGGGTGCTCATGTCACTTTCCTCGGATCGAAGTTCGATTCGGTGGCCAACTGCTCGAACAGCTCACGTTCGCGTGCTGTCGGTTTCGACGGCACCATCACCTTGATCTCGGCGTAGAGGTTGCCGTTGGCGCCATGCGGATTGGGCATTCCTTCTCCGCGCAGCCGCAGCTTCCTTCCCGTCGACGAGCCCGGTACCACTTTGACTTTCGCCTCGCCACCCGGGGTGGGAACGACGACGGTCGACCCGAGCACCGCCTCCCATGGCGATACGGGCAGGTCCACATAGATGTCCCGGCCCTGTACCCGGAACCGGGAATGCGGCTTGATCCGCACCACGAGGTACAGATCCCCCGGCGGCGCGTCACCGTTGCTCCGCCCGCCTTGCCCGGCCAGCCGGATTCTCTGGCCGTCCAGGACACCGGCGGGAATGTCGACGTCGTACTGGCGTCCGTCCAGTCTGAGTGAGCGTTTGCCGCCCCGATACGCCTGTTCCAGAGTCAGTTCCAGTTCCGCTTCCTGATCGGCGCCGGGAATCGGCCCGTACCCGCCGGCGCCGCCGAACATCTGCCCGAAGAGGTCCTCGAAGTCGACCGCGCCCTCACCACCGAAACCTTGGCCGAAGTGCACCCTTCTGCCCCCGCCGCCGTACCCACCGGCGCCTGCCCGGACCCGTTCGTCGTAATCCTCGGGCACCCGCCGGAAGTCGTCACCGAATCGGTCGTAGCGCTTCCGGGTGTCCGGATCGGACAACACCTGGTAGGCCTCGTTGACCTCCTTGAACTTGTCCTCCGCAGTGGGGTCCTTGTTCACGTCGGGGTGATACTTGCGCGCCAGCTTGCGGTACGCCTGCTGGATTTCATCGGCGCCGGCGCCGCGTGGGACACCGAGCGCTTCGTAGTAGTCACGCGCCATCGGTGCTCACCCCTCGGGTCGGCTGACGACCACCGCGGCGGGACGCAACTGCCGACCGTCCTCTCCGTAGCCCGGGCGCAAGACCTCGATCACGGTCCCGGAGGGAAGCTCGGGTTGGGCCACCACGCTGACCACTTCGTGTAGCTCCGGGGAGAACGGCACACCGACCTCGTCGTGGCGCTCGAAGCCGAACTGCGCCAGCACCTGCACCGCCTGGTCCCGGATCGCCTTCACGCCCTCGACGACGGCATGGGGATCGCTGCCCGCATGGGCCAGCGCGAGCTCCAAATTGTCCAGCACCGGGAGCCACGCAGCGGAAACCTTCGCCACCTCCGCGGCGCGCGCACGGTCCAGATCCTTGGCAAACCGCTTGCGCAGGTTGTCAAGATCTGCAAGGGCCCTGCGCCAGCGGTCCTCGAGTTGAGCCAGCTCGGCCCCCGTGTCGGTGCGATCAGGCGCCGTCTCGGTCTGATCCTCGTCGGTAGCCGACTCGGTCGTCGACTCGGTCGTCGAATGATCTGCAGACCTTTCCATCGTGTGCCTCAGCTTCGATCGAATTCGGCGTCGATCACGTCGTCGTCATCCGACGACGCAACGTCTCCGCCTGCCCGGTGTCCGTCGCCGCCGCCTGTCTGGACCGGTGCGAGCCCGTAGAGCAGCTGCTGCAGCTCGGAGGTGAGTGGCTCTACCTCCGCGGGTGGAGCATTGTCTTTCACGGCTTTCCTGGCGTCGGCGATCAGCATCTCGGCGCGTGCTTTGTCGTGCGGTGGAGCACTGTCGCCGAGTTCGGTGAGTCGCCGTTCCACTTGATAGGCAACCGAATCGAGCGCGTTGCGCGCATCGACCGCCTTTCGCAGCGACTCATCCTCGGCCCGGTTCCGTTCGGCCTCCGCGAGCATGCGCTCGACCTCACTCTGGTCCAGGTTGCCCTGCTCACTGATCGTGATGCTCTGCTCCTTACCGGTGTCCTTGTCGCGGGCGGTGACGTTGAGGATGCCGTTGGCGTCGATGTCGAACGTGACTTCGACTTGGGCCTCGCCACGGGGTGCGGGGCGGATGTCTTCCAGCCGGAACCGACCGAGCACCCGGTTGTCGGCGGCCCGTTCGCGTTCGCCCTGCAGGACCACGACATCCACTGCGGGCTGATTGTCTTCCGCGGTGGCGAACACTTCACTGCGCCGGACCGGGATCGTCGTGTTGCGCTCGATGATCTTGGTCATCACCCCGCCCTGGGTCTCGACGCCGAGGGACAGCGGGGTGACATCGAGCAACAGCACATCGGAGACCTCGCCCTTGAGCACGCCCGCCTGGACTGCGGCACCGAGCGCCACGACCTCGTCCGGGTTGACGCTCATGTTGGGGTCCTTGCCGCCGGTGAGCCGGCGAACCAGCGCCTGCACCGCCGGAATACGTGTCGAACCACCGACCAGAATCACCTCGTCGATGTCGTTGGCGGTGACCTTGGCGTCACTCATCGCCTGCTTCACCGGGTCAAGGCAGCGTTCCACCAGATCCGCCGTCAGATCCTCGAACTTCGATCGCATGATCGTGGTGGTCAGGTGCTTGGGACCGTTCGCGTCAGCGGTGACGAAGGGCAAGTTGACCTGGGCCTGTGTCACCGAGGACAACTCGACCTTGGCTTTCTCTGCTGCCTCGAAGAGGCGCTGCAACGCCTGCGCGTCCTTGCGCAGATCGATGTTCTCCGCACGCTGGAATTCGTCGGCGAGGTAGTCCACCAGACGTCGGTCGAAGTCGTCGCCGCCGAGATGGGAGTCGCCGGCCGTGGAACGAACCTCGACCACTCCCTCGCCGACGTCGAGCAGGCTCACGTCGAAGGTGCCGCCGCCGAGGTCGAAGACCAGTACGGTCTCGTGGGTCTGCTTGTCCATGCCGTACGCCAGTGCCGCGGCGGTCGGCTCGTTGATGATCCGCAAAACCTCGAGCCCTGCGATCCGGCCGGCGTCCTTGGTGGCGTTGCGCTGCGCGTCGTTGAAGTACGCGGGAACGGTGATGACCGCTTCCTTGACCTTCTCACCAAGGAACTTGCTCGCGTCGTCGACGAGCTTGCGCAGCACGAGGGCACTGATCTCCTCCGGCGCGTACTTCTTGCCCCGCACGTCGAATCGAGCCTCACCGTTGTCACCCGGTACGACGTCGAAACTGACCGCTTTGGCCTCCTCGGAGACCTCGTCGTAATGACGTCCGATGAAGCGTTTCGCCGAGTATATTGTGCCCTTCGGATTCAAGATCGCCTGCCGTCGGGCGAGCTGACCCACCAGCCGCTCCCCACTCTCGGTGAACGCCACCACCGACGGCGTCGTCCGCGCTCCCTCGGCATTGGAGATCACCACCGGCTCGCCGCCTTGCCAGCTTGCGATGACCGAGTTCGTGGTGCCCAGGTCGATACCTACAGCGGTCGCCATGACTCATTCCTTTCGATTGGTCCGGCCGGTGAGCAGGCGAACGGCTTCGTCCGCGACCTCGACGTCGGCGAGGACTTCGTAGTGACGTGGTTGGATTGAGGTGAAGTCGCGCCGGCCGCCCTGCAGTGCGAACGAGCAGGCCGAGCAGGGCGCCGACAACAGCGCCGAACACCAGCTCGTAGCAGGCGAGCACGAGACCTGTGAGCAGCGGCTGGACCCAGTCGAGTAATCCGAAGATTCAGCCGAACAGTGCGCCCGTCAGCGCCGCCTGGCAAAGCGGCCCAGCCGTAGTTCAATCGGCCGACGACCTGCTCGATGTCGCGTCCGACGATGGCCAATTTGTCTACCGTGAAATGCTGGTCGGAGAGGTAGTCGACGGTGCTTTCAGCGTCGGCGTAATTGTCGAACGTTGCTATTGCCTGGCGGGCAGGTTGGTTCCGACGTATCGCGGAGGTTCCACGACTGAGCCCTGACATCACGCCCCCTGGGCGCCGATGATTCGGTGTTCGCCGAGCCGGCGCGTACCAGTTCGGCATCCTGCCGGTCGGTCAACCGCTTGAACTCACGGACGGCTCAGTCTTCATCCGCCTGTGGGCGTCGACAGTACGGGAGACGGTGACGTCCGCACCCTGGGGCGCAAATGCCCGCCGGAACCCGCTCGAGGCGGCCGGTGCGCACACTCCGGGCATCAGCCACTACTCCGGTGCTTCCACGAGTAGAACTCACGATTCGAAGGATCTTCACAGCTGAGCGGTGTGACAAGGTCCCAGCAAGTCGAAAGTAGGAAGCCAATTACGCCACACAGTATAGCCACGGGAGCACCGGGAGTCACAGCTCCATGCCCGCTCGCGCGAGGAACAGCGGCCACCTGCGCGAGGACTTCACCGACGAGGCATCGTCATCCTGCTCATCGGATTCCTCATCGCCCGCGATCGTGCGGGCACCGAAGGTGACTCCGAAGAACATCGCCAGCAGCAGCCCGAACACACTGGAGCCGAGATATCCTGCCGCGGAGGTCATATCCTGTGGGGTTGAATTCGGGTTCAGCTGAGAGAATCCTAAGAAACCGGCACATCGGCCCCCGCGAAGCAGAGACAGTCATATCACGGAAGTCTTTGCAGCTCTGCGGATATCGACCGAGGTCCGTCACCCAAGGCCCCGCTCGCCATGCCGATCAGAAGGGGGCCTTATGCGGAACGTTCGCCCGGTCGCCCCTCGGCCTAGACCGCCCGGTCGACGCTCACACGCCTATCGCATGACAGCGCGAGATCAACGGAACCCAGAGTCGTCGTCCCGAAGGATCCACCTGACCTCACGCTAGCCACTGCTCGCGCCCTGCTCCGCCTCATCCAAAACGTCGCGTCCGAGGCTGCGACAACCCGGACACCGACCGTTGAACGGCGACTAACACAGCCCGACAACGCATTCCGCGCGACCAGGTGGCTTCACGGCGCGCAAGGTTGCACGCTGCGTCCTCGGCTCCGCGCAGCCGCAGCGACAGTCGGTCGGTCTCGATCGAGAACGACATCGGCCGAAACGATTCCGGCATCTCGACCCCTTCAAATCGAACGGTGGAGCCGGGTCCCTGCTTCACAGCCCGTGCGCCAGCGTGTCCATGACGGTACACACGAGCACGCGAAGGCATCCGCTCATCGGCATGTGCGGATGCCATGAGCCGCAGTGGATCTCATCGGCTGACCGCGGCATGTGCGGATGTTCGGGGTGGAAGCTGACTACGATCCGGGGCAATGGGAAATGTGTTCACCGCTCGAGGTGTCGACGCAACGTTGCGTCTGAGCAACGGCAATACCTCCGTGTTCCTGGATGTCCTGACGTTGGCCGGCTCGGCGGTCGCGCATACGCCCTGGGAGCAGCATCTGGTACTGCTGTTCGCCGATTCAGAGCGTGTCGGTTACGGCATGAGCGGTTTCGATCTTGCCGACCTGCCGTGGACCGACACCGCGGCAAAACAACGCGGTTTCTTGGTGAAGCTACTCGATCTCGCTACGACCCGGCACGGGCGGAATCGGCTGCACTACGAACCGATGATCGTCGAGTCGCTACGGCACTACCGGTACATCACCACCGCATTCGAACCATCGCCCGGGCTGGGCGACTGGACACTCCCGCCGCCTGCGCACCAGACTCAAATCTGCTTACGGCACAACATCTTTCATGGCCAATGGATGTGCCGGCTGTGTGACCCGTGGCTGCAGCCCATCCACGCACCAACCGTGTTGGATCTGGTTTCCACCGCCGATCACGGGGAGAGCACCGACCGTCGGGTACGGCAGGTACCCGACGAGGCGCTACCGGCCCTCGACACGCTCATGGCGATGGCGGCGAAGACACCCAGCCGATCGGCGACCATCCCCAGGAACGTAATCGACCAACTTGCGACCTTCTACGGGGTCAAGCTTGACCCAGCCATGGACCACTACATCCGGCGCTCGATCGCGTAACCGGCCGCAACCGACACGCAGGCGGTATGCCAGCCGCGGCGTAACCGCTCCGAACCATGCGGCAAGCGAGTGCGTTCCGTGAGCGTTCGGTAGCCACTTTGGCGGACGGTCCTGTTACCTTCTCCCGTCGGCGCTCGTCATAGGTGCGACGACCGAATACGAACGGTCGTTGCATCGACGAGCGAATGGAGAACAGGATGTTGACCAACATCATGTACGTGACGATCTATGTCACCGATCAGGACCGTGCGCTGGAGTTCTACATCGAGGGGCTCGGCTTGGAAAAGCGGATCGACTTCTCGGGGCCCGACGGACGTTTCCTCACCGTCGGCGTCCCCGATAGCCCGGTGCAGGTCATACTGTGGTCGCATGCGGCGGCTGCGGGACAGCCGACCCACGTGGGCCAGCAGGCCGCGCCCGGTCCGATCATCCTCGAATCCGACGATCTGCGAAAGGATTTCGAGATCCTCCGCCAGCGCGGTGTCACTTTCGAACAGTCCGAACCCGAGGACTACCCGTTCGGGGTCCGCATCGAGGCGATGGATCCGGACGGCAACCGGATCTCGCTGCGTCAGCAGCGCAAGCCGTGACCGCATACCAATCCGGCCTCATCGCCGAGGCGTTCGAAGCCCAGCGCGATCGGCTGCGCGCCGTCGCGTACCGCGTGCTGGGCTCGCATGCCGACGCCGAGGACGTGGTCCAGGAAGCGTGGATGCGCCTCGTCCGCCAGGACGCGGCAACCATCGACAACCTGGTGGGCTGGCTCACCACCGTGGTCGGCCGAATCAGCCTGGACCTCCTGCGCTCCCGACAGGCCCAGCCCGAAACTTCCTATGGGCAGGAGTTTTCGGACTTCGTGGTGATGCCCGACGATGCCCCCACGCCGGAAGAGCAAGTGGCGCTGGCCGATTCGGTCGGCCTCGCCCTGCTCGTCGTGCTCGATTCGCTCACCCCGAGCGAGCGCTTGGCGTTCGTCCTGCACGACATGTTCGCGGTCCCTTTCCACGAAATCGGCCAGATCCTTGGTAAGACGACCGACGCCACCAAGATGATCGCCAGCCGCGCCCGCCGCAAGGTCCAAGCCACAGACCGGTCGGCGGGCCACGGTCGTGAACACCGACGGGTCGTCCAAGCTTTCCACGCCGCCGCCTTGAGCGGCGACTTCGAAGCGCTCCTGCGCGTCCTCGACCCGAACGTGAAACTGACCGTCGACACTCCCGACGGCGTGGTCATCACTCTCGGCGCCACCGAGGTCGCCGCTGGCGCCCGCATGTTCTCCGGCGAGGTCGCCCACCACCGGCCCGTGCTGGTCAACGGCATTCCCGGCCACATGTCCTGGCGCCCCGATGGAACCCCCCTGTCGGTCATCGGCTTCACCGTCGCCGAAGGCCGGATCACCACCATCCACATCGTCGTCGACCCGGCCAAACTTGCCTCGATCCACCTGCCGGACCCGGCCTGAGCTGGTGTCGTCAGGGTCAGCCCGTACATGGGGCAAGTCATCCCGGGCCGACCGACCGAGTTCTGCAGCGCTGTGGCCGGTTCGGACGGCGCTGTCTTCGGCGTTACCGGGCGCTTCGGCGTGTCCGAACCCGCAAGCCGGCCGATACGGGACACTCCCAGCATGCCACCCCGCCCTGCGGTGTTCCCGCCTCGGTCGGAGCGAGCAGTCCGTTCTCGACCACGCCCGCTCGCAGCCACCCGGCGAGGCGTTCCCTGGCGGGGAACTCACCGGCAGCGGCGAGTAGCCGGTCGTGGTCGATGCGGTCGAACGCTGCGGTCAGGTCGGCGTCGAGCACCCATTGACGGGCCGGATTGCCCTTGGCCACCTCGAAGATGGCCTCGATGGCGTCGTGCTTGCAGCACTCGGTCCACAATCACCGGAATTCCCAGCGGCCGCCGTTTCCCGCCTGCCTTGGGGATATACACCCGCTTGACCGGCCGGGCGGTCCACGGTTTCGCGTCGTGGTGGATCCACCGTGTCAGCTCCGCCTTCTCGGGGCCGGTCGTGATGACGAATATGCCTTCGAGGATTTCCTCGCCCGACTCGACGAGCTCGCCGAGGACCAGCGGGTACTCGACGCCGGTGAACACGTCAGCGGCCCGGCCGCTGACGGCCACCGGCTACGGGTCTCCGCCGCGAGCAAACAGTTCGCCGGGCAGCTGCTCCATCCGACACTGCCGCGAGCAACGCGAACTCGGCGGACTCGCGAACTGTGGTCAGCAGGCTGATCGGGTGGGTATTTGTAGCGGTCGTGTCGAGGTGATGGTTTTCGGGCCTGCCGGGGTGTCGAAGGTTATCGGGTCGCCGGAGGTGAGGGTGAGCGTCGTGGTGTCCGGGGTGATGCCGACGGTGACGGTGCCGGCGCCCACCGAGAGCCCGTGGATGGTTATGCCGTGTGGGAATCCGTTGGGCAGCATGGGGTTCAGTCGCGGATTCGTATCGGTCCAGCGCAGACCGGTCGGGGCGTAGAGCAGTCCCTGCAGGAATCCCGCCGCGCCGGTAACGAAGATCCAGGCGGCTTGGCCGAGTACGTTGGCGCCGGGACGGTCACCGCGGGCTTCGGACTGGAAGTTGTAGGGACCGCGTACGTATGGCTGCACCGATTGGTCCAGGTAGTACTGGGTACGGCAAGGGTCGTATTCGGCGCTGAGGATCGCGCCGACGGCATTACTCATGTTCGGGCCGTCGGGGTCGGTCCGGTCGAAGTAGTAGTGCAGGGTGTCAACCGGCGAGTACCCGGGTGTGGCGTAGGAGAACGGGTAGCTGAGCAGGACGGTATCCGCCTGCTTGATCGGTGCGCCCGCGTATCCGAGGTATTCGGCGGGTACGCCGGGGGCGATGTCGGGTGGCATGGCCATGTTGGCAGCGATGTCGGCCCAGCGTGGGTCGACCGGCAGCCCCGCCAACCCGGCGGCCTGGGCAGCGATGCGCATCGTGTTCATCACGCCGCCATTGGTGAGAGCATTGTCGATCGACAGGGCGACGTACTCGTCGGCGCCGGCCGCGGGCACGTAATGGTATTTGCCGTCGGGCATTTTCGGGCCTACCCGGGCGGCGAGATAGTCGGCGATCGCGGTGATCACCGGGGCACCGCTGCTGTGCAGCCATTGCCGATCGCCGGTAGCGGTGTAGTACTGCCACTGGGCCAGGGCGATTTCGTTGTGCAGGTGTTCCTCGGTTAGCCCGCACACCCACGGTGAGGCGCATCGTTGGGCAGGGCCGTCGTTCCACGGATACAACGCACCCGGGAGCCCGTAACCGCGAGCGTTGGCCCGCGCGGACGGCAGGGCCTGGCTACGGAAGTCGACTATCGTGCGCGCCAGGTCCGGGTACAGCGCCAGCAGGGTCGGGAAGATCCAGGTGTCGGCATCCCAGAACGTCAGGCCGCCGTAGTCGTCGGACGACAGTCCCGCGGGCTGCACGGCCCACCGGTCGCCTGCACGGACGCTGGCCAGCACCGAATACATGGCCGCGCGAATCCATCGGGTGTAGTCGTCGCGCCCGGCGATCTCGATCCCCTTCTGCCACAACTGGTCCCACGCGGCGGCATGCGCGCCGTGTGCGGTGTTGTAACCCTCCGCACGGCCGGACTCGGCCGCGGTGGTGGCAGCGGCCTGCGGATCGGGACCGTAGTCGGTCGACGAGATCCCCACGTACTTGGTGAAGGTGTAGCTGCCTCCCTCGGTCACCGGCGTGGTGTAGCGGATCCCGCAGGTGGCGGGCAGCGCTGCAGCCGCGGTGTGCTCTGGTGTATCGACGGCCGAAACCACGAACGCGGTTTCCGGCGAGCCGTCCGCGCGCACCCCTGCGACACTCTGGTTGCGGGCCGGATCGGCGAAGGCGGCCACCGCGGACGCCCGCCGCGTGGCAGCGGTGTCGATCAGATCGGTGACATCGAGATCTCCCGAGAAGTCCGGGGCGAGGGTCAACCGCTGCACCGCCAGATCTGGTCGCGAGCGGGACACGAACGTGTCGTAACGCAGCCGTACCCGATGCTCGGGATCCGGGGTCCAGGTGACTTGCGTTGTCGCCGTGGCGGTCCGGTAATCCAGCGTCTGCCTGTAGTCGTGTACGGCCGCCGGATCCACGTCGGCTCGATATTGCTGACCGGCAACCCCGACGGTGAGCCCTGACCAGGCCGGTAACGCCGCGATCACCTGCGTGTACTGCAGTGAGGGACCCCCTTGGGCATAGAAACCCGCTAGATACGTGCCGGTATACCGAGGCTGCTGCAACGGAAACGCGGTGCGTGCCGTGTCGCCGTAATCGTGATACCCACCGCCGCTGGGGGGCAGCATCGTGCCGATCCGCCCATTGCCCAGATATGGGGCGGCTCGAAAATCGTTCGGCGCGAACATATCCGAAGTGGCCGACCACTCCGCATCCGCGTCGTCGTTCGCACCTCCCGTACCGGGCACCAGTGTCACCGGGACTACCACACCGGCCAGTACGACCAACACCATCCACAGCCACCCACCCCGCGCCCGCTTGGCGCTCCCGATCCAGGTCACGCGGCCCATCCTCAGAACCGGGCACGCGTCGGTCAACACGACACGCACAAGTAGGTGTCTTGCGCTTTCGGGTGCCCCCGGATCACCACACCCACCGACCCATCCGAAGAATCCGATTCAAACCAGAATGCAAACCGGGATCCAGCTCGGGCACCTCGGCTGACGCCACAACCTCCACCTCGGAGCGGGAACCACCGTCATGTCGCTCACACCAAGCAAATTCGATGCCTAGAGCAGGTGCTGCGTGGAGGACATCACGCCCTCAGCCGTTCCTCATCTGTGCACGCACCGTCGGCAACCTCGACGCCCTCACCAGCAAAGATGTTCGATTGCGATGAAATAGCTGCTGAGCGGAATGTGAGCCAATGATCGGCTCTGAAATGCGATATTGTCCGATGACAAGAAGATAGCCGGGAGCGCTCCTATTCGGTGCCGTTCGTCTGGGAACGTCGAAAATCGGAACGATTGGAAGTGCGGTGAAAATCAAGAACTTCCTGGCGACTGCGATCTTGGCCATCGCGGCTACCGGCACAACCACCGTCATGGCCAACGGTCAGGCGGGGGTGGCCTCGGATGTCACCGTCGGCGCGAACGCCGGTCCCGTCGCCTACACCACCGCCCTCGCCGCCGATCACACCAGCGCGCTGGTGCGGCTGGCCTCCGGCAGATTCACGCTCGGCCCCGACGCGGTCACCGTGACCGCGGACGACGGCACCGTCGTCGGCACCATTCCGACGACGTTGCAGGCCCAGACCGGGCAGACATTCAACCTCATGCCGGCGGTGGACAACACCGGCACGGAATTGACGCTGACCCCGGCGTCGGCCCCCGTGCCCGGGCTGCACCAGGCACTGGGAAACTTCGCCGTCGTCGAGGTCGGCGAGATGATCGGTTGTGTCATCGGCATTCTCATCGGGATCTGGTTCTTCCTGGTGGGTGCGATCATCGGCTGTGCGGTCGGTGCGATCATCGGCCAGTTCATCGCCTAGTTCGATTTGCCGATGGCCAGCAGTTTTCGGTGTTGCAGGAGGTTGGCGTACTGGTCGATACCCCTCCGGACACCAGCTGCAGCACTCCGAGCAATGTCACACCCAACACCGGAGTTCTCAGATGCACCAGACAACACTGCCGAGGGGGAAACACCACGTAGCTGATCCGAATGATCCGTCGACCGGAGCGGTGGAGGACGCCGGAGGCGCGGCGGCAGTCGAATCGGCAGTGGCTGCGGGCGCCGCGAGGACGAGCAGGGGCGCGGCAATAACAGTCGCGGCTAGGGTTTTGACGATCTTGCTAGACATTTCGCTTCCTTACACGAGCTTTATTTCGTCCGCGTAGGAGGCCGCGCTGCCGAGCTACCGGACTGGGCTGCGAGTGCGTTACGTGCCGAATCGACTTTGCGACACGCGATTCGCTACTTGGTGAAGTACTTGATGCGTTCCGATAGAGAAACGCACATTCGAGCTGGCCGACAGCTGCAACATCGAGCGGCCGACAAGACGTCATCTGGATCGCGGAAGGCGTCAACAACAGTTTACCGCTGGCTACCGTAGTCGCGGACGCAGCCGCAGTGTTCGGTTACGTCACCTGATCAGTGTTCTTCGGTTTGGTCCGCTGTCCAAGCTGCGATCTGAGCGCGGGAGTTGAATCCGAGTTTGGTCAGGATATGTTCGACATGACCTTCGGCCGTGCGTTGCGCGATCACCAACTCGGCAGCGATTTGCTTGTTAGTGAGTCCTTGGGCGATGAGGGCGGCGACCTGCCGCTCGCGTTTGGTCAATTTCGTGGAGGTGCCGACCGCGGAGGCCGCATCGGCGGGTTGTACCCCGAGCGCATAAGCAATAGCGGCATCCATACTCATCTCCCGGCCTTGCCGAAAGGCACCATCGAATCTGCGAGTGCCGAGGGTTTGACGTGTCGCCCGCTCACATTCCTCGTGAAAGCGCGACATGTTTCGCAAGACGGCCCGCACACTGCTGCCCACCAGCCATTTTCCCTGGGCTGCACCCATCAGCACGGCCGCGCGCTCGGTATCGCCCTGGTCGGCGGTAGTCCAGGCCAGCGCCTCGAGGCTGAATGCGGTGAACACCGGACTATTCGGCCGTCGGTTGATTCGTAATGCCGCCTCGAGCAACTGTTGGGCACGGTCCCGTTCGCCTTGCAGCCATGCGGAAACGCCCAAGCCACGCAAGGCGGCAGAGCGATAGAGCAATTCGCCCTGCGCTTCGGTGATGGTGAGTACTCGGCGGTAATGCTCGGTCGCTGGGACCATGTGGCCGCGCAGTTCGTATGACCAGGCGAGGATGGTCAGAGCGCTGATGTAGAGCTCTCCGGTCTGGTTCGAGCCGAGCAGGTCGACAGCTCGTTCCAGGGCGGAGGATGCGTCGGCCGCTGCGCCGCTGGCGAGTGCGGTGATGCCGGTAGCGTAGGCGAGCTGTCCCAGGATGGCGGGGGTAGGCGCCTGTTCGGCGAGCAGTCGCCCCTCCTCCAGAAGGGCGGCGGTGGCTGGGAAATCCCCCTGTGGCGCGGCAACCTCGCAGGCGGCGCGTAGCGCACCGATGCGGTCGGGTATCGATTGCGCGCCGGGGTGGGCGAGTGCGCGGTCGAGCCAGGTTCGGCCTTCCCCGTACATTCCGCGAAGGATCCAGAATTCGTGCAGCGCGGCGGCGATTCGCAGCCCGGCCGCAGCCGCCTCGTCGGTGTCCTCGGAAAGGCAGCATTCGAGCGCGTCGCGCAGGTTGGGGAGTTCGCGCTCGAGGCGGGCGATCCAGTAGGGCTGCCGGTCACTGATCCACCCGGCCTGGGCGTCCAGCGCCAATTGCTGGTACCAGTCGCGGTGCCGTCGGCGCAGCTCCGTGTCTTCGCCGGACTCTCGCAGCTTTTGCCGACCGTAGTCACGCATTGTCTCGAGCATTCGGAATCGGACGGTGGTGTCCGATTCCTCCCGGATCAGAATCGACTTGTCCACCAGGGCGGACAGCACATCGAGCGAGCTGTGCGGCGCAAGGCCGACACCGCATACCTGTTCCACGGCGTCGAGTTCGCAACTCACGGCGAACACCGACAACCAGGCCCACAGCCGCTGTTCGTCCGGGGTGCACAACTCATAGCCCCAGTCGACACACCATCGCAGCGTCTGCTGCCGGGTCGGCGCGGTACGACTGCCACGGGTGAGCAGCGCGTACCGATCATCGAGGCGTTGCAGAATCTGCTGGGGTGACATCGCACGCATCCGAGCCGCCGCCAGTTCGATCGCCAGCGGCAACCCATCCAGCCGAGCGCAAATCCGGGTCACGGCAGCCTTGTTGTGCTCGTCGAGTTCGAAGCCCGGCACGGCTGCAGCGGCGCGATCGGCGAACAGCGTCACCGCATCGAAACGGGGCAGCCTCGTCAGCGTCGGGTCCCGATCCTGATCCGGAACCGTCAACGGCGCCACCCGCAGCACCGCCTCCCCCGCGATATTCAACGGTTCCCGGCTGGTGGCGAGAATTCGCAGCTCCGGGCAGGTCCGCAGCATCGCCTCGGTCAGCTTCGCCACGGCTTCCACCATGTGCTCGCAGTTGTCCAGGACGAGCAATATTTCCCGCGCGCCCAGAAATTTGACCAGAACATCGCGCAAAGGACCGGGCGCCGCGTCCCGCAAACCCAGGGTAGCCGCGACGACATCGACCAGCAGCGCGGCATCGGAGACCTCGGCCAATTCGACCAACCACACCCCGTCGGCGAAATCCCGCCGCGCTTGCGATGCGGCCCGCAGCGCGAGCCGCGTCTTGCCGACGCCGCCGACTCCGGTAAAGGTGATCAGCCGGGACGTGGACAGCAGATTCTTTACCGCCGACAACTCGGTGCGTCGGCCGACAAAACTAGTCAGCTCGAACGGCAGATTGCCACGACTGTCCTCGGCGCCCGCTGCCGGCGGGCGCCGTCCCTCCATCGATGGCTCCCGGTGCCGATGCTCGACAATCGAATCCGACTGCCGGCCTGCCTCACCAACCGAGAAACCGTGGCGCTGCTGCACCTGTCGAATGCTCTCGCCCAGACCCGCCGCAGAAGGGCGTTCGTCAGGGTCGCTGCTCATTGCGGTCTCCACCACCACCGACACATCGTCGGGGATACCACTGTCCCGGAGGTCCGGCATCGGCTGGGCGGTGATCCGCGGAAACTGTGTCCCTTTCTCACCCCTACGACGCTGGAACTCGGCATGGCCGGTCAGCGCGCAGAACAGGGTCGCGCCGAGCCCGTACACATCCGCGGCCGCCGTCGGTGTATCCCCGTCCAACACCTCGGGGGCAGTGAATGCCGGTGATTCGGTGACAATGCCGTCAGCCGTTTGGAATCCACCAGCGATGTGTGCCATCCCGAAATCGGTCAAGGCAGGCTCGTCGTAGTCGGTGAGCATGATGTTTCCCGGTTTCACGTCCCGATGCACGATGCCGAGGCCATGCGCGATCTCCAGTGCACCCGCGATCTTCACCCCGATCCACAACGCCTCCTTCAGCGGAAGCGGACCGTGTCGGCGGATCCGCGCATCCAGGGAATCCAGCGGGTGGTATGGCATCACGAGGTAGGAACTCCCGCTGCCGGTGGCACCGGCCTCCAGCACGGTGACGATGTTCGGATGCCCGGTCAAGCGGCCCATCGCCCGCTGCTCCCGCATGAACAATGCCCAATTGTCTTCGTCGATTTCCGCGGTCAGCACCTTCACCGCCACCGTTCGGTCCAGCGCGACCTGACAGCAGCGATACACCACCCCGAAACCGCCGCGGCCGATCTCGACCGCATCCTCGAAACCGGCCGCAGCCAACTCCGCCATGATGGTCGTCGCCGCCTCATGGTGTGTGCGAAGCGGATCGTCCTGGGTCATCGGCCGAGTGCGATCCCACCGACATGTCTTCGGTCACCGGGCAACATGCGCTTACCTTTCGCCAATGCTCAGCGTATCGCCGACAAAGGCGAGGCCCGGGTCGCGCACTCCACCATCGATTCAACCAAGCCAGCCGGTTTCGAACCGGCGGACAAGGAACTAGCTGAGGTCTACTTCGGCGGCGGGACTACGGGTGTGAGGAGCAGCCGTCCCGTGGCGCCGACGCCTTCTTCGAGTCCGCGCTCGGTCATACGGCGGAGCATGCTGTTGCTGCGTTGCATCCAGAGCGCTTGCGTCGTGGCCCAGGCGGCGTCCCTGGCGTGGGCGATGCTGAAGCTGCACAGGATGTGCTTCAGTGTCTCGGCATCCTTGGTGGTCAGCCGGAGCAGCTGTGGCTCGTATTCCGCGCGGACCTCGGCCTCGACCCGGGCCAGCAGGTCATTGACCTTCAGATAGTCGGCGTGCACCGGTTTGGTGTCGGGTGTGGTGGACCGCTCCTTGCAGGTCATCACCACCGCCATCGGCAAATCGTGGTTGATGTGGGCATTCATGCCCGCCAACGCGAACTGGAGTGGCCACACGGTGCGGTTGGACCGGGCATCGAAGACCGGCTGCCAGACCGGATTCGGCCACCTGCCGTCCTTGTCGGCGTCGATCGCGTCGAAATACAGCTGCGCGAACACCACATCGAGGCGTTCGACGAATTCGGGGTCGGCGAAGAATCCCGCGGTGATCTGTTGACCGACCAATTCGGTGACGCGCAAATACATGTTGTTGAAGCACGCGACGCCGTCGCGCGGATCGAGCTCGTCCCTGATGTCGTGCATTCGCCGGATGACCTCGGCGACGGGACCGGGAATTTGAACCGTTGTCACGATCTCCTCCTCTGCAGTCCTGGGCACGGCGGAGTTACTGCCGGCACGGTTGAATAGGTCCTGGAGGGTTGACCCGCCCGTCGGTTCAGTTTGCTGAGATTTGTTGGCGTCCAACGGTTTCTCGCTGGGCCTGACCGAACCCTTCCACCTACCACGGTATCGCTGGGCGAACGACCATGAGCAGCAACGGATTACTTCGGACAAACATCATGGAATCACTTCCCGACGGTCGGACGGGTGTCGGTACTCATTTCGTTGTGGCTTTCACCGGATCGTCGGTGCCGACGTCGGTGATCTTCCAGCCAGTAAGGTAACTCCAAAGTAAGTTGACTTGAGAGTAAGTTGAGATTTCGCTGTGTAGGTCATGAGATCGGTTGCGATGCCCGGAAAGGTAGTTTGCGCGAGCCAGTTCATGGTTACAGCTAGGAGGATGCCGGTGCCGAGGACGCCACCGGCTCATGATCGGGGCCGGAGACTAGCCCGCGGGAAATGCAGTCCGCCGCTTACCTCGGCCGACTGCCACGACAGCGGAAGGAACCAGACACATGCTGATGCTCACCCCCAATGCCATCGAGGCAGTTCGCACCATCACCTCCGCAGACGGCACGCCGACGGATGCCGGGCTGCGGATCTCCACGACGGATGGCGCCGAGACGATGTCGCTCGCGATCGCGGCGGGTCCGGCCGAGCAGGACCAGGTCCTGACCGCGGAAGGGTCACGGATCTTTCTGGACGAGCAAGCCGCCGCCTTCCTGGACGACAAGATCCTCGACACCGAACTGGACCCGAACGGCCAGGGCACCTTCGTCCTCGCCCAGCAGGAAGGCACGACCGGCCGGTAGTCCGGATCGGGAGAATCAGAACCGGCTAATTCTGCGGGAAGCCCCAACAGGGGTAGTCGCGGCCGGCATCAACGAGGCCGACGCTCTGCGGCGTGCGGCAGATGACGTGCGGCTTGTGGCGATAGTCCACAACCAAATGCAGAGTCGCCGCCTTTTCACCGGTGAACGTCTGATGGCATTGGGAACAATGGCACACATTGTGCGCGCTCAGAGGCCACCAGCTGCGACATCCCCGGCATTTCACCGTCTCCGGCGATCTCGTCTTCATCATCACTCACCCACTCGCACAACCTGGACGCGGTCCGCCATCTCCTCGGCCGCACCCGCAGGATAGACCGTCGCAGCGCTCAGGCATCAATACTTGTCGACGGCCGACCGGGATGTCGCTATGCGTACTCCACGCCCAGCCCGTGCCATGCCCGTCAGCTCTCGTAACCGATTGCGGCGCTGCGTACTTGGTTGACGTAGCCGGTGGAGTGGTTGTAAGCCAGGATGGCTTGCCGCCAGCCACGGGCGGTGACCAGGTCATCGCCGGCCGCGCACAGGTAGCGGCCCGCGGCCAGCGCCGCATCGTCGATGTTGGCGGGGCCGGGTCGAACTCGATCACCACACGCCCCGGCGTGTCGAGTAGCTCCGGCTGCTGACGCAAGGATTCCTCGTCGGACGCCATCCCGACCCGCGCCAAGAACAACGGGAGGAGCCACCGCACCAGATCGCGATCACCGTCTTATCCAGTCTCGTGTCCATACCGGCAACGCCACGGCGGATGCACGCAGCTCCGATCCCACGTTTCCGCTCGAGACGGCTTGGGGGGCAAAGAATTAAGGAGCGAGGGCTGCAGGTGAGCTGAGGAGAGCTCTCAGATAAGGCTCTTGTTTTTGCGGATGCGCCAACGCAGGTCTCGCATCAGCCCGTGGGTGGGGGCGAAGCGCAGGAAGCGTGGGATGAAACGGTTTACGAACCCGACGAACAGGAAAAGGTGCTCGAAGCGGCGTTGATCGGCATCGGTCCATTCGACCTGCAGTTGTTCCTTGAAATGCGGCGCCAGGAAACCGATCGTCAAGAACTTCAACAGGTTTCGGAACGGCAGCCGCAGATACCAGTGGATCATGCGAAGGTTGAGCAGATCATCGAGGTAGGCGCGGACCTTGTCGTCGAGGACGGCGTGGCTGCTCGCCTCGTTCCAGTAGCGATCGAAGTCCTTGCGCGTGGCGGGCCACATATCCTTGGTGACCTGCACACCGGTCGCCAAGGTGGAAGCGGTCTGATAGAACTGCTCGGCCTGCTCATCGTTCATCTTGCCGTGCAGCAACTGGTAGGTGTCTTCGAAGCCGATGAAAAGACAAGCGGCGACCCACTTTTGGAGATCACGGTGGAAAGCGTTGTACTTGACCGGACTATCGGGGCCCGACCGCACCTGACGGTGCGCGACGTTGATCGCCTCCCGATAGGCATCGATCTCATCTTGGGTGCCCAGGATCGCCACCGCCAGATACTGCGTGGTGGTCCTGGCCCGCTTCCACGGATGCACCATCAACGCACCCGACTCCACCCGGCTCTCCGAAACGCCATAGCCGACACCGGGTCGCGCCATCTGCATCACCACATTGGCCGCCGCACCCGCGAAATTCCAGAAATCCAGTGCGTCAGCGAGTTTCAGCGGCCGCTTGGTCTGCGAGCGATGGACGGCCGGAATATGGATCCGGGTTTCCCCGGTGGTCAGTGGCCCCAGGGTGGGTAGCGGTTCAGCGGTGGCGGGCATCGGATTCCTTCCGTTGTCGGGTTCTGCAGAGGTCGAGTGAGATGTGTGTGTACGTTCTGTCGTTCTTCTCCCCCGACCTGACACCGGACGACCATGCAGCTCCTCCCACAGCTACCGAGTGGTCTAGGCAGCATGAATACACAGTAACTTATTGGCCGTCAGCGCACTGGTAAACATCGAAAGAACTGGGCGCTGATCTGTATTGCCACTGGTCGACGCCAACTTTCCGCTGGCCGTGCTTACTCCCGAATATTAGATAACATCAGGAATCGGGAATCGACAAGTCTCGATTACGCGCCCGGGCAGCCGCGATCGAGTCCATGCGGGCGGCAGTCCAGCATCGCCGATCCCGCGAATCCCATTGACGCCGCGGAGGCGTTGGCTGTCGACGAGCTCGACAGGGCGCGCTCAGCGTGAGAAGCGCACGGGCACAACCGAATCGAGTACCGAAACGACCCTCAGTGGCTGAGAAGGTCCTTGTAGGCTTCGAGGATGCCGCGGATGGATGGCGTCACGAGCAGATCACCGTCCAGCGGTGCCCATACGTAATCGGCGTGGGCCGACAGGACGATCGGACTGGTGGCTGCCACCTCAACGGCGAAATGCAAGCGCCGCACCGGTTTTCCGGCCGGCGACAGGTAGTCGAAGTCGCCGATGTGGTGACCGATGCCGGTGACGGTCAGTCCGGTCTCTTCGCGGACCCCGCGAATCAGTGCGGCGGAGACCGATTCGCCCGGTTCCACGGTCGCACCCGGAAGCTTGCGGGTCAGCGGGAGCGGTCCGGTGCTGTGGGCCTCCAGCAGCAACACTTCCCCGCCCCGGTCGATGATCGCACCGACTCGCAGACCGACTCCATCACGTTCGCCGCGCGGAAGCGCCTCATCGAACATCGATACCGACATCGGCGGACTCACCAGCCTTCGGTCGGGCGGACGCGCCGCATGCGGAGGGAAAGCAATCATCCCAATATTAACGTGACGTGCCCACCGCAGGACAGCAGGCATCAGAGGTGTGTTCGCGCAATTGATTTCGCCCGGTTCCCCCGCCGAGCGGAGGCGCCTCCACGGCCTTCTGCTGAACCGCCCTGGGTTCAAGTATTGAACGCACAGGTTTCAATACCTGGTCCATACTGTTCATGGTGTCCGGAACCGACGCTCACTTCTAGTAAATACAGCGACTGTTGGCTGCCGCTTGTCGGTAGCTCGAGATTGTCTGCTTATGTATCGTCATGTCTGCACTCACCGTCGGGTGGCGGACGTTTCGACACGAACGGCCGTGCAGCGGAGGTGCCGGGAGGGTTCGAAGTAGTCGCTTGGGTCCACGAAGTGTTGTCGCGCAACGGTAGCTCGGAATGAACGACGGAGAGGGGCGTAGGTGGCGACAGCTGCGCAATTGCGAGCCGTGCTGGCGGTATTGCAGGCCGACATGGAAAGAACCGCTTCAAGCTGGTCGGCGGAACCGCCCGTCGAACGCGCCGAGCTAGCGGGTCGGCTACACGGTTTGATCAGTAGTGAGCTGCGGGACTTGGTAGTCCAGGACCCACTTGGGCAGTACATGGGCCACTGGTCGATGGCCGCGACCGCCGAGCAAGACGCCGTCGGTGATGTGTCGGCGCAGGCGCAGTTCGACGCACGGTGGCTGCGTCACCACATCGCTACACTGGCCTCCCGCAATGCCCCGACCCCCGTGCCCGCACTACTGGCTGCCGCGGTTCAGGCCGTCGACGCCGCCACAACATTGCTGGCGCTGGCCCGCGATCCCCGAGGCGAGGGCAGTCAGGCCGCGTGGCAGGCGGTAATCGATGATCTCGCGATCGCATTCCATCTGGTCAACGACGAACACGACGCCGTCACGCAGCCGATTCGCTGAGTGATCACCGGTTCCGGGCGCCGAGATCAACAAACCGGAACCGGTGACGAGGTCAGTCGCCTTCTGGGGTGTCGGTATAACGCTGCAGGTACAGTTGCTCGCCCAACTTCTCGATCAGATCGAGTTCGGTCTCCAGATAGTCGACGTGCGATTCCTCATCCTCGAGAATGGACTCGAAGATGCGCGCGGAGGTGACATCACCGCGCGAGCGCATCAGCTCGATACCGCCGCGCAGCCGGTCCACGGCCTCCATCTCGATCTTCAGATCGGCCCGCAACTGTTCGGGGACGGTCTGGCCGATGCGCAGCGGGTTGAGCTTCTGGTAGTTGGGCAGCCCCTCGAGGAAGAGGATGCGATCAGTGAGCACCTCCGCGTGCTTCATCTCATCGATGGACTCGTGGCGGGTGTGCTTGGCAAGTTTGGTGAAACCCCAGTTCTCCTGCATCTTTGCGTGCAGGAAGTACTGGTTGATGGCCGTGAGTTCGGCTGTCAGCTGCTCGTTGAGCAGCGTGATGATTTCCTTATCGCCTTCCATGGGTGCGATGGTGTCACAGCTCACAATCGGCGAACCGGTAAGGACGTCCTATCGTGTCGGACTACGCTGCGGGCGCTTCGACGTCCCGGGCAGGGGTCGCACAGGCTCGGCCGACGACCTCCGAAAGGCGCCGAGTGCAGCTCCCACAGCCGGGCTTCCAACCGCACGCCTTTTTGACCTGCGCGGCCGAACTGGCGCCTGCGGCGACACAGCTGTGCACGTCCGATTCGGAGACGGCGTTGCAGATACAGACGTACACGGATGCCTCATTGTGCGAGTGGGACATTTCACGAGGTTAGCCTCATCTAAAGAGGTAAGCCTCCCCTAATGTATAGCACCCTCATCCCGATTCCTGTCAATAGCCTCTCGGCACTATTCGAGATGGTGATCCCCCGCCTACCGGATCCGGCGGACGAGTCGGGCTCGCTCGAAGAAGTCGAGCAGTTGCTGCGCCTCCGCTTTGGACAGTTCAGGTGCCGCGCCGAGTACGTCGGCTACGTCCAGCGAGACTCCGGTCGGCAGCTAGGTTCACCCGCTGGCACGCGGGTAGGTAGCCCCGGTCGAGTTGCACGGTCGTGGTCGAGGTGTCGCGGAAGCCGTAGGCGGTTACGGAGATTCCGGCGGTTTCGGCGCGGGTGGTTTCGACGTGCAATGCGCATTGACCGGCTCGGACAAAGGTGGTTTCGGGGGTCACGGGCAAGTCGGGGAGCGGCGACCGGACCAGATCCTGGATGCTGATTCTGGATGCGCATCACCGCGGACACCGGATCATTCGACGCCCAGCCCTCGAGCGGCGCGGGCGCGAAGCGATTCGGCGCGACCCGCCAGGTCTTGCATCCGGTCAGCTGCGCCGTGATGACATCGACCGGATCGAAGTGCACGGAGGTGCCTGAACCGGGGCGATTGCAGAACAGCTGGCATTTCGCCGATTTCGCCGAGACTCCGAACGCGTCTGCGGCTTCTTGTGCGAACGGGGCGAATTCGGCGACGTCCAGATAGAACCGCGTGGTGCCAGCCGCGTAGAAGGTTCGCGCGCTACTCCGTGAGACGGCGTTGAAAGCGAGTTCACCAGCGATGCAACATCTTTCAGCGATCGCGGCGACTGCGTGATTGCTACCGCCAATGCTGCCCGGCAGGCGAGCGAGCGTCGAGGACCGGGTCCGCTGAACGAACCCGCAACGCCATCGCCGGAAAGCCCGGTTCGTCCAGCGGACTATGCCCTGGACGTGCACTTACCTGCAGAGACAGGGTGGACAGGCCGCCCGACACCCCGAGGAGTAAGTCGATGCCAATTTTGGACAATCCCGAAGTCCCTCCGGCCGTGCATGCTCAGGTCGATCACGACATCATGAGGGACTACGCGATCCGTCCGATCGGTGCGATCGAGTCGACCGTGACCGCCGGGCTGGTCGATGAGTTCTCCAGCCGCGCAAAGCGACAGATCGTGCAGGCGACGCCGGTTCGCGACGAGGGAGAACCGCCTGGCTCGTGACCACATCGGCCCCGCAGCACCGTGAGACGTCGCTGAAACGCGGATGAGAGCTGGAAGCCGGAGGCTGCTCACTATCTGAACGGGAGGACAGACAGTGAGCGAAGCAATCACGGAGAACACGGGGACCATTGGCGGCCGCAGCGTGCTCGAGGGGGCATTCGCCCTGCTCGAGGTGCTCGCACACGGCAATGAAATGGGTTTGACCCGGTTGACGGTGGCAGCGGGATACCGAAGGCAACGGCGTACCGGCTGCTCAACCAGTTGGTCGCCGAGGGCGCGGTGCAGCGGCGCGAGGGTCGCTATCAGATCGGCCCCCGGGTGTTCCGGCTCGGCCAGACCTGGCAACCGGCGCGGCTGCTCCGGGCAGCCTCGGCACAGCCGCTGCGGCAACTCACCGCGGCATCCGATCGCGGCGGCTTCAGCCTTGCGGTGACCGACCGGGGACACACCATGCTCATCGGCGGCATCGGACGCGAGATCGACGAGATCTTTCCGCTGCGTCCGGGAGTGCTGTTGCCGCCGGGCACGGCCGCCGAGCAGGTCTTGGCCTTCGGTCATCCGAATCCCGCACCACCGGAAGGTTTTTCGGCGCGCGAATGGAGTCGCCGAGTCACCATGAGCGGTGGGGACCTTGCCTACGACACCGATATGAGCCGATTCCGACTCGCCTGTGTGGCTGCGCCGGTGCATGGACCCGCGGGTGAGATCGTCGCGGCGCTGGCGGCGACGGTGGTCGAAGTCCAGCGAATCCCGGCCGTGTCCGAAGCGGTAAAGCGGGCGGCGGGCTTGGTCAGCACCAATCTCACCAAACTCCTCAGATCACACGGAGTGCTGACACTCTGACCGGATATGAGGCGGCCGGTCCTCGCCGCATGCGGCAGGAACCGGCCGTGGATGTGGTCGGTGATCACATTCCCAGCATGGAACGCAAGAAGTTCACGGTCATCCAGAACATATCCATCAACATCAGGGACTCACCTTCTTCGCAAGTAGCCGTCATAACCCGCCATACCCAGCGATATGACAGTTACGCAGCGACTCCCCAACCATCGGTCGACCGCCGCGGCACCGGCGCGGGGTCCCTGGGCACCACCGTCACGTATGGACGGGCACGGCCGACAGACGCGCCCGAGCCGTCTCGTATTCCTCGATGAGGCGGTCGATGACGGCGGCGGCCGGACGCACCGCGTCGACGTTGCCGATGCCATGACCGGCACCCCAAACATCGCGCCAGGCCTTCGCATCCTTGGCGCTGCCGCCGGCGAAATTCATTGCCGCGGAGTCGGATCCGGGTAGCGCATCGGGGTCGAGTCCGGCGGCGATAATGCTGCCGCGCAGGTAATTGCCGTGCACGCCGGTGAAGAGGTTGCTGTAGACGATGTCAGAGGCGGTCGAATCGACGATCATCTGCTTGTAGTCGGGTTCCGCGTTCGCCTCCTCGGTGGCGATGAACATCGACCCGATATAGGCATAGTCGGCACCCGCCGCCTGGGTGGCCAACACCGAGTTACCGTGCGCGATCGATCCGGACAGCACCAGCGGTCCGTCGAACCAGCTCCGGATCTCCTGGACCAAGGCGAACGGCGACTGGGTTCCCGCGTGACCGCCCGCGCCCGCCGCCACGGCGATGAGCCCGTCGGCGCCCTTGTCGACGGCCTTGCGGGCGAAGACATTGTTGATCACGTCGTGCAGCACAATGCCGCCGTAGGCATGGACGCGGTCGTTGACCTCCGGCCGCGCACCCAGTGAAGTGATCACGATGGGGACGCGGAATTCCTCGACCACCGCGAGATCGTGATCGAGCCGATCGTTCGTCTTGTGCACGATCAGGTTCACGGCGTACGGCGCGCTCGGCGACAGCGGATTTCGGGCATCGAATTCGGCCAGCGCCTCGGTGATCCGGGTGAGCCAGTGCCGCAGTTCGGATTCCGGGCGTGCATTGAGTGAGGGGAACGACCCGACGATGCCCGACGTCGACTGCGCGATGACCAACTCCGGATTCGACACGATGAACATCGGGGACGCGACAACGGGCAGGCGCAGTCGGTCGCGCAGGATGGGCGGCACGCTCATGGAATCTCCTCGAACACGGCCGGAGGTCGGGAATGCGCTGATAGTGACGGCCGCGACGGAAATCAGGATACTTTATTGCGCAATAGGACCGGCGATGTCGGGCCGAATCCTCGAATATCCGCAGGTTCCAGCGCTGTGAGGTCGAAGTCGGGGTGTCCGGCAAGCGCCTCGGCCACCGCGGGTGCGACCAGCGCGGTATTCGGTTCGGTGCGTACAGTGAGCCGACTCGCCAGATTCACCGTGGTGCCGAAGACATCACCCAGGTGGCGGGCCACCGGCCCCAGCGCCAAACCCACCCGCAGGCCGCGGATATCGGCATCGTCTCGGAAGGCCGCGATCAGCCCGGTGGCGATATGCGCGAGGGCCGCGGCGTTGTCGGCAGTGAACAGCACCTCGTCGCCGAGCATTTTGACGACGTCACCACCACAGTCGACGACGATCTCGGTGACGCGATATTCGAATCGCGCGATGAGGCGCGTCAGCTCGATATCGGAGCGATCCCGGCTCAGTTCCGTGAAGTCGACGATGTCGGCGAAGCCCACGCCCGACGCGGCGGACGTGGACTCGTCGGCCTCGGGCATGGCCACCGCGACGCTCAACTGGCGACGCCAGATCTGCCCGAGCAACCACTGCACCTCCGAGGTCCGGTCCGTCAGGACTCGGACCGCCTCGGCGCGCCCGATACCGTTCGCTCCCGACCGGCTGGTGACGATCTCCACCTGCAACTGCGCCAGATGCGCGATGGAGCGACTCAACACCCGGGCCAACCGCAGCGAATCCGGTTCGGCCACCGCACCTTCGGCGACGAACCCGGTCATCATGCGCAGCATCTCGATATCGGATTCGGTGAATTCGAGATCGGCCGCATCCGCGGCCGGATAACCGAGCGCGCACCAGTACCGGCGGGCCCGCGCGAGCGGTACCCCGGCAGCGGCCGCGGCCTGTGCGGCGGTGTAACGCGGGGCAGCGGTCACAGCAGTGAATATCCGCCGTCGACCGTGATCGTCGTGCCCGTGACATAGGCCGAGGATTCGGCGGCCAGGAACAGATAGATGCCGGGCAGATCGGCAGGAGTTCCCCAGCGCCCGAGGGCGGTATGGCCGACGATATCGTTCTCCCGCTCGGCATCTCGGTGCCAGTGCGCTCCCATCCCGGTGTCGAACCAGCCGAGCGCGACCGCGTTGACGGTGATCGCACGTGGTCCGAGTTCCTGCGCCAGGGCCTGAACCAGGGCGTGGGCACCGCTCTTGGAGGCCGCGTACGCGGAAAGTCCGGCACGCGGCCGCTGACCGATGACCGAACCCGTGACGATGATCCGACCGCCCTCCCCCATCACCGCCGCCGCAGCACGCGCACCCAGGAAAGTCCCGGTCAGATTGACGTCGATTATGTCGCGCCATACGGCGGGCTTGGTCTGCGTCACCGTCGAAACCTCCGGTGACACACCGGCATTGCAGATCCACACGTCCACGCCACCGAAGCGCTCGACCATGCGTTCGGCGACGGTTTCGTTGAACTCGTCGTCGCGCACATCACCCGCGCACACCAGCGGATCGCCGTGCAGGGAGTCGGCCACCTCGCGCAGCGCGCGCTCCGACCGCGCGACCAATCCCAGCTGCGCCCCCGCCGCGCCGAAGGCGGTCGCGAGCACCCGCCCCAAGCCGCGTCCGGCGCCGGTAATGACTACGCGTCGCCCCGATACGTCGGCATGCCCCGTACCCATTGCATCTCACCGTCCATCCACCGATAAATTCTTCGACCGGTCGGTACACTGTACCGCGAACGTAGCACATAGACGGAGGCATCGAATAGTGAGCAGCAATCCAGCGCCCGCCAAGGTCGGGCTCGAGCCACATCCTGCCGACGAGCGACTGGCCATCCTGCGCATCGAGCGCCATCCGATGAACGCGCTCGACCAGGAGATGTGGGATCTGCTCGAAACCGTTGCGGCGGAACTGCATAGCAGCAACACCTATCGGGCGGTCGTGATCACCGGCGGCGAACACTTCGCGGCCGGCGCCGACGTGAAGGAGATGCTCGGCCTGTCCCCCGAGGCGTTCGGACAGCGAAACAGAGTGCTGCAACAGGCATTTCACGCCCTGGCGACGGCTCCGCAGATCACGATCGCGGCGATCAACGGCTACGCACTGGGCGGTGGCTGCGAGCTGGCGCTGGCCGCCGACTTCCGCATCGGCGGTCGCGGCGCCGTCCTCGGCCTGCCCGAGATCACGCTCGGGATCATCCCCGGCTCCGGTGGGACGCAACGTCTTTCGCGGATCATCGGACTCGCCGCAGCGAAGGATCTGATCCTCACCGGACGCCCCGTGCGCGCGGAGGAAGCCTTGCGCATCGGCCTCATCGATCAACTGCTCGACGACGCCGACGTGTTCGATGCCGCCGTCGAGCGAGGCCTCTCCTATGCCCGCGGCCCGCTCGCGCTCAGATACGCGAAGCAGGCGATCGATGACGGGTTCGGCATGCCGATCGAGGACGGGCTGGCACTGGAAGCCGATCTGATTACCCGATGCTTCGCAAGCGAGGACGGACAGCACGGTCTGCGCAGCTTCGTCCAGGACGGCCCGCGAAAAGCAACCTTCCACGGCCGGTAACTTTTATTGTATGTACTGACCGATTGGTCTAAAATACGGTGACCGGGGCCACAGATCGACAATGAAGTACGACAGGAGTCGCGAATGAGTGAGTTGAGTTTCGAGGGCCGCGTCGCGGTGGTTACCGGCGCGGGTCGCGGCATCGGGCGGGCCCACGCCCGGCTCCTGGCCGAACGCGGGGCGAGCGTCGTCGTCAATGACCTCGGCGGATCGATCGAAGGCGACGGCGCCGACACAACGCCCGCCCAGGCGGTCGTCGACGGCATCACCGCGGCCGGTGGTTCGGCCATCGCCGACGGCAACGACGTCTCGACACCGGCCGGAGCCCAGGCGATCATCGACGCCGCGGTGAACCGGTTCGGCCGCATCGACATCCTGATCAACAACGCGGGCATCGTCAGGTATGCGGGCCTGCCCGATGTCGAACTGGACAATGTCGAGCGGCACCTCGCCGTACATCTGCTCGGCTCGTTCAACACCATGAAGGCCGCCTGGCCGCATTTCCTGAACCAGAGCTACGGCCGGGTCGTGCTGACCACCTCGAGCGGAGTCTTCGGCATGGACGTCAACCTGCCGTACGCGACGGCGAAGGCGGGTCTCATCGGCCTGGCGCGCAGCGCGAAGCTGGCCGGTGAACCGCACGGGATCAAGGTGAATCTGCTTGCGCCCGCGGCCTATACCCGCATGGCCGGTGGCGATCCCGACAGCGACGAGAATGCCGCGGCCGCTGCCGCGGCCATGCCATCGGAGTCGGTGGCGCCGATGGCCGCCTTCCTGGCCCACGAAAGCTGCCCGGTCAACGGCGAGATCTACACCGCGGGAGCGGGCCGCTTCGCGCGGCTGTTCCTGGCCTCGACGGAAGGCTATCTGGCACAGGGCCCGGCCACGATCGAAGATGTCGCCGCACACTGGGCGGCGATCAATGACGAGACCGGCTATTACGTGCCGACGGATCTGATGAATTGGTCCGCCACATTCCTGAAGCATCAGTTCGCTCAGATGAGCGCAGACGCAACGGCATAGCGGCGATAGGCAGCAGCCCGTCGCTTGCCGCACCCGGTTGGACAGGTGCGGCGAGCGACGGGCTTCCTAATGTTCGAGTCCCTTCGCGAGCAGCACACCGAGCACGGAACGGCCGTGGGCCAGTTCGGCTTCGGCCGCCGCCTCGTCGATCCGCTCGATCAGAATTCCGTTCAAGAAGATCTCGCAATAGAAGCGCGCGAGCTCGTCCACCTGCAGATCCGCGCACCGGCCCACCCACTGATATGTGTAGTTGTGCAGGTTCAGGTACGCGAGGGTGGTGAGCTCCAGATCCCGCACCCGCAGCTTGCCCTGCCGATGCCCGTCGGCGAGCACGTCGTGGATCTGCGACTCGAAACGCTGACGCTTGGCCCGGAATCGGATGCGGTATTCCCCCTGCAGTTGATGGTGCTCGTGCAGAAAGACCCACACATGATCTTGCCGGTGCACGATCTGGCGCAGTAGCGATTCCGAGAGCAATCGCAGCCGGGTCTGGAAGCCGATATCCAGCCGGACGATCGCCGAGGCCTCGGTGAGCAGTGGATCCATTACGCGGTCGTGGATCTCGGCCAGCAGCTCTTCTTTGGAGCCGATGTAGTAGTACAGCGCACCGCGGGCCAGTCCGGCGGCGGTGCCGATATCGGCGACCCCGGTGCTCGCATAGCCGTTCTTCGAGAAGAGCTCGACGGCGACATCCACCACTTGCTCCCGCTTGCGGTAGTAGCGGGCGGTTTTCGCGCGTTCCGTGCGCATTGCAGGCATCGCGACGCTCCCTTCCTTCGAGCGAAAACAGTTCGGTGCAGGTCAGGCATAGCGCCTCACCTGCACCGAACCGAATCTGGAATCCGGCCGACCCGCGTCAGACGGTCGCGACCGGGGTCAGCGGGCTGCCCATCGTCCCGGGCAGGCGCAGCGGCGGCGCCGTCAGCAGGAAGCGGCTGCGCTCGTGTGCGCGCAGCCAGGTCGCCAGTTCCTCGGTGTACCAGAGCTCACCCAGCGGGATGCCGAGCTTGAACAGGCACAGGTTGTGGATCGGCAGCAGCGTGTGCGGCGTCTCGCTGTCGGGCGCCCAGCCTTCGACCGCGTAATTGTCCGAGACGAGTGCCGAGATCTGCGATTCGGCGATCCACTCCAGCAGCGACTCATCCGTCGCGTCGAGGTAGGGGTACATGGCCTGGATCTCGGGTCCCGGGTTCTTCTCCCAGGCGAGAACCTGAGTGGCGAAGCCGGTGTGCAGCAGGAGCATGTCGCCCGGTTCCACGACGACATTGTCCTTGGCCATGATGTCTTTGAGCATCTTCAAATCGACCGGCTGCCAGTCGCTTCCGAGGTGCGATACGTCGATCAGAACGCCGCGGCCTTGCATACCGTGCGAGGCCATGTGCTCGCAACCGAGGTGCTTGGCGAAGGAGACGCTTCCGCTGCCGTCACCCTTGGCGTCCTCCTGGGGTCCGACGATATCGGTCCCGGGGCGAAATCCGTTGTAGTACACCGGTTCCGCGACACCGTCGCCGTCCGCGTCGAACAATGCGCCCTGATGCGCCAGCGAGTCCCACTGCGTCGAATATTGCAGCCAGAGCGTCACGACATCGTCGCTCCACAGATCGATGAAGCTGGGGGCGATCTTGTCGCGCGCGACGACGTTGTAGAAGGTGTCCTGGTTGTGCGCCAGGTCCTCGGTCGGCCGAAGGATCGGCGGGTACCGGCGCTGGTTCAGCGCGCTACCGCCCGGATAGTCCAGCGGCAGGCTCAGGCTGAAGGTGATGCCGTGTTCGACCTCGCGCACCCCCTGCAGAACCTTCTCCGGGGTGAGCAGGTTGACCCGCCCCAGTTCGTCGTCCTCGCCGAAATCGCCCCAGTTCGAGCCCGGCGGGCGCTGCTTCCACCGCTTGGTCACGGTTCCTCCTTGTGTCCGGTCGTCGATGACTGAAGTCACACTCTATGTATGTTGTACCGATCGGTCAACGAAAGATTGGTTTCGGTGGTCGATGCGGCGAAACCTCCACCTCAACCTTGACGAGTTTATTAGACTGACCGGTCGAGACATCATTGCCTTCGTGGATCCGCGCAGGCAGACCACCCTTTTGGAGAACACAATGAGCGATTCGACGGAAGCCGCGGTCGCGGCGGCAGTACGTAACCTGATCGGCAGGCACATCCAAGCCCAGGACGCCGGTGACAGCGAAGCCGTCGTAGCGCTGTACACCGCGGACGGCGTACTCGAGATTCCGGGCGCCGACCCCATCAGCGGCCAGGAGGCCCTGCGGGAGGCGTTCAAGGGCTGGGCCCCCACCCAGCCACAGCGGCACCTGGGCGGCAACACGGTCATCACCTCCTGGACCGAGGACTCCGCGACCGCCCTCAGCGACGTGGTCTTCTTCCAGCGCGGCGAGGCGGGCTGGGCGGTCGGGGTGGTCGGCCGCTACGAGGACACCTTCACCCGCCAGGACGGGACCTGGAAGCTGCAGCGCCGCAAGACCACCTACGAAGCCTGACTACCGAACCCCAATTGGAGAACCACGTGAGCACTTCCACCGAAGCCGCCGTCACACAGGGTGTGCTCGGCACCATCGCCGAGTATGCGCATGCCCTCGATTCGGGACGGACCGACGATATCGTCGCCCTGTTCCTGTCCGACGGCTCGGCCGAAATCCTCGGCATAGCCGCCGTCGAAGGCCATGAAGCCATCCGCCAGCTCTATGCCAACATGGCGCCGACTCAGCCGCAGCGGCACCTGGTGGCGAACACGGTCATCACCTCCGCGACCGCCGACGAGGCGAGCTCCGTCAGTGATTTCGTCCTCGTCCAGCGTGGCGAGTCGGGCTGGGCCGTCGGGGTCGTCGGGCAGTACGAGGACGTCCTGCACCGCACCGACGACGGCTGGCGGTTCAAGTCCCGCAAGACCAGCTTCGTCATGTGAGAAACGTTGCGGTTCTTCGTGTTCCGACGGCCTGGCTGCGTTCGGGCACGAAGAACCGCAGCTGACCTCACCCACCCGGAACTACCCGACCGACTCACTCGATGCTCGCCGCAGCCACCTCCTAACCTGGTGTGGCACAGCATCTTTGGCAATATCCTGCCATCTGGTTGACGCTGGCGAAGCAATGGATCGATCGTTGGATGCACGCCGGCGCGATCCTCCGATCGCACCGGCGCGGTCGATCGCTTATGCGGCGGCTTCTTCCGCTTGCGATCCGATGAAGGATGCGTAGTCACTGGCGGCGAGTTCGCCGATCAGGCGTTGCAGATTGGGCCGCCCGGTCGGATTCAGCAGCTGCTTGACCGCTTTTCCGGGGATATTGGATCCGAAGAAGTAGCTGCTCTCGAGGAACAGCGACCCACTGTCGTTGACCGTCTCGGTCCACTCGGCCTCGGCCGCGGGATCGACCTCGATGATGTCGAAGCCGCGCGCACGCGCGTGCCGCAACACTCCGATGACGCAGTCGACCTGGTCGCCCGCGTAGCGTGGGTTGTTCCCGAGCGCACCGTGCGGTCCGCCGGGGAAGAAGAAGTTCGGGAAACCGGCGGTAACGACGCCCAGGTAGGTATTGGGGCCCTCCGCCCAATACTCCTCGAGCGCCAGACCGTTGCGGCCGCGGACGCCGAGCCGATTGAGCGCACCGGTGCCGAAGTCGTAGCCGGTCGCCCAGATGATGATGTCGAACTCGCGCAGGCCTTCGGCCGTCTCGATGCCGGTCTCGGTGATACGAACGATCGGGGTCTCTTTGAGCGCGACAAGCGAAACGTTCGGCTTGTTGTAGGCCTCGAAGTAACCGGTCACGAAGGGTGGACGCCGACCGGCGTAGATGTGGTCCTTCGGGATGAGCTTTTCGGCCGTCCGAGGATCGGTGACGATGCCGCGGATCTTGTCCGCGATGAATTCGCAGAACTCCTTGTTCACTTCGGGATTGGTCGTGAAGTCGATGTAGTTTTCGGTCAACTTCGTGAAACCCGGGCTGTTCCACATCTTTTCGAAGAAAGCCTGCCGCTGTTCGGCCGTATCGTCGGTCGAAAAGCGGCTGGGCAGCGCATGCAGGAATCCGCTCGGCGAGGTGTTCAGGGTCTCGCGGATCCGTTCGAAGTCGGCCTTGATCTCGGCCCGCTCGTCCGCGGTGAGCGGCGCGTTGTTCAGCGGTGTACACCAGTCGGGAGTCCGCTGGTACACCGTCAACGAGGCGACCTGGTCGGCGATGGCCGGAACGATCTGCACACCACTGGATCCGGTGCCGATGATGGCGACGCGCTTACCGGTGAAGTCGACCGGCGTCTTCGGCCAGCGGCCGGTGTGGTGCTGTTCGCCACCGAACACCTCGCGCCCGGACACCTCCGGAATGAACGGCACCGAGAGCACGCCGGTGGCGGCGACGAGGAAGCGTGCGCGATGCTCGGCGCCGTCATCCGTGCGCACCGTCCAGATACCGGCCGACTCGTCGAATTCCGCGGCCGTCACCCGGACGCCGAATCGGATGTGGCGGCGCAGATCGAATCGGTCCACCACGAAGTTGAAGTAGCGTTCGTTCTCCGGCTGGCTGGTGAACCGCTCCGACCACTCCCACTCCTCCCACAGCTCCTTGGAGAACAGGTAGCCGTAGGTATAGCTCTCGGAGTCGAAACGCGCCTCGGGATAGCGGTTCCAGTACCACGTCCCGCCGACGCCGTCGCCGGCCTCGAGCAGCTGCACCGAGAAGCCCTCCTCGCGGGCCCGGTACAGCTGATAGATGCCCGTCACGCCCGCGCCGACCACCAGGACGTCGACCGCGTCAGCCGTTGTACCAGCGGCGTTCGCCGATCCACTCATACGTTCTCCAATCTCGAATGGGTCGCCTGCTGCACGACGCCAAAGATGTTTCGACCGGTCGGTCTATGACGTTGGTCACGAGACTAGAGCCGAATCCGATCGGAATCAACAGCGCCCCCGTCCGAACATTTCGCACGCGGAGACGCTGTGCACTCATTGATTGTACCGACCGATTGTTCTAACATTGCCGACAACAAGCAGCACAACGGAATGCGATGGGAGTCGCTGATGACAACCAAGGACACCGACTTGCGCACCGAGGGTCTCGCGGTGATGCGCGCGGCCCTGCCAGGCGTCTTTCCCGAGGGCGATATCGACCTGCGCGACGGTCAGCTCGGCGAGGACCTCGTCGAGATCGGCCTGGTCAGCGTGTGGGCCCAGCTGTGGGGCAGGGAGGGACTCACCCCACGCGATCGCAGCCTGGTCACGCTCGGCATCCTGATCGCGCTCGGGTCCGAGACCGAGTTCGGCCACCACGTCCGCATCGGCTTGACCAACGGACTGACCAAGGAAGAGATCGCCGAGGTCATCTACCACGCCAGCGGCTATGCCGGATTCCCGCGCGCGACCGCGGCACGCACCGCCGCCCGCGCCGCGCTGGGTGAATCGGCACCGGGCGAATAACCCGGCCCGGCAACCGATTTCGACGCAAAGGAACGAATATGTCACTCGCAGGCAAGATCGCCGTCGTCACCGGCGGCGGTAGCGGGATCGGCCAGTCCATCGCGACCGTACTCGCGGCCAAGGGCGCCGCGGTCGCGATCTGGGATCTCAACCCGGAGAACGCCGAGAAGACCGTCGCCTCGATCCGCGAAGCGGGCGGCACCGCCATCGCGGTCGTCGGCGATGCGGCCGATGCCGATGCCATCGCAACGTCGGCGGCCCGCACCCACGCCGAGCTCGGACCCGTCACCGTGCTGGTCAACAATGCCGGAATCACCACCTACGAGCCCTTCACGAGCCTGTCCGAGGATTCCTGGGATCGCATGATCGGGATCAATCTCAAGGGTCCCTTCCTGGTTACCAAGGCGCTGGTCCCCGATATGCTCGCGGCCGGTTGGGGCCGGATCATCAATATCTCCTCGTCCTCCGCGCAGACCGGAGCACCGGGCATGGCCCACTACGCGGCCTCCAAGGGCGGCGTGATCGGCCTGACGAAGGCGCTGGCGGTCGAGTTCATCGAACAGGGAATCACCGTCAACCATGTTCCGCCCGGATTCATCGACACCCCGTTGACCCGCCAGACCATCGACGTGGAAGCGGCGGCGGCACATATGCCGATGAAGCGGGCCGGGCAGCCGGAGGAGATCGGCCACGCGGTCGCCTATCTCGCCTCCGACGAAGCCGGTTACGTCACAGGTCAGACGCTCAGCGTGAACGGCGGACGCTACCTGTTCTGACAACTCGATCCGCCGAAGCCGAATTCGCGGCCGGATGGATTCGCCTCCAGGTGGGAGTGCTCGGCACTCCCGCTTCCCGGCAACGGCGCCGGTGATGGTCCCCGATGATGTGGATCTGGAGGCGAATCCGGCCGCCGGAACGTTTGTGCCCGGAGCGGCTCGGCTCCGGGCATGCGAGCGCGGGTCAGACGCCCTCGGGGATCTCGGCGAGCTTCTGGGACTTGTCGAAGCCGACGATGTCGGCGAGGGTGCCGCCCAGGATGGCCGCGCGGTCCTCGTCGGGAACCCCTTCGAAATTCTCGGCGATGCATTCGGCGCTGCCGCGGAAAGTTCCCTCCGCATGCGGGTAATCGTTGCCCCACATGATGGTCGTCAATCCGGTGATGTGCCGGGCCTTGACGGCGGTCGGGTCATCGGCGAACTGGACGTGGATCTGGCGCTGCACATACTCACTCGGCTTCAGCGGCCACGGCCACTTCGCATTGATGTTGAACAGCCGTCCCATGGTCGGCTGATCCTTCGGCGAGCGAGTGTCGTCCCAGAAGCCGAGCCACCAGTCCGGGTCCTGGCCGGTGCCGGTCCGCCACGACCGGTCCATCATGCCCAGGTAGGAAACCAGCCAGCCCGCGCT
This sequence comes from Nocardia sp. NPDC102475, assembly GCF_055584605.1. NCBI lineage: Bacteria > Bacillati > Actinomycetota > Actinomycetes > Mycobacteriales > Nocardiaceae > Nocardia > Nocardia sp. NPDC102475. Next base: position 176,831 of record NZ_JBVJLS010000016.1, on the reverse strand, counting down.
GTACTCGACCAGGTTGAAGTGCAGATTCGGGAAGCGTTCACAGACGCCGCCGCCGACCAGGTCGGCGATGATGCCCTGCGGGATCGCGGAGGCGGTGTTGCCGCCGCCCATGGTCCGGCCCGCCACCATATCGTCGGTGAGCTGGCCCTTGCCCATATTGACGGCCATCATCAGCCCCTTGACGGTGACCGCCGTCTCCGAGGTTTCTTCCCTGACCGAAACTCCGCCGGTGGCGACGTGGAAGAACACCGGCATTCCGTTGGCCTGCGCGGCCGCCCAGATCGGGTCGTAATGCCGTGACCAGTACGGCACCGGCGGCAACTCCGGGAGCAGGATGGCTCCGAGTCCGGCGCGGGCGCAGCGCTCGATCTCGGCGACCGCGTCCGGAACATCGGTGACGGGAATGGCGGCGGTCGGGCGCATCCGGTCCTTGTACCGGAGATAGCGCTCGACGATGTAATCGTTGTAGACGCGCGCGTGCGCCATCGATAACTCGTGGTCGTCGGTGAACAGCACGAACAGCGACAGATTCGGGAACATGACGGCGGCGTCGACGCCATCGATATTCATATCGCGCAGGATGTGCTCCGGCTCGCCGTCCGGAGTCGGTCCGGCGGTCTGCCGGTACTTCGAAATGGTCCAGCCGTCGAAGCCGATCGTGTGCAGTTTTTTGAACTCGGTGTGTCCACCCGGCACGATCGGCTCGTCGAGCGTGAATTCCTCTTCCCAGAGCGCCCGTTCCCGAAGATGTACGGGCAGCCGGGTTTTGAACAGGTCGACCGGTTCGATGATGTGCGAGTCACCGGAGGCGACGAACTCCTTGAACATGCGGTACCTCTCTCGTCCCTCGATGCGCTGGTGGCAATCGGTTCAGGGATCCGCACCCAAGGTTACTTGTACCGGTCGGTCTAGTCTTGGAAATGAGGATACTAATCGCTACCAGGCAACCGGCAGTTCGTAGATGCCGTAGGCGAGCGAATCACCCTTGAACCGCAAATGATCGAAGTCGACGCCCAGCCGCAGCGTCGGGATGCGACGGTAGAGGGTGCCGAATACGACCTCGAGTTCGATGCGCGCGAGCTGCTGGCCGATGCACTGGTGCGGGCCCCAGCCAAAGGCATGATGGTGGCGCGCCTCGCGCAGCAGATCCAGCTTCTCGGGCTCGGGGAAGGCCACCGGGTCGAAGTTGGCCGAGGGCAACGAACTGATGATGCCCTCCCCCGCACGGATCGTGTGTCCTTCGACCTCGATATCTTCGGTGGCGATGCGTCGCTGAAGCAGATGCGGGATGGTCAGATAGCGCAGCAGTTCCTCGACCGCGCCCGCGATGACCTTCTTGTCCTCGGTTTCGCGCAGCAGCGCCAGCTGGTCCGGATTCTGCAGCAGCAGCGCGGTCGCGAGCGTGATCATATTCGCGCTGGTCTCGTGACCGGCGATGAGCATGATCATGCTCATGATGGTGGCGCCGGGCATATCCAGCTCGCCCGCCTTGACCCGCGCCGCGAGGTCGGAGACCACGTCCTCTTCAGGCTTTTCCATCTTGGCCACGATCAGCTTGCCCAGGTAGGCGCCGAGCTCCGCATTCGAGGCGTTGCTCTCCTCCGGGGTCACCTCCCGACCATTGGTGATCTTGGCGTGCCCCTCGAAGAAGTCGTGATCTTCGTATGGCACGCCGAGGAGTTCGCAGATCATCAGCGACGGCAGTGGCAGTGAGAGCGCCTCCACCAGGTCGGCCGGGTTCGGGCCCGCCAGCATCTTATCGATGAGGTCATCGGTGACCCGCTGGATCGCCGGGCGAACCTTCTCCATCCGCCCGCGCGTGAACGAATTCGTCAGCATCCGGCGCAATCGCGCGTGCTCGGGGCCGTCGGTGTCGAAGAGGGTCTTCGGCCGTTCGTGGATCGTCTCGGCGATGGCCCGGGTCATATACGGAAACCCGGGCAGATGATCGTTTGCGCTGACCCGCGGATCGGCCATTACCTGTCGCTGGGCGGCGTGCGATGAGATGAGCCACGGGGTCAGACCATCCCAGGTGCGCACTCGCGACAGCGGGACACCGGCGGCGTGCAGCTCACGCAGTTCCGGTGCGGGCAGGAACGGGCACTTGGCATCTCGCGGTGTCGGGTATTCGGGGACATCCACGGTCTCGGTCATGATCGGCTCTCCTTGGGTCGACATTTCATTCCTCGATGGAGATCGCCATCGCGGGACAGACGGCCGCCGCCTGACGGACGTCCTCGGCCTGTTCGGCCGATGGGTGTTCGTTCAGCAGCACCGCGATGCCGTCCTCGTCACGCTGGTCGAACACCTCGACAGCGGCGGCGACGCAATTTCCGGCCGCGACGCACTTGTCTTCGTCGATGACAACCTTCATCGGGTCTCTCCTGGTCTATCGGTGAATTGGGCTGGGGCTGAAGGCGATGAGGGCCGAGGGCTGGTTGCCGCGAGACTCGGGAGCGCATCGACGATCTCCTGTCGGCGCAGGCGAGTCTGCTTGGGCATATTCCAGCCGAGGACTCCGGTGACGACACCCGCGTCGCGGTACCGCGCGACGAACCGTCCGGTCGCCGGGTCACCGTCGACGATGTCGACCTCGGCGCCGATGGGGAGCCTGCCGTGCACCTGGATCTTCACGTCGAATTGATCGGTCCAGAAGTAGGGCACCGGCACATAGGGGTGGTCCTCCCCCATGATCACACCGGCGACGGCCGCGGCCTGCTCGGTGGCATTGGTCCGGTTCTCCAGGCGGATCAGCCCGCCCAACTGCTCGTGATGCCACCGGGCCAGGTCGCCGACGGCGTAGATTCCCTCGGCGGCGCGGCAGCGGGAATCGCAGACCACACCGTTATCGAGCTGCAGTCCACTGTCTTTCAGCCAGTCGGTCGCCGGGGCCGCGCCGATCGCGACGACCACCACATCGGCGGGCAGTACCTCGCCGGTGCCGAGCCGCACGCCGGTAACCCGGCCGTCCACACCGTCCAAGCCGACGACACCGGTGCCGAGTCGCAGCCGCACACCGCGCTCGGTGTGCAAGTCCGCCAATAGTTTCGACACCATCGGGCCGACCTGCAGAGCCATGGGTGCCTGCTGCGGACCCGTCATCGTCACGTCCAGCCCGAGTGTGCGTGCGGTGGCGGCGATTTCGGCACCGAGGACGCCCTCGCCGACGACGACCAACCGCGAGCTGATCAGTAGGTCTGCCCGTAGCGCCAGCGCGTCGTCGAGGGTGCGCAATACGTGCACACCGATCAGGTCATCCTGTCCGGGCAATGTCCGCGCCCGCACCCCCGTGGCGAGTACGACCGCATCCGCCCGCAATTCGTGTCCGGCTGCAGTGCGCACGGTTCGGGTCGCCGGATCCAACCCTGTCGCGGCGGCCCCGAGTACGAATTCGGCATCCAATGCCGCCAGCATCTCCTGCTTGCGCAGCGCGGCCCGATCCGGTTCCCACGCGCCCGCCAGCACCTGCTTGGACAGCGGCGGCCGATCGTAAGGCGCATGCGGCTCATCGCCGAGCACCGTTATCGGGCCTTGAAAGCCCTTGCGCCGCAGCGATTCCACCGTCGACAGTCCGGCCGCCGACGCACCGACCACCAGCACCCGTTCCGGCGCGGTCATGCGATTGCCTCGCGAACAAACCTCATCTGCGACTCCCGTTCGACTGCCTGGTGCCCGGCGACAATCGAATGTTAGACCTATCGGTCGGTACAATCAAGATGGACCGCCGGACCCTGCACAAAGAGTGAACCTATTTCCCGGACGCGACCTGCACGGCGGCATACGCGCCGCCATCGACGAGCAGGTCGATGCCATTGAGGAAACTCGCCTGATCCGACAGCTCGAAGGCGACCACGGCGGCAACCTCACCCGATTTGCCCATCCGCCGCAACGGCGGGCCATCAACCAGCTTGCCCATGATCGGATGCGCTTCGGCTTGCTGTTTGCCCTGGGGCGTTGCGATGCCGCCGGGCGGCCGCCGCGGTCACCGTCGCCTCGTCCGGGTCGACGAGCATCAGCACGTCCACCGAATCGACCATGCGCTGCGCACACGAATTGCCCATGCCCCGGCCCGCGCCGGTCGCGATACCTACCGTCGTCACGCCATCCTCCTGTTGCCGGCCGCGGACCCGGCCGGCGGCCCTCGATTACCGAAGTTCGTCAACTCGACGATGCCGAGGACGACGCGCCGGGGCGAGGGAGAGTAGGTATCGGCCGTGTCAGCGAATCAGGCTGGACCGTCGCGCAATACGCGCTTGAGCACCTTGCCGGAAGGGGTTCTCGGCAAGGTGTCGATGCATTCGATCTCCGCGGGCACTTTGTATTTGGCCAAGCGGGTGCGACAGAAATCCTTCAGCGCCTCGGCGTCGAAGTGGCTGCCCGCGCGCAGCACGACGAATGCCTTCGGCACCTCGCCCCAGCGCGGATGGGGCATGCCGACGACCGCCGCCTCGACGACGTCCGGGTTCTCGTACAGCACCCGCTCGACCTCCGGGGTGGCGATATTCTCCCCGCCCGAGACGATCATGTCCTTCTTCCGGTCCTCGATGTAGAGGTAGCCGTCTTCGTCGAGACGGCCGATATCGCCGGTGTGGAACCATCCGTTGCGCAGGGCCGACCGGGTCGCCGCCTCGTCCCGCCAGTAGCCGGAGGTGACCTTGGGCCCGCGGATGACGATCTCACCGAGTTGTCCGGCCGGAACACGGGTATCGCGCTCGTCGACAACGGCGACCTCGACATCGGCCACCGGCCGCCCGACCGAGCCGACCTTCGTCCGCATGTGCTCGGCATCGTTGACGGTGTCGCCGGAAACGGTTTCGGTGAGGCCGTAGGCGTCGGCGAACCAGACACCCGGGAACGCATCGGCGATCCGGTCGAGCAGCGGAATGGGCATCTTCTCACCACCGCCGGTGATAAAGCGGATCGATGAGGTGTCGCGATCGGCGATATCGGGCAGTTGCAGCAGGCCGTTCATCATCGACGGCGCCAACCACACATTGGTCGGGCGCAGCTGTTCGATCGCGTCCATCACCGCGGCGGCGTCGAACCGGCGGATCAGGCTCAGCCGGCCACCGGCGTGGAAGGTGGCCAGACCCGGCAGATCCATACCGCCCACGTGGTAGAGGGGGCCGCACACCAGGGTGTTGTCCGCGGCGGTCAGCGAGAACTCGAGGATGTGCGCGAGGTTCTTCCAGGTCAGATTCTGATGCGAGATCATCACGCCCTTCGGGCGCGAGGTCGTGCCCGAGGTGTACATAAGTCGTTGCAGCGCATCTGGTTCCACATCGACGACTTCGGTCGTCCGGCCGATATTCGGTCCGACCAGCGCGTCGTATTCCAGCCACGACGGACCCGGTGCGGCATCCAGCGTCACGCGGTGTCGCAACAGCGGCAGCGATGGCGCCAATGTATCGATCCCCGCCGTGAACTCCGACTCCGTCACGATGGCCCCGGCGTTCGAATGCTCGAGAATGTACTGCCATTCCGCCGGAGACAACCGGTAGTTGAGCGGCATGATCGCGGCGCCGATGTGATTGGCCGCGAGCATGGTTTCCACGAATTCGACCCGGTTGTACAACAGCACGGCGACGATATCGCCCGCGTCGACGCCCAGTTCGCGCAGCGCGAGGGCCAGCGCATGCACGCGGGCGCGCAGCTCGGCGTAGGTCAGGGCCCGATCACCTTCGGACAATGCGATTTCGGCTGCGAATTGTTGCGCGTTCCGGTCGAACACGGCGGCGAAGTTGAACATTCACGGGCCTTCGCTGTGAAGAGGGAGCTGAAAGTTTTCTGTACCGGTCAGACTAATCAACCGTGGCGCGGCAGACAACCATCGACGACGGTTCCGCCGCATCACGGCAATGAGTAGCCGCCGTCGACGACCAGGGAATGCCCGGTGACCCAACGGGATTCATCGCTGGCGAGATAGACGACCGCGCCGGTGATGTCGGCAGGTGCGCCGAATCCAAGCGGATGCTTGGCCTCGATCGCATTCATCGCCTCGGCGGGCAGGCCGTCGTGCACGGCCGTCGGAAAGGTGCCGGGACATACGGCATTGACCCGAATCCCTTCCTTGGCGTATTCGAGTGCGGCGACCCGGGTCAGGTGGATCACTCCGGCCTTCGACGCGCAGTAGGGCGCGGCATAAGCCCAAGCGGTCAGCCCGCTGACGGAGGCGATATTGACGATGGAGACATTCGCCTTCTTGCGCAGTGCGCGGGCGACGGCGCGGATGCCGTGGAAGGTGCCGGTCAAGTTGACCGACATCGTGCGTTGCCAGTCCTCGGTGGACAGATGGTGGATTCGGGCGTTCGGCGACACGATGCCCGCGGTGTTCACCAGCACATCGACGGTGCCGCCGCGCTCGACGGCGGACCGGATGAGCGCGTCGAATTCGTCACCGTCGGCGACGTCCAGCCGTTCGGTGGTCACAGTAATCCCCTTGGCGCGCAACGTATCCGCCAGCGATGCCGTGGCATCGACATTGAGATCGGCGAGGACGAGATCGCGAACCCCCTCCTCGGCACAGCGCAGCGCGACCGCCGAGCCGAGCGCGCCGCCCGCGCCGGTCACCACCGCGGTCTTGCCTTCGAGCCTCGAACCCATGTCGGCCTCCCATGTTGGGACAGTGAATTAATTAGAACACTCGGTATACAAAACCAAAACCGCAAATCTGTCAAGGTCTCGCGTGCCGACCCCGGAAACGCCGAACGCCGCGTCGGACAACACGTGGTTGTCGAACGCGGCGTTCCGGTCGGTCAGGTACTAGGCGGTACTCGCCGCTGCCTGCGCCTCGACCTGCGCCTCCAGCGCCTCTAGATCGCATTTGCCGTCGGCGAAGCCATTGAAAAGCGTGTGGCAGTAGGACTTCGACAGGAATTTCGCATCCCATCGCTTATCCGGATCCAGCCACTGATAGGTGCGGTTGTGCATATTGAGAAATTGCAGCATGGCCAGGGTCGGATCGGCCTTGCGCAGCGATCCGTCGTCCATCGCATCGACCAGCAGCGACCGCACGACATGCTCGACTTCTTTGCGCTTCTCGAGCATGCGGGACAGATTCTCGCCGGTCAGTTGGCGATAGTCGTGTTCGTACACCCAGATGTGGTCCAGGCGCTCGAAGATGACATTCAGCAATTCCTCGGACAACAACCGAAGTTTGACCAGTGGCCGCGCATCCAACTCCTGGATACGGGCGGCGACGACCAGCAACGGGTCGAGAACCCGGCCCTGGATTTCGACGAGCAGATTTTCCTTGGAGCCGATGTAGTAGTACAGCGCGCCCTTGGCCAAGCCGACCGTGTCACCGATCTCGATGATCCCGGTCGCGGCATAGCCTTTTTTCGCGAACAGCGCCGCGGCCGTATCGATGATTTCCTGTCGCTTGACCTCGTATGCGGGTCCGTGTCCTGGTGGTCGAGCCATCTCATCCCTCCCGCGGTCGCGTGCGAACCGAGTATACGCAGAGTGAACGGTCGGTAGAAACTACCGTGTCGGTGTCTGTCACGGGTGGGCGTCCAGCGATTCGCGAATCGCGGCCTCGATGCGCGACTCGTCGGGCAGCCAGATCTGCTCCAGCGCCGGAGTGTACGGCGCGGGTGTCGCACCGGCGGTCACCCGGATCACCGGCGCGTCCAGGTACCAGAATCCCTCGCGGACCGCGCGGGCAGCCAGTTCGGCGCCGACACCGAATTCGCCGACGGCCTGATGGACGACCACCAGACGATTCGTCTTTTTCAGCGAAGTCAGGACGGTATCGAAGTCCAGTGGACTGATGGTCCGCAGGTCGATGACCTCGACCTCGATGCCCTCGGCGGACAGGCGATCGGCGACGGCGAGGCAGTCGTACATCATCTTCGAATACGACACCACGGTCGCATCCACGCCCGGCCGTCGCACGATCGCCTTGCCGAGTGGCACAAGATGATCCGCCGACGGCTCGGGCCCCTTCTTGCCGTACAGCAGGCGATTCTCGATGAAGATCACCGGATTGGGATCCTGGATCGCGGCCCGCAACAAGCCATAGGTGTCGGCCGGAGTCGACGGCATCACCACCGTCAACCCGGGGATATGCGCCAGCAGACCCTCCAGGCTCTGGGAATGCTGGCTGCCGGAGGATTTGCCCGCGCCGAACTGGGTGCGCACGACCAGGGGCATGGTCACCGCGCCGCCGGTCATGAAGCGCAATTTGGCCGCCTGGTTCATCAATTGATCCAGGCAGACGCCGATGAAGTCGAAGTACATCAGTTCGACGACCGGGCGGTAACCCGCCATCGCCGCACCCACTGCGGTCCCCATGATCGCGCTTTCGGAGATCGGGGTGTCGCGGACGCGGCCCGGGAATTTGTCGGCCAGACCGCGAGTCAAACCGTAGACATTGCCACCTTTTCCGACATCGATACCCGCCAGGAAGACGGTGGGATCGTCTTCGAGCTCGCGGGTCAGCGCATTGGTGATCGCGTGCATGATCTTCAGCGTTCCGCCGGTCGGGGTGGGCGGTTCCGGTATTTCGGCACGCGGCGTGGTGACGAAATCGCCGACCGTCTCGGCCGCGGGATAGGGTGCGGCGGTGGCCTGCTCGATCGCGTGCTCGATCACGGCAGCAACCTCGCGCTCGACGACAGCCAGTTGCTCGGCCAGCCCGCGCCCGCGCATGGTGTCGCCGAGCAGGACCAGCGGATCGCGCTTCTTCCATTCGGCGAGTTCTTCGGCATCCCGGTAGCTTTCGGGATCGCCCTCGTAGTGCCCGTGCCAGCGGTAGGTGGTGGCCTCGACGATCATCGGGCCCGCGCCTGCGCGCAGCCGCGCAACCAGCTCGCGCTGAAGCGCCGCGACCTGCACGACATCGTTGCCGTCCACCCCGTGGTATTCGACGCCGTAGCCCGCCGCGCGCTCGCGCAGGGTCGCCCGGTGCTGGTCGGCCGCCGCGGAGAATTCGGAGTAGCCGTTGTTCTCGCAGAAGAAGATGACGGGCAGGTCCCACACCGCGGCCAGGTTGACCGATTCATGGAACACGCCTTGCGCGATGGCGCCATCGCCGAAGAAGGCGACGACCACGCCGCCACCGCGGCGCAGCTGAGCGGCGGTACCGGCGCCGACCGCGATCGGGAGGCCCGCACCCACAATGCCGTTCGCTCCGAAGATCCCCTTGCGCGGGTCCGCGATGTGCATGGAGCCGCCGCGGCCCTTACAGGTTCCGGTCTCCTTGCCCATCAGCTCGGCGAACATGCCGTCGACATCGAGGCCCTTGGCGATGCAGTGGCCGTGGCCGCGATGGGTCGAGGTCACCACATCCCGGTCGTCCAATGGCCAGCAGGCGCCGACCGCGGATGCCTCCTGACCGATGGAAAGGTGCAGGAATCCGGGTATCCGGCTGTCGCGATATAGCCGGGCGGCGTGCTCTTCGAACCGCCGAATCGTCAGCATCCTCCGGTACATCTCGGTCAGCGTCACCGCATTCCCCAAGTCCGTTGTCCGCAAATTGGATTCAGTCATTGTCATGGATTTCTCACCGATCGCTCGACGGCCTCGCACTCGGTGCGACTGTTGACGTGCGGCACCGATAGTCAATATTATACCGAGTGTTCGAAAAAACAAGAGTCGCTGTTGGCGACCAGATGACAGGACGGACTCGCTATGGATCTAGACCTGCCCGCCGAGGCGATCGAGCTACAGAAGCTGTGCCGTGACTTCGCCGAACGGGAGATCGAGCCGCACGCCGAGTCCTGGTCGGAGCAGGAACGATTCCCGTCCGAGGTCTTCTTGAAAATGGGCGAGTTGGACCTGACCGGGCTGCTCGTCGCACCGGAGTACGGCGGCACCGATGCCGGGTTCGTCTCCTACGTGGCCGCCATGGAAATGATCGGCGCGGCGGATCAGTCTCTGGCAGCCTGCTGGAACGCCCACTCCACCATCGCCTCACTCCCCCTGGCCGCCTTCGGCACCGCGGAACAGAAGGCCAAATGGCTGACACCGCTCGCGAGGGGTACCCACATCGGCGCCTTCGGACTGACGGAACCGACCGCGGGCTCGGATGCGGCCGGTATCCGGACCACCGCAAAGCGTGACGGTGACGGATGGCTCATCAACGGCACCAAAATGTTCATCACCAATGCGGGCACCGAGATCAGCCTCGGTGTCGCGATTCTCGCGGTGACCGGTACCGACGACGACGGAACCAGAAGGTACGGAACGTTTTTCGTGCCGACCGGCATACCGGGTTACACCGTCGGCCATCCGATGAAGAAGCTCGGCTGGCATGCGATGGATTCGCGGGAGTTGATCTTCGACGATTGCTGGATTCCGAGCGAGAACCTGATCGGCGACGAGGGCAACGGGCTGCGACAGTTCCTCGATGTGCTCGACGGCGGCCGCATCAGCGTCGCCGCATTGGCACTGTCACTGGCCCAAGAGGCGCTCGATCTCGCGGCCACCCACGCCTCCCAGCGCGAGCAGTTCGGCAAGACGCTCTCGTCGTTCCAAGCGGTACAGCACAAGCTCGCCGATATGGCCACCGAGGTCGAAGCGGCCCGCGCCCTCGTCTATCGCGCCGCGTGGCTCGCCGACCAGGGCAGGCCGTTCGGCCAGGCGGCGGCCATGGCCAAGTTGTACGCCTCCGAGGTGGCCAATCGCGCGGCCAGCGCCAGCGTTCAGATCCACGGCGGGTACGGCTATATGCGCGAGTCGAAGATCTCGCGCTTCTATGCCGATGCCAAGATCCTCGAAATCGGCGAGGGCACCAACGAGATTCAGCGCAATGTGATCGCGCGGTATGTGGCGCGCTCGGCCCGAGCCTGAAAGCGGTGGGTGGGCAGCCGACCACTGCCCACCCACCCGGTCAGAAAGTCGGCAGCTGGGGACGCTTCTTGACGTAACCACCCGCGTCGACGCGCATCTGCATGCCGGTGACCCAGCGGGATTCCTCGGAAATCAGAAAGAGCACGGCGTCGGCGATGTCCTCCGGCTCGACGTAGGGGTTACCCATGCCGGTGGTCGCGGGGAAGGAAACCAGGGCGTCCTCGCGCGTCGGATTCTCCAGATCGGGCCGGAACGAGCGGTACATCAGCTCGTTGTTGAGCATGTCGGTATTGACGTTCGTCGGGTGCACCGCATTCGCCCTGATCTGCCGGGATGCCAGCACAGTCGCGAGATCGTGGATGAAGGCGGCGACGGTGCGCTTGGCGAAGGAGTAGCCGAGGCCGCCGGGACCGTTGGCCGGGTTGTCGACGCTCGCGGGAATCAGTGCCGCGATCGATCCGGTCGCGACGATCGAGGCGCCGGCCTTCAGATGCGGCAGGGCGGCCTCGACAGCGTGGACGACGCCGTTGAAATCGACGGTGATGGCATCGATGAAGGCCAGCGCACTGTCCTGCGGCCCCAGCGGAGCGATACCGGCTTGTGCGACCACGCCGTCGAGCCGACCGAACTCGGCCACCCCCTCGGCCACTGCCGCCTTCAGCGCGGCGGGATCGCGCACATCGGCCTTGCGGGCGACGATGCGCCGGCCGAGCTTGTCCACCAGGCGGGCGGTTTCGTCGAGATCATCCTGACTCGCCAATGCGTAGCCGTTGGTGGCGATGTTCTCGCACAGATCCACGGCGATGATGTCGGCGCCCTCCTCCGCCAGCCGCAGCGCGTGTGCGCGCCCCTGACCGCGGGCGGCTCCGGTAATGAAGACGACTTTGTCCTGTACTCGACCCATCGTGGGGTTTTCCTTCCATCGACTCTCGCGGCGCGGCGGGACTCTCGAATGCGGCGCGGATCCGCTCCGGCGCTGGGCGTGGACACGGCGCGGCCCGATCCCGACGAGCCGGTGCCATGAGCATAGTTAGTTCAGCGGTAAATGGGTAGACTGAATATTGCCTGACTAGTTGACAAAGGCACAGTTTCCGCTGAGTGAGATGTAATCAGGTGTACACAATAAACCGAGTGATATAGAGTTTGTGGGCCAGCACACAGCTGGCTTTCGGCTCTGCACTGCGTGTGTCGAGGGCGGAGCAACCCCCCGTTGCGGGGCATGCTCCGGCGCACCGCGATCTGGACGAGGGAGCACAACGATGCCATTGCAGCCATGGATGAAGCTGCTGTCGACCGATGACCACCTCATCGAGCCCCCGCGGCTGTGGGTGGACCGGTTGCCCGCGAAGTACCGGGAGGCCGGTCCTCGGATCGTGGAGCAGTCTCGGGAGGGCTACGCCACACCCGCGGAGGTATGGACCTATGAGGGGCGCGTCTACCCGTATATCGGCCTGAATGCCGTTGCGGGTAAGAATCCCGAAGAGTTCGGCACCGAGCCGACCCGCTACGACGAGATGATCCCTGGCTGCTACGACCCGAAGGCCCGGCTGCGCGATATGGACCTCGACGGCGTTTGGGGCGCGCTGTGCTTCCCGTCGTTCCCGCGCTTCGCGGGCACGGTATTCCTGGAGGGCCAGGACAAGGAACTCGCGCTGCTGTGTGTACAGGCGTGGAACGACTTCGTGCTCGACGAGTGGTGCACGGCCGGTCCAGCCGACCGCCTCATCCCGCTGAGCATTCTGCCGCTGTGGGATGTGCAGGCGTGCGTCGCGGAGATCCACCGGGTCGCGGCCAAGGGCTCGAAGGCGATCTCTTTCCCGGAGAATCCGGCGCCATTGGGATTGCCGTCGTTCTACAGCGATTACTGGGATCCGATGTTCTCCGCGCTCGAGGAGACCGATATGCCGCTGTGCCTGCACTTCGGTACTTCGGGCAAACCGCCGAAGACCTCCGAGGAGGCCCCGTTCGCGGTGACCATCTCGCTGTTCGGCTGCAACTCCATGTTCGCCACCGCGGACCTGTTGTTCTCGCCGGTGTTCCACCGGCACCCCAAGCTGAAGGTCGGTCTGTCCGAAGGCGGCATCGGCTGGATGCCGTACATGTTGGAGCGGATGGACGGAACGTGGGAGCGGCATCGCTTCTACCAGAACATCAATCAGGATGTGCGGCCGTCGGACCTGTTCAAGAAGCATTTCCACGGCTGCTTCATCGACGACCGGTTCGGCATCGAGGTGCGCCACCACATCGGCGTCGAGCGCATCACCTGGGAATGCGACTACCCGCACTCGGACTCGTACTGGCCCAAGAGCCGCGCCTACGCGGCCGAAGTGCTCGCCGATGTACCGGACGACGAAGTGCACGCGATGGTCGAGCTCAACACCCGTCGGCTCTATAACCTGCCCGCATGAGTCGCAAGCCTGAGTCGGAGCGCTCCGACTGGACGGAACTGGATCTGCTCACCCGTGAGGAGGCCTACGGCCGCCTGCAGGAGGAAATCGGCGAGGTGGAGGCGCGGCTGCCCGAACTCGGTGCGGCCGACGCCGCCGAGCGTGAGCTGCTCGAAACCCGGCTGCGCGCGCTGCGCGAGGCCGCCGCCGATCTGCTCGGCTCCTGACCGGCCACATCGGTCAGATACGCGGAAAGCATTGCACAACAAGGGAACTGAGGTTGGTATGGGGCGTGTAGAGGGCAAGGTCGCACTCATCACCGGAGCTGGGCGCGGCCAGGGCCGCTCGCATGCGGTGCGGCTGGCGGAAGAGGGGGCGGCCGTCGTGATCACCGATGTCTGCCAGGAGATCAGCCAGGCGCTGCCCTATCCGCTGGCGACGAAGGAACAGCTCGAGGAGACCGCGAAGCTGGTCGAGGCCGTCGGCGGCCGGTGTGTCACCCTCCAGGCCGATGTGCGCTCGCTCAGCGATATGCGGGCCGCGGTCGACGCGGCGACGGCCGAATTCGGCCACCTCGACACGATTGTCGCCAATGCCGGGGTGATGAGTGCCGGTCGCGCGTGGGAATTGTCCGAGGAGGAGTGGGACGTCACCATGGACGTCAACCTCAAGGGCGTCTGGAATACCGTGCGTGCCGCGGTGCCCGGCATGATCGCCGCCGATGCGGGCGGATCGATCATCATCACCAGCTCGGCCGCGGGTATCCGGGGCCATGTGCCCTACGCCCATTACGTGGCGAGCAAGCACGGTGTGGTCGGCCTGATGAAGGCGCTGTCCAATGAGCTTGCCAAGCACCGGATCCGGGTGAACACCGTGCATCCCACCGGCGTCAGTGACACCGGCATCACGGTGGGCGTGCCGATGGAGGAGCTGAAGGAACGCGAGCCGCTGTTCGCGCTGGCCGCGATGAATACCCTGCACACGCACGTCGAGCCGCGGGATATCTCGAATGCCGTGCTGTTCCTCGCTTCCGACGAGGCGCGGTACGTGACGGGACTGCAGTTCACCGTCGACGCTGGGTCGACCACCAAGCCATGAGCGTGCTCCCGACGATCGGATTTCTGGGGGCGGGCCGTATCGGTGAACCGATGGCGCAGCACTTGCTCGCGGCTGGTCACCGGGTCCGCCTGTATACCCGGCGCGCGGAGGTCGGCGACCGGCTCGCCGCTGCCGGAGCCGAACTCGTCGACCGGGTTCGCGATATCGCGGACGCCGACGTCGTCGTCAGCTGTCTGTTCAGTGATGCCCAGGTGCTCGAGGTGCTGCCCGAAATCGTGGGAGCCATGCGCGCGGACGCGATTCTCATATCGCACACCACCGGGACGCCGACGACGCTGAGTCGCCTCGACGAGTTCTCACCCACCGGCAAGGCCGCGATCGTGGACGGACCATTCAGTGGGACAGCGGATTCGGCGCGCGCCGGACAACTCGCGGTCTACCTCGCCGGCGAGCCCGAACATGTGACGACGGCACGTCAGGTGGTGCGCGCCTATGCCGATCCCGTCATCACGACGGGCGCGCGCGGTACGGCGTTGCTGGTGAAGCTGCTCAACAATCTGCTGTTCGCGACGATCTCGCAGGTGACATTGCGTGGTCTCGCGGCGGGTCGATCGGTGGGTATCGAGAACAGCGCCTTGCTCGAGGCCCTCGCGGTCAGCGCCGGTGGCAGCAATGCGGGGCGTCATATCGCGGCAGTCGGCAGTCCTGATCAGTACACCGAAACCGTCCGTCCTTTCCTGCGCAAGGATCTGGTGGCCTGCCGGGAGGTCGCGGCCGAAGTGGGCGTCGACCTCTCGGAACTGCTGGCCATCGCCTACGCCGGGCCGATGAATCTCGGCGAAATCTCTACTCTCGAGAACGGAGTTGTTCGATGAAGATCACGATCGACAGTTCGCTGTGTTCCGGACACGCCCGGTGCGCGGCCGCGGCACCGGAGTTGTTCGAACTCGATGACGACGGCTACGCCCTGCCTTTCGCGGGCGAGGTGCCCGCGGATCTCGAGGATGCGGCGCGCGAGGGCGAAATGGCCTGTCCGGAGCGCACCATCACCATCGAGTGACACCGTTCCCACACTCAGCGTCCCGTCGAGAACCTGCCGCAGGTCTCTGGACGGGGCGTTCGCCGCTAGGCGTTGTTGAGGTACGCGAGTACCGCCAGCACCCGGCGGTGTCCGCTATCGGTAGTCGGCAGGCCGAGCTTCTGGAAGACATTGCCGATGTGCTTGCTCACCGCACGTTCGGTGACGACGAGTGTCTCGGCGATGGTCGCGTTGTCGTGCCCGGACGCCATCAATTCGAGCACCTCGCGCTCCCGCGGAGTCAGCGAGTCCAGGGGTGAATTCCGGCGGCGGGTGAGCAGTTGGCTCACCACCTCCGGGTCGAGTGCGGTGCCGCCGGCCGCGACCCGGTCCAGTGCCTCCAGGAATTCGTCGACGCGCCCCACCCGATCCTTGAGCAGATAGCCGACCCCGCTGGCCCCGCCGCCGAGCAATTCGGCGGCATAGGACTCCTCGACGTACTGCGAGAGCACGAGCACCGGCAATCCGGGCAATTCCTTGCGCGCGGCCAGTGCGGCGCGCAGACCCTCGTCCCGGAAGGCCGGTGGCAGCCGGACATCGAGTACCGCGATATCCGGGCGGTGGGCGAGCAATGCGGGCAGAATCTCCGGTCCGCTGCCCGCCACGGCCACGACCTCGTGCCCGGCCGAGCTCAGCAACAGGACGAGTCCTTCCCGTAGCAGGGCATTGTCCTCGGCCATCACCACGCGCACGGCAATTCCACCTCGATTTCGGTCGGGCCCCCGACGGGGCTTGTCACAGTAAAGGTTCCGTCGAGCGCGGCGACCCGACGCTGCATGCCGAGCACACCGGACCCGGCCGCCTCGGAACCGTTGCCCCGCAACATATCCTCGACTCCGCCCCGGCCCTCGTCGCGCACCGACACGCGTAAACCGTTGTGTATCCGGATGATTCGGACCTCGGACCGATCGGACCCGCTGTGTTTGGCCACATTGGTCAATGCCTCGGCGACGACGAAATATGCCGCGGCCTCCACCGCCGCCGGGGCGCGCGGCCCCTGCGACACCTCGTCCACGTCCACGGTGACATCGAGACCGCTGTCGGTCGCGAGTGCCAGGATGGCTCCGGCGAGGCCGCGGTCGGTGAGGATCGGCGGGTGGATCACCCGCACGATGTGGCGCAGTTCGGTCAGCGCTTCCTCGGTCAGCTGCTGCGCCTCGTCGAGCAGCTTGCGCGCGTTCGCGGGATCGCGGTCCATCGCGCGTTTCGCCAGACCGATCCGCATGGACAGCGATACCAACCGCGCCTGCGTGCCGTCGTGCAGATCGCGTTCGATCCGGCGCAGTTCGGCGCCGTGTGCGGCGATCGCACTGGCCCGGGTCTGCGTCAGCTCGTCGACCCGTGCCGCGAGCCACGCCTTGGGCGGGGGTCGCAGCAGCGACCGCGACCAATCGGCGTCCAAATCGGCCAATCGACCGATCAGGGGAAGTACCAATGCTTTTCGGCCGAGCAGACCGCACCACACCCCGTCGACGGGCAAGCCGACCAGCCACAGCGGTATCGCCAGATAGGCCAGGGCGCCGTAGAAGTAGTAGGCCAGCATCCAGCGCAGGTCGGCGAGCGTCGTCGGATCGCGCACGACCGCGCGCAGGCTCTGCCGTAGCGGGCCGCTGATCGGCGAATACGCCTCCGGGACGGGGCGGCCGGTCCATGCCGCCACCTGGCGCCGCTTGCTGCCCGCGAACTGGCGCACCAGCTGGGCCGTCACCGGCACCATCCCGATACCGATCAGCGACAGCGCACCGGCCAGCGTCAGCAACAGCATCGAGATGAACAGGTACGAACCGAAGGCCAGCGCCGCGGCATTGGCCAGCTGCACGGTTGCCCGCGCCGCCTGTCGCACCGTTTTCCGCATGTGACCAGGCTATGCGACGCGGTGCCCGCTGACGGTGTAGCGCGGTACCGCCGAGGGGTGTAGCCAGGTACACCCCGACTTCGGGACCGCGCTCCCTCGTTGCGACGAGCCGGAAACGGAATCGTTTACGCCAGACGTTAACCGGCTCCGATCTCGAAGGGAATCGCCATGAAGTCCGTACAGACGCTGCTCTCCGCGAAGCCCACCCTCTGGTTCCTGTTTCTGTTCAACCTCGCCATCGCGCTGGCGGTCGGCTTCGAACCGGTGGCCGACAGCCTCGGCCTCGCGGGTGTCCAGCAGATAGTCACCTGCGTCGGCATGGGTCTGGTCTCGCTGGGTGCGGGCGCCGCCCTGCTGCGCAGGCGCCTGCAGCTCGTCTGACCCGAACCACGAGAACTACGAAAGAGAGTCAGCCATGTATGTACCCGAGAGCGTACTGGTAGTCGGCGCCTCGGCGGCCGGACTGTCCACGGCGGAAGCCTTGCTGCGCAACGGATATCAGGGCAGCATCACCATCCTCGGCGCCGAACCCGAACTCCCCTACGACCGGCCGCCGCTGTCCAAGCAGATCCTGGCCGGCGCCTGGGAAGCCGAGAAGGCGCAACTGCGCCCCACCACGCATCTGGCCGCGATGCCGATGGACCTGGTGCTCGGCGAGACCGCGGTCGCCCTCGACCCGGTGAACCACATCGTGCACGCCGAATCCGGACTGTCCGTGCAGGCCGACGCCGTCGTGATCGCCACCGGGGTGCGCGCCCGCACCCTGCCCGGCGCGGACGCCCTGGCCGGTGTACACGTACTGCGCACCCTCGAAGAGGCAATCGCCCTGCGTGCGGACCTGCTGCGCGCCACTCGGCTCGTGGTCGTCGGCGAAGGCGTGCTGGGCTCCGAAATCGCCGCCACCGCAAGGACTATGGGCCTGGACGTGACCATGGTCGGCCCACTGTCGGCCCCCATGGCCGGACAGCTCGGACCGGTGATCGCACCGCTGCTCGGCGATCTGCACACCGAACGCGGGGTGCGGTTGCGGCTCGGCACCGGAGTCAGTGAGTTCATCGACGACGGCGGCCGGGTCGGTGGTGTGCGACTGGACACCGGTGCGGTACTGCCCGCCGATGTCGTGGTGGTCGCGGTCGGCGCGGTTCCGGCGACCGATTGGCTGAACGACAGCGGACTGACGCTGGACAACGGCGTGGTGTGCGACTCCTATTGCCGTGCGGCCCAAGGTGTTTACGCCGCGGGTGACGTCGCCCGCTGGCACGACGACCACGTGGGCGGTCTGGTCCGGATGGAGAACCGCACCAACGCCACCGAACAGGCCGCCGCGGTCGCCGCCAATCTGCTCGGCGCCGAACAGCGCTACACCCCGGTTCCCTACTTCTGGACCGATCAGTTCGACACCAAGATCCAGGTCCACGGCACCCTGCCGACCGGAGCGGACGTGGAGATCGTGGACGGTTCCACCGACACGCGCAGATTCGTCGCCCGCTACACCCTCGACGGCCGGGTCACCGGCGTCGTCGGCTGGAACATGCCCAAACAGACCCGCCTGCGCAGGCAGGAAATCATCGACGCCCGGTCGGTCGCGACCAGCCGGCACTGACAGCGAGGAGCATCACATGAAAGTCACCATCGACGAAGACAAGTGCGTCGCCTGCGGGCAGTGCGTCGCCGTCGCCCCCGATGTCTTCGACCAGCGCGACGAGGACGGAATCGTCATCCTGCTCGACGCCGACCCGCACGAGGACCAGGCCGCCGACGTCCGGGAGGCCGCCGCGGTCTGCCCGGCACTGGTCATCACCATCCAGGAATAACCGTCCGCGAAAGGAAAACCCATGTCCGAGTCCATAATTGCCGCGGACCTGCCCGAATTCCCGATGGCGCGGACCGCGGGCTGCCCGTTCGGGCCGCCGCAGCGGCAGCGCGAACTGCAGGTCGTCTACGGCACGCTCTACCGCCGCATCCCCACCCTCCGCCTGGCCACCTCCTTCGACGACATCGAATTCAAAGAAGACCACTTCGCCCACGGCGTCCACGCACTACCGGTCACCTGGTAGCTCACGAAAGGGATTGATCACCATGACAAAGGAATTGACCGGCAAGGTTGCCATCGTCACCGGCGGCGCATCGGGAATCGGGCGCACCACCGTCGACAAATTCGTCGAAGAGGGCGCTCGCGTCGTCATCGCCGATATCAACGTCGAACAGGGTGCGGCCGTGGCCGCCGAGTACGGGCCCGAGGTGCTGTTCAAGCAGACCGACGTCGCGGATTCCGCGCAGATCGAAGAGCTGATCGCCTACACGGTGGCGCAATTCGGCGGACTGCACATCATGTTGAACAACGCGGGTATTCCGACCGTGATGTACCCCCACTTCCTCGACGATCCGCTCGACGACTTCCAGCGGGTGATGGCCGTCGATCTGCTCGGCGTCATGCTCGGCACCCAGCACGCGGCCCGGTATATGGCCGCCAACGGCGGCGGCTCGATCATCAACACGACTTCCATTGGCGGCATCCAGGCGGGCGTCGGCGAGGCGACCTATCGTGCGGCGAAGGCCGGTGTCGTCCACTTCACCAAATGCGCCGCCATCGACCTCGCTCGTTACGGCATTCGGGTCAATTGCATTGCACCTGGGGCGATTCCGACCCCGATCATGGGCAGTACACTCGCCCATCTGGCCGACGGCGAAGATATGACGCAGCAGCTGCGCGAGGTCATCAAGACCATCCGGCCGCTGCGACGCGAGGGCTCGGCCACCGATATCGCCGAGGCGACCGTGTTTTTGGCCGGTGACCGGTCCGGCTATATCACCGGCACGATATTGCCGGTCGACGGCGGCATCGTCGCGGGCCAGGCGATGAATGCCATCGCCGATATCGTGGAATCTCGCGCCAACGCCCTCACGGCGTGACCCGCTTCGACAGGGGCGGCACCAGTGGTGCCGCCCCTGCCCGATGCGGTTCAGCCCGCGGTCATTTCGAGCACGATCTTGCCGGTGGTGCGGCGTTCGGCCACATCGGTCAACGCGGTGGCGATATCGGCGAGCGAATGGATCTGGGATACGAGCGGGCGCATCCCGTCGCGAACCATCGCGGCGAGCGCGCGATCACCCTCTGCCACAGCATCTTTGGCGTACTGGCGCAACATCCGGATCTCGAAGCCCCGCACGGTCGCTTCCTTGAGCAGTACGAGATTCAGCGGAATGCTGGGAATCTTCCCGTCGGCGTAACCGACCGTGACGAACCGGCCACCGCGCCGCAGTCCGCGCAGGGCGGCCTCCGAGTAGTCGCCACCCACCGGATCGATCACCAGGTGGACTCCTTCGCCGCCGGTCAGCTCGCGCAACCGCTTCTTCAGATCCGCACGGACATAATCGATTCCGGCCTCGGCGCCGAGCTTGCGCGCGACCACGAGCCGATCTTCGCTCGACGCGGCCGCGATCATATGCAACCCCAGCCGGGTGCCGACATCGACCGTGGCCGAGCCGACCCCGCCCGCGGCGCCGAGCACCACCGCCCACTCCCCCGCTTTTCCCTCGCCGATGGTGACCAGCGAGTGGTAGGCGGTGGCGTAGGTGACGTGGAAAGCGGCGGCGTGGACCATGTCGAGACCGTCCGGAATCGGGCGCAAACCCGCGGCGGGGGCCACGACCTCTTCTGCGAACGCACCGCCCATCACCGCTCCAGCCACCGGCGAACCTACCGGCGGGCCGGACACCCCTGGACCCAAAGCTGTTACAACACCGGCGAATTCACTGCCGGGTGTGAAGGGCAGCGGCAGGGATACCTGATATTTGTTCGCGATGAGCAGTACATCCGGGTAGTTGACCGCAGCGGCATGCACGCGGATCAGCACTTCGCCGGGACCGGGCTGAGGATCGTCGAGCTCGACGACCGAGAGTCCGCCGGGCGCACCGTATTCGGTGCAGCGCGCCGCCCTCATCGGGTCCGCCCAACCGACGGCATCGCCGGATCGCGCGGCAGGCCGAGCACCTGTTCGGCGATGGTATTGCGTTGGATCTCCGCGGTTCCCGCGCCGATCGTCGAGGCCCGGGTGCGCAGAAAGCCCCACACCCAGCGCCCGCGCTGTACGGCGTGCGGATCGCGCCGACCGAGCACACCGTAGGCGCCGAGCATATCGACGGCGAATTCGTGCAGGTCCTGTTCGAAGGTCACGATGAACAACCGCGATGTCGACGATGCGGGCCCCGGCTCCCCCTTGGCCATGATGTCGGCGATCGTGCGCATCCCCGTCAGCCGCATGATCGACACCCGGATCTCGAAGTCCGCCAAGCGATCACGCACCAGCGGATCCGCGGTCGCCCCACGCTCGTGCGCCAGCTCGATCAGCTCGTCCAGTACCCGCCGATACATCGCGGCCTGGTTCATCGCCCCGGCCGCGCGCTCATGGCCCAGGCTGGTGCGCACCAGCGGCCACCCGCCGTTTTCCGTGCCGATCCGATTGGCGACCGGCACCCGCACATCGCTGAAGAAGATCTCGCAGAAGTGCGCGTCGCCGGTCAGGTCGCGCAGCGGCCGCACACTCACGCCGGGCGCGTGCGCATCGATCAGCAGATAGCTGATTCCCTCCTGCCGCGAGCCCGGCGGACCGGTGCGGACCAAGGTGAAGATGATGTCGGCGATATCGGCCGCGCTGTTCCACACCTTCTGCCCGTTGACCACATACTCCGCATCGGGATCATCGGGACCGCCACCCTCGAGCCGCGCCGAGGTGCGCAGCGCGGGCAGATCCGATCCGGCGCCCGGCTCGGAATAACCCTGCGCCCAAACCATATCGCCGCGCAACATCGGAGCCAGGAAGCGCTGCTTCTGCTCGGCCGTACCGTATTTGATGATCGTCGGCGCAGCGATGCCGAGCCCGGTCCCCAGCGGACCCGGGACCCGGGCCCGCGCGTACTCCTCCTGATAGACCACCTGACGGCCGAAGCTCAGGCCCATCCCACCGTATTCCCGCGGCCAGCTCGGACCGGCGTATCCGGCGTCGAAAAGCGTTGCCAGCCAGGCCTTCTGCCAGGCCAGCCGCTCGGCCGGATCCTTGGGCCGACGGCCGGGATGATGGTCGGTCAGGAACGCCCGCAGGCGCGCCCGGAACTCCTCATCGGTCTCGACCTGCTCCTCGGTGAACGTGAGAGTCACCTGGCTCCTCCATGGTTGCGATCGATGCGGCGGTCAGCGCGGGGCCATGCGGATGGCGCCGTCGAGCCGGATGGTCTGACCGTTGAGGTAGGGGTTCTCCAGCATCTCGACGGCGAGACGGGCGTAGTCGTCACCGTCACCGAGTCGCTTGGGATGCGGCACGGTGGCGGCCAGGCTTTCGCGGATGTCCTCGCGCAGCCGGGCGAGCATCGGGGTGTCCATGATGCCCGGCGCGATGGTGTTCACCCGAATCTGCCAGCTGGCCAGATCCCGGGCCCCGACCAAGGTGATACCGTGCACGCCCGCCTTGGAGGCGGTGTAGGAGGTCTGCCCGATCTGGCCGTCGAACGCTGCGACCGATGCGGTGAGGACGATGGCACCGCGGTCGCCGTCGACGATTTCGTTCGCCGCCATGCGGGCGGCGGCCAAGCGCAGCACGTTGTAGGTGCCGATCAGATTGATCCGCACGACCTCGGCGAAGGTCGCCAGGTCACCGGGGTTGCGATCGCGGTCGATGATCCGGACCCGATCGCCGCCGCGGCCCGCGCAGTGCACGACGAAACGCAGCGGACCGCTCTTTTCGGCGGCGTCGAGGGCGGCGGAGATCTCGGTCTCGTCGGTCACATCCGCGCGCACGAACTGTGCCGCGTCGCCGAGTTCGGCGACGGCCTTGGCGCCCTGCTCTTCGGAGATGTCGGCGAGGACGACGCGGCCGCCGCGGTCGATGATCCGACGCGCGGTGGCCAGGCCGAGCCCGGAGGCGCCGCCGGTGACCAGCGCCGAGGAACCGTCGATGTGCATACCAAACTCCTTATAAGCCAAGGGATTTACTGATGATGGTCTTCATGACCTCGCTGGTGCCGCCGTAGATGCGGCTCACCCGGGCGTCGGCGTAGAGCCGGGCGATCGGGGATTCGAGGATGTAGCCGTAGCCGCCGTGCAGTTGCAGGCAGCGGTCGACCACACGGCCCTGCATCTCGGTGCAGAACAGCTTGGTCTTGGCCGCATCGACAGGACTCAACTCGCCCGCGACCAATGCCGTGATGGCCGCGTCGAGCATGGTCTGGGCAGCCTCGACCTCGGCGGCGATGGCCGCGAGTTCGAATTTGGTGTTCTGGAAGTGCGCGACCGGTTTACCGAATACGGTCCGGTCCCGGACGTAGGTGATAGTCATTTCGAGCGCGGCCCTGGCCTGCGCGACCGCACCGACCGAGATGGCCAGCCGCTCCTGCGCCAGATTGCGGCCGAGGTAGGAGAATGCCTCGCCTTCCGCGCCGAGCAGATTGGCGACGGGGACCCGCACATCGGCGAAGGACAGTTCGACGGTGTCCTGCACGGTGAGACCGAGTTTGTCGAGTTTGCGCCCGACGGTGAAACCCGGCATCCCCTTCTCCACCACCAGCAGGGAAAGGCCCGCGCGGCGATTGTCCGGATCGGTGCTGGTCCGTGCGACGACGATGACCAGGTCGGCGTGATAGCCACCGGTGATGAAGGTCTTGGCTCCGTTGAGCACAAAGTGGTCGCCGTCGCGGACCGCCTTGGTCGCGACACCCGCCAGATCCGAACCGGTCCCCGGTTCGCTCATCGCGATCGCGGTGTAGAGCTCCCCGGAAGCCAGACCCGGGAACCAGCGGGACCGCTGGGCGTCGTCGGCCAGGCCGAGGAAGTACGGGACGACGATGTCGAGGTGGGTGCGCAGGCCGCCGAGCGTCACGCCCGCCCGCGCGCACTCCTCCTGGAGCACCACGTTGTAGCGGTAGTCGTCCTGACCCCCGCCGCCGTATTCCTCCGGGATCGCCGTGCCGATGATGCCGAGCTTGCCCAGCGAGGTGAACAGTTCACGGGGAACCAGGCCCGCCTCGCGCCACTGCTCGTACTCCGGGACCACCTCGCGGGCGAGGTAGTCGCGGACCAGGAGGCGGAAGTCCTCATGGTCCTGGGTGAACAGCGTCCGGCGCATCCGGTTACCTCCTCGTGGCGAGCGCGGCGCGGTGGACCGCCAAGGGCCGCCGAGCCGAATTCAGTATACGCATTCATTCGGAAAATTAGCCAAATTAAGTATACTGTTCTGAATCGAGCGACCTGAGAGCGGCGCCGATCGACGGCCAGTGCGAAGGAGAAGATGTGTCGGACGAAGTGCTTGTGGAGCGCCGTGGCGCGGTCCAGGTCATAACGATCAATCGCCCGACGGCGAAGAACGCGCTCAATGCCGGGGTCGCGGCCGGGGTGGCCGCCGCTATCGACGAGCTCGACCAGTCGGACGAGTTATGGGCGGGCGTGCTCACCGGCGCAGGCGGGACGTTCTCGTCCGGAATGGATTTGAAGGCGTGGCTGCGCGGTGAGAGTCCCGCGATCGAAGGCCGCGGCCTGTGCGGGATCACGATGACGCCGCCGCGCAAACCGCTGATCGCCGCGGTCGAGGGTTGGGCCGTCGCCGGTGGCTTCGAACTGCTGCTGGCCTGCGATCTCGTGGTCGCGGCCCGCACCGCGCGCGTCGGCGTGCCCGAGGTGAAGCGGTCGCTGGTCGCGCGTGGCGGCGCCGCGCTGCTGCTGCCGCGGCGGGTGCCGTACGCGATCGCATTGGAGTTGCTGCTGACCGGTGATCCGATCGGCGCCGAGCGGGCGGCCGAGATCGGCCTGGTCAATCGGCTCACAGAAGAGGGCGGCGCGCTCGAAGGCGCCTTGGCGCTCGCCGAAACGATTACGGCGAACGGACCTTTGGCCATCGCGGCGACCAAAGAGATCGCCCGTTCCAGCTCCGACTGGACCCTGGAGGAGGGCTGGGCCAAGCAGGTCGACATCGCACAGCCGGTGTTCTCCTCCGCCGACGCCGTCGAAGGTGCCACCGCCTTTGCGGAAAAGAGGGCACCGATCTGGAAAGGTCGCTGATGTCCGGCGGACCGCTGGCGGGCTGCCGGGTGGTCGAACTCGGCGGCATCGGCCCCGGTCCCTTCGCCGGGATGTTCCTCGCCGATCTCGGGGCCGAGGTCGTCCGGGTGGATCGGCCGGAACGCGCCGATGAGCCGGATGCGAGCGGCCCGGCCAATGTGACCGATCGCGGGAAGCGGTCGGTGGTGCTCGATCTCAAGCACCCGTCGGGTCCGGCCGCACTGCTCGACCTGATCGAACGCGCCGACGTATTGATCGAAGGATTTCGGCCCGGGGTCACCGAGCGTCTCGGTATCGGGCCACACGAATGCCTGGCTCGCAACCCCCGGCTGGTCTACGGCCGGATGACCGGTTGGGGTCAGGACGGCCCGCTGGCCGCCGCGGCCGGGCACGATATCGGTTATATCGCCCTCACGGGGGCGCTGGGCGCGATCGGGTCCGCGGGCGGACCACCGCAGATCCCACTCAATCTGGTCGGCGATTTCGGAGGCGGCGGTTGCTATCTGGTGATCGGAGTGCTTGCCGCGCTGTATGCCGTCGAGCGGACCGGCCGCGGCCAGGTCGTCGACGCGGCCATCGTGGACGGCACCGCGCATCTGCTCGCGAGCACCTTCGCCAAACTCGCGCGTGGCGCGTGGACCGACGAGCGCGGGGTCAATCAATTGGACGGCGGTTGGCCGTTCTATTCCGTCTACGAGACCAAAGACGGTCGGCACATGGCGGTCGGCGCACTGGAGGCGAAGTTCTACCGGCAGCTGATCGAACTGCTCGGCCTCGATATCGACCCGGAACAACAGCACGATCGGGCGACGTGGCCGAAGCTGCGAAATATGTTGGCCGAACGATTCACCGAGCGCACCCGCGACGAATGGGCTCAACTGTTCGAGGGGACCGACGCCTGCGTCGCCCCCGTCCTCGGCCTCACCGAGGCGGCGACCCATCCGCACCTGGCCGCGCGCGGCAGTGTGATCACCCGGGACGGTGTGGTCCAACCCGCTGCGGCACCGCGGTTTTCGGCCACCCCGGCGCAACCCGGCGCGACCGCACCGGTCATCGGTGCCGACACCCGCGCGGTATTCCAGGATTGGGGCATCGGCAGCGGCGACGAACTCGTCCACAGCGGTGCCGCCAGGCAGGCGAGCCGAGAGGCAACCAACACCAGACCGGGTCGCCACCGTGCCGACCCGCAGGACTGAGGAGGTCCATATGAGAGACGCCGTCATCGTCGATGCGGTCCGCACCCCGATCGGTAAGCGCAACGGCACGCTCGGGCCGGTACACGCGGCCGATCTGTCCGCGAAGGTGCTCAATGCGCTGGTGCAGCGCAACGGGATCGATCCCGCCACCGTGGACGACGTGATGTGGGGCTGTGTCACTCAGATCGGCGACCAGTCGAGCAATATCGGCCGGTTCGCCGTACTCGCGGCCGGATGGCCGGAACATGTGCCCGGCGTGACGATCAACCGGGCCTGCGGCTCCAGCCAGCAGGCCATCGACTCCGCGGCGCACGCGGTCATGGCCGGGCAATACGACCTCGTGGTCGCCGGCGGTGTGGAAACGATGACCCGCGTTCCGCTCGGATCGCACCGGACCACGGGGCAGCCGTACGGTCCCGCCGTGCTGGCCCGCTATGACAACTTCGACTTCAACCAGGGCATCGGCGCCGAGTTGATGGTCGAACGGTGGGGCTTCACCCGCACTCAGCTCGACGAGTTCGCGGCGAGCTCGCACGCCAAGGCGGCCGCGGCGATCGACGAAGGCGTCTTCGACGACCACATCGTGCCGATCGAGGTCGACGGGACCAAGTTCACCGTGGACGAAGGACTGCGCCGCGGCACCACGGCAGAAAAGCTGGCGGGGCTGAAGCCGTCGTTCAAGCCTGACGGCGCGATCCACGCGGGCAATTCGTCCCAGATCGCCGATGGTGCGGCCGCACTGCTCATCACGACCACCGAACGGGCACGCGAACTCGGTCTCACGCCGATCGCGCGCTATCACTCCGGCGCGGTGAGCGGCGCGGACCCGATCCTGATGCTGACCGGGCCGATCCCGGCGACGGAGAAGGTGCTGCGCAAGGCCGGACTGTCCATCGGCGATATCGGTGCGTTCGAGGTCAACGAGGCGTTCGCGCCGGTACCGCTGGCCTGGCTGACCGAAACCGGTGCCGATGCCGAAAAGCTCAATCCGCTCGGCGGTGCGATCGGTGTCGGCCACCCGCTCGGCGGTTCGGGTGCCATTCTGATGACGCGGCTGCTGGCACAGCTGCGGCGGGAGAATCTGCGGTACGGATTGCAGACCATGTGCGAGGGCGGCGGCACCGCCAACGCGACCATTATCGAACTGCTGCACTGAGATTCGAGGAATCCCACATGACGTCGTCCGCCCCGGATCGCCCGCTTCCGCAACCGACACTCGCGAGCGCCGAGTTCTGGCGATCCGGTGCCGACGGCATACTCAGGATTTCGCACTGCGGCGACTGCGGGCGGTTCTTCCATCCGCCGATGCCGGTGTGCCCGTCCTGCCGCGGGCGTGCGGTGTCGCTCGCGCCGACTTCCGGGAAAGCCGTGGTCGTCGGGTTCAGCGTGAACCATCAGGTGTGGTTGCCGAAGTTCCCGCCGCCGTACGTAGTGGCGGTGGTCGCGCTCGCCGAGGACGATAGGGCGCGGCTGACCACCAACATTGTCGGATGCGAGCCGGACGACGTGCACATCGGGATGCGGGTGCGGGTGCGTTTCGAACAGGTCGATGAGCTGTACCTTCCCCTGTTCGAGCCGGACCCGGAGACCGAGGGGCCCGGGCCGTTACCCGAGCCGCGCGAAGTCCGAAATGCGCTGCGGCCCATGGCTTCCCCACATAAGTACGAGGACAAAGTCGCACTCACCGGCGTCGGGCAGTCACAAGTGGGCCGACGGCTCATGGTCGACCCGATCTCGCTGACCGTCGACGCCTGCCTGGCCGCGGTGGCGGACGCCGGACTCGACCTGAGCGAGATCGACGGGCTGTCCACCTATCCGGGAGCAGTCCCTGGCGGTTTGAGCGAAGGCGGCATCACGGCGCTCACCGAGGCGCTGCAGTTGACTCCGACCTGGGTCAACGGTGCGCGTGAAGTGCCGGGGCAGATCGGCTCGATTACCGCCGCGATGCTCGCGGTCGCGGCCGGGCTGTGTCGGCATGTGCTGTGCTTCCGCACGGTCTGGGAGGCGTCGCACAGCGCGCTGCTGCGGTCGGGCCAATGGCATCCCGACGGTGGCCGCGCGAGCGGAATGATGGAGTTCCGGGCTCCTTTCGGTGCCATGTCGGCCGCGCAATGGATCGGCTGCAACGCCTCGCACTACATGCACCGCTACGGTGTCGGGCGCGAAGCGCTCGGTGCCATCGCGGTCACCGCACGCGCGGGGGCGGTCCGCAACCCGGAGGCCCTCTACCGCGACCCGCTCACCATCGACGACTACTTCAACGCCCGCATGGTGACCACCCCCTTCGGGCTCTACGACTGTGATGTGCCGTGCGACGGCGCAATTGCGGTTGTGGTCTCGGCGATCGAGACCGCCGATGACCGCCCGCACCCACCGGTGCTGGTCGAGGCCGTCGGCACCGCGATCCTGGAACGGCTCAGCTGGGACCAGGACACCCTGACCCACACCCCGCAATCCCGCGGCCCGTCGGCCCACCTATGGACCCGCACCGACCTCACCCCCGCCGACGTAGACGTCGCCCTCCTCTACGACGGCTTCACCTTCAACGCCCTGTCCTGGATCGAGGGTCTCGGCTTCTGCGGCCTCGGCGAGGCAACAGATTTCATCGCAGGCGGCAAAACCATCGCCCTCGACGGCCCCCTCCCCCTCAACCCCCACGGCGGACAACTCTCAGCCGGCCGTCTCCACGGCTACGGCTTCGTCCGCGAGGCAATGCTGCAATTGCGCGGGAATGCCCGCGGGCGTCAGGTCGATGACGCGCGAGTTGCGGTTGTGACCGCGGGCGGCGGTGTCCCTTCCGGGGCGATGCTGCTGAAACGGGCGTAGTCGACGAATTGGCGGCCGTCAGTAACGTCATTGGTCACGTCCGCGCGAGCCGTCAGTGGTTCACATGCCATCGACCGGCAAGGACGGTGCCGGGATCGCCCAACGCGCGTAAGTGTTTTCGGGCGACACGGTGATCACGTCGCACACATTCACCAGTTCCTCGGGCACGGTCCCGCCGAGATGGTCGGCGCTGGGCACAATCACCGCGTCGACATCCACCTGCCGAACCACGGTCAGCAGCCGACTCATCGGTTGGTCGGTCGCGTCGCTGAAGACCACTGTCTTCGCGAGGTCATACCCGAGTCGCTTTGCGCGACTGCGGATCTGGTTTTCGTCCCAGACCTGAGAGATGCCGGATACCTCGCGGCGCAGGTAGCCGACGGCGGTGGGCCGCGCCCTCATCGACCCGTACCGTTCGTCGACGCACTCAGCTGGCTCAGGTACTCGCGGTAAACCGGAGTCGAAAGCAGCGCAAGCCCCTGGGTCGTGATCCGCCAGACCGCTGGCGTTCGTCTCGAACCAACCACCCACCCGGCATACGAATGCACCTCGAGTGCGGCACGAACCGTCCTCGAAGACAGGCGGGTTTCGCCACACAGTCGCCGAACGGTAAGCGCCTCAGTAGGTTCCAGTCCAGCCAGCACCGCCAAGACTTTGGCCTGTGGTTCGGTCAGCGGCATCGAGCAGCCCTCCCTCGTCGATGGACAGGCAACCCGAGGCCAAGGCGAAACACCGACCCCGAGCACCTATTTCGGACATTAGGAAGATTTGACCTACCACCGATAGGAAATTACTTGAGATTGCTTGCAGTTGAGGCAATAAATGGGAGCTGAACATGGAAAATAACAGGGCCAGTAACCTGCGCCAAGCAAGGAGGGGACCCAGTGGAGATACGGCTACTCGGCGGACCGACCGGCGGCAACGGTTCGCCCCGACTCTGGGCAACCGACCGCGACAGCATCCTCGTTCAAGGCTGGAGAACCAGAGAGGACGACAGAATCGAGATACCGCACCAACTACTTGGATACCTCGATCTCGAAACCTGCCTCGGGGCCGATCTCCATAACACCGGGCACGGAACATTCACGGTCTCCGGCACTGTGGTGGATGACCCAGATGTACTGCGCACCATGCAGATTCCCGCCCACGAGACCGCAATCGAAGTTCCAGCCGTGACAGCGAGGTACTCTCATGCTCTTTCGCCCCAAGTTCGATGACCTATTCCGCACCTACAAGCGCGCAGTTCACCTCGAGGTGCAGGACACCTATGGCGTCGCGTCCGAGAACGAGCAACTCGTCAAATTCCTTGCAGGCGAACCAACGAGCTATCCGCCCGACTGGCAAGCCTGGGATTCGTTCGTCAAAGAGGTAACCGACGCGGGCACCGAGATACAGCGAATCCGTGTCGTCACCGAACCCCATACCGACTACACGCGATTCCTGCTGCATCACACCGACCGCAACGTCGAGGCGGGTGAGCAGGTCCGCTACCTGCCGCGCCATCGCATCGAGCCGTCGACATACACGGTCGACGACTGGTGGCTCTTCGATGACACCGTCCTCGCGTTCTCGGTATTCTCACCCGATGGCGAATGGGCGGGCGGCGCGATCACCGAGGATCCGGTGATAGTCGAGCGCTGCGTCGAAGTCCGGGACCGGCTGTGGCCGTTAGGGATTCCGTTCGAGGTATATCTGAGTGACCAGGGTTGACGAGGCAAGGGAGGCACTCGGGGTTCGACTTCGCGAACTCCGAGTCGCTTCCCGCAAGTCTGGCCGTGGACTGGCCGCCGAGGCGGGTTGGGATGCGTCGAAAGTCTCGAAGATCGAACACGGCAAGCAACTGCCGTCCGAGGAAGACCTCGCCGTCTGGTGCCAGCTCACCGACAACAACCTCGCGCTGCCCGACCTGATCGCCACGGTGCGGAACGTGAGCGCCGCGTACCTCGAATGGCGACGGATCGCGGCAACAGGCCATTCTCGGCGGCAACGTCAAAGCATCGAGACCGAAGCCGCCGCACAACTCATTCGCGGCTACGACTGCCTGCTGCCGCCAGGGCTGTTACAGACACGCGACTACGCCGAAGCGGTCCTGCGACGCTGCATCCGATTCCTCGGCGGACCCGACGACCTGGACGAAGCGCTGGCCGCCAGGATGAAACGCCAGCGTGTTCTCCGCGAAGGAGTCCACCGGTTCCACTTCTTGATCGGCGAATCCGCCCTCTACACCTCAGTTGGCGACGAGGACATTCGGCGCGGCCAACTCGACCACCTACTCGACATGATGAAGCTGAGTCGCCTGGTCATCGGCGTGGTGCCGAACACCGCCGAGTTCTTCTACGAGACAACGAACTTCCTGTTCTACGACGCCAAGCTGGTCCAAGTCGAGACCATCAGCGCCGAGTTGACCGTTCGCCAGCCACGCGAATTGATCCTGTACGAGCGCGCATTCAAGGCACTGTCCGACCAGGCCGCCTACGGCGACCAGGCTCGCACACTGATCACCGCCGCATCGAAGCAGCGTCGAGGCTAGGCACCCTCCTCGTAGGCCTTCATCAGTTCGCGCCGCAGGATCTTGCCGCTCGGCAGGCGGGGCACTGCCTCGAACGAAACCGATTTGGGGCATTTGTAGTGGCCGAGGTGTTCGCGGCAGTAGGCGATCAGGGCTGCGGCGAGATCTGGGCTCGGGGTGGCTGGGGCGGCGGGTTGGACGACGGCGTGTACGCGTTGGCCGAATTCTGGGTCGGGGATGCCGATTACGGCTACGTCGTCGACTGCGGGGTGCAGGGTCAGGACGTCCTCGATTTCTCGGGGGTAGATGTTGACTCCGCCAGAGAGGATCAGGTCGGTGCGGCGGCCGGATAGGTAGAGGTAGCCCTCCTCGTCTACGTAGCCGAGGTCGCCGAGGGTGTTCCAGCCTTTGGCGTTGTATGCGCTTGCCGTCTTGTCGGGGTCTCGGTGGTAGGAGAATTGGCCGGCGTCGCCGAACCAGATGGTTCCGATTTCGCCGGGCTTCAGTTCGTTGCCGTCGTCGTCGCAGATGTGTGGGATGCCGCGCAGTGGCTTGCCGACCGAGCCCTTGTGGGTCAGCCAGGTCGGGGTGTCGATCATGCAGAATCCGGTGCCCTCGGTGCCGCCGTAGAACTCCACCAGCTTCGGACCGAACCAGTCGATCATCTGCTCTTTCACCTCGACCGGGCACTGGGCGGCGGAGTGCACGACGGCACGCAGACCGGATACGTCGTAGCGCGCCCGCACCGTGTCGGGGAGTTTGAGCATGCGGACGAACATGGTCGGTACGAACTGGCCGTGTGTTACGCCATGTCGTTCGATCAACTGCAATGCTTGCTCGGCGTCGAATTTCTCCATCACCACGGATGTTCCGCCATTGCGAATGGTGCCGATGGTCCACGCCAGCGGCGCGGCGTGGTAGAGCGGGCCTGGACTGAGATAGACGGTGTCGCGGGCGAAGCCGAAGGCGGCGGCCATCCGGTGGTCGATCGGCAGTCCCGCGCCGAACGGCAGACCGGAGATCTCGGGCAGGATCCCCTTCGGTCGTCCGGTCGTACCGGACGAGTAGAACATGTAGTACCCCTCGGACTCGTCCTCGATCGGATCGGCCGAATAGCCCGCGATCGCGTCGTCGAGGCTTTCCATCCCAGAAACGTCGCCGGTGACGATCCGCTCGAGGCCGGGCAGGGCACGACCGATCGCCGCGGCCGAATCCTCCAGGGCAGGCACGGAAAACAGTATCCGGGCTTCGCAGTTCTCGACGATGTAGATCGCCTCGGACTCGGACAGATGCCAATTCACCGGCGTGTAGAACAGGCCCGACCGCTGGGCGGCGAACACGATCGGGAACAGGTCGATCGTGTTGTCGAACAACAACGCGATGTGGTCACCCGTGCGCAACCCCCGCGCCCGCAGCATCCGTGCGATCCGATTCGAACGCGCCTCGAGCTCGCGGAAGCTCAGCGTGTCACCCGAACCGCCCATTCTGATCGCGGGCTTATCCGCCAGCTCGGCCGCCAGTGTTGTGAGCCGCATCGCTCGCTCCTGATCGTTCGATTCCGTTGTCCCGGTTCAGCTTCAAGCCGACACTAAAGTGTCCTGAATTGTACTGAGGGCCGAGTTGAGGTCAACCCGACCGCGCCGGGTCGGCTATCGAATCACCTTGGCGTCCAACGGGTTCGGCGTGGCAATTCGTTCGACCATGCGCTGCCAACCATGAGCCAATTGCTGTCGCGCGTCAGCGGTATCCGCTGCGGTCGTGGTGTGCAGGTAGAGCAGGACGGGGGCTTCCAGGGCCGCGGTCAGCTGGACGGCGAGGGTGTCGGTGTCGGGGAAGTCGACGTGCGCCCGGTTCAGCAGCATGCGGATGTGAAATTGGGAGATGGTGGCCGCACCGACGGGGATCGGCTGGTTGGTGTCCAGGGCTGCGCGGGCGATCGCGATGTGGTCGAACAGGAAATCCAGGCGAGCTCGGCCGAAGGCGATCAAGCGCTGGATCGGGTCGGCGCCGGGGCCAAGTGGTGGTGGGCCCGACAGTACCGACTGCTGGAAGGCTTTTTCGTCCTCGTCCATCAGAGCGTGGAAGATGCCCGCCCTGGTCCGGAATCGGCGGAACACCGTGCCCTTGCCGAGTCCGGCACGTTCGGCCAGTCCATCCATGGTGACCTTTTCGACGCCGAGTTCGTCGACCAGCTGCCGCGCCACATCCAGCAGATGCCGTCGATTACGTGCGGCATCGCCGCGCTCGTTACGCGGCAGGCCAAGGTGTAGCGCGGTCGGTTCCACGAGTTCCAAGTTACCGCCGGGAATGAAAGCGGGGTAAAGTCCGCTTTCGATTCTGTTCGTGTTTGCCCGCTCACCGCCCTCCGGTCGAGCGATTGACTAGGAGTTCTCGATGAACGTCTTCCTCTGGATCCTCCAGGGCCTGTTGGCCGTGGTCTTGGTGGCGGCCGGTGCCACGAAAATCGCCCAGCCGCGCGAAAAACTCGCCGCCAAAATGTCCTGGGTCGAAAGCTTCACCGACCAGCAGGTGAAGGCGATAGGCGCGGTCGAGGTGGTGGGCGGACTCGGCCTCGTGCTGCCCGCGCTCACCGGAATCGTCCCGGCACTCACCCCGATCGCCGCGGTCGGCGTCGCGATCATCATGATCGGCGCCGCCCTGACGCACGCGCGCCGCAGCGAATGGGCCGAAATCGCGCCCAGCGTGGTGCTGTTCGTACTTGCCGCCGTGATCGCGTGGGGCCGGTTCGGCCCCTACTCGTTCTGACGCCATCAGCTGATCACGGGCGGAGCACGAACTTCTGCACCTTGCCCGCGGCCGTTCGAGGCAGTTCGTCGACGATGACGAGCCGCTCGGGCGCCTTCTGCCGTGCCAAACCGGCTCGGGCGAAGTGCTTTCCGATCTCGTCGAGATCCAGCGCGCAGTCCGCGCGCAGCACGACCACGGGACAGACGCGCTCGATCTCCGAAATCAGCGTCCGGATCTCGCTGGTTGTCACCGGGATTCCCGGGGTAGTCCCAGCCCCCGCTCCGCGACCTGTGTCCGCAGGATCTCGTTCGCACCACCGGCGATCGTGTAGGCACGCGAATACAGGTGCGCGTCCTGCCACCAGCCCGCCGCCACCGCATCCTGGTCGGCCTCGGTCAGCAGCCCGTCCGTGCCCTGCATTCGCATTCCGAATTCGACCAGGTCGTAGTTGAGTTCGCTGAAGAAGATCTTCCCGATCGGTGCATCGGCGGGCTGTTCGGTGTGGTGCAGCATCCGGGACTGGGCGAGGCCGACCATTGCCGCGTTGACATACACCCGCGTGGCGAGCTCACCGATTACTTGCCGCGTGGCGGAATCCTCGAGTGCGAGCCTGCCGCCGACCGATGTCGCACCGGCCAGCCGCAACAGATCGTCGAGCGCGGCGAACAACTCCACCCCGCGCGCGGCCACGCCGGAGCGCTCGTGTCCGAGGCTGCTCATCGCCACCCGCCAGCCGTCGTTCACACGACCGATCACATTCGCGACCGGAATCCGGACACCGTCGAGGAATACCTCGTTGAAGTCGGTGGTCCCGGTGATCTCACGCAGCGGCCTGATGTCGACGCCCGGACTGCGCATATCGAGCGCAAATGCCGTGATGCCCTTGTGTTTCGGCGCATCGCGGTCGGTGCGCGCGAGCAGATATCCCATATCGGCGTGCTGCCCGTTGGTGGTCCAGACCTTCTGGCCGTCGATTACGAATACCGCGTCATCGCCTTCGCCCTCGAGTCGTGCCCGTGTCTGCAGTGCCGCCAAGTCGCTGCCCGCACCCGGCTCGCTGAACAGCTGACACCACACGTCTTCGCAGGTGCGGATGCGGGGCAGGAAGCGCGCCCGCTGCTCGTCGGTGCCGAAGTCGATCACCGCGGCCGAGGCGAGCGCGGCCGCACCGATGGGCTGCCAGGTGCGGACGCGGGTGATCTCTTCGACGACGATGAACGGTTCGAGCGGATGCGCGTCGGGCCGACCACCGTATTCGGCGGGCCAGTTGATGCCGAGGAAGCCCGCGTCGAACAGCTTCGCGGTCCACTCGCGGATCGCGGGCATGAGTTCGGGCTCGGGCGCGCGCACACCGGTGTGGGTCTTGATTCCCGGCGCGTGCTCGGCGACGAATGCCCGCACCTTCTTCCGGAACGCTTCGAGTTCCGGCGTGGACTCCAGCTGCATCGCTATCTACTCCTCATCGTCGGGCACCACGACCTCGCGATGGGGCCACTCTAACCCACTGATCAACCAAGGATTCGCACAATTCTCCGGGATACATCTTGATCGAGCACCCAAAAGAGTATACTCCTTTTTAACGAAAGGATCCGCGATGAGTACGACCCTCAAGGCCGAGCAGGTATCGGCGGGACGCCCACTCACCGGCCGCCGCGCCGTGGTGACCGGTGCGGCCACCGGAGTCGGCGCCGCGGCCGTTGCCGCATTCCTGGACGCCGGCGCCAGCGTCGTCGGCCTCTTCCACCACATGCCGCCGCCGGACGAGCTGAAGGGGCGCTGCGACTGGTTGTCCTGCGATGCACGCGACCGCGCTTCCGTGGCCGCCACCTTCGAATCGGCAACCGCGATCCTCGGCGGACTCGACATCCTGCTGAACGCGGCGGGTGTCTGGCAGCCGAGCACCCCGGAGACGCTCACCGACGACGAGTTCGATTTCGTCCTCGATGCCAATCTCCGGACCACGATCGTCACCAACCAGGCGGCGTTCGAGCATATGCGCGACACCGGCGGACGAATCATCAATCTCGGTTCGGGCGAGGCGATTCGCGGAAATCCGCTCGCGCCGCACTACGCGGCCGCGAAGGCCGGTGTGCAGGCGTGGACCAGGTCCGCGGCGGCGGCGTGGGGAAGGTTCGACGTCACGGTGAACGCACTCGCACCAGCGGTCGAGACACCCGGCACCGAACGGTTTCGGGAGCATCTCGGCCCCGCGGGTTCGGCCGCGCTCGCCGAACGCCTACGGCAGACCATCCCGCTGCGTGGCGAACTCGGTGATCCGTACGCGGACCTCGGGCCCGTCATGGTATTTCTGGCCGGTCCGGGATCGCGCTATATGACCGGCCAGTTGATCGCGGTCAGCGGAGGATTGCAGATGCTGGGCGCTTGACGCCCGGTGAGTGAGTGACAAACAGTGGCCCTAATCCCGTCACTCACCACTTTCCCCAGCACGTCGCACACTCTTTTGGCCAACCGGCCAGTAGACTGAGGATCCGCAAAGTCCGCATTGAGGAGTTGGCCCATAGTGACTGCCGTCGACGTCGAGCCCGCCGACAGCGAGCAGGACTCCGATTTCACCACCGTCGAGACCGAGGCACCGGTCGGCAAGCTCGCGGCCCAGATCGCCCGTCGTATCGAGGCGGATGTGATGCGCCGCGGCTGGCCGGTCGGCGAGTCCCTGGGATCCGAGGTGGATCTGCGCGAGCGCTTCGGGGTCAGCCGCGCGGTGCTGCGCGAGGCGGTGCGGCTGGTCGAACATCACCAGGTCGCCAAGATGCGGCGCGGCCCCAATGGCGGTCTCTTCGTCTGCGCTCCTGATGCGGGCCCGGCGACGCGCGCCATGGTGATCTACCTCGAGTACGTCGGCACCAGCGTGTCGGACCTGCTGCAGGCCCGGTTATTGCTCGAGCCGATCGCGGCGGGGCTGGCCGCGGAGCGGATCACCGAAGAGGGTATCGATACCCTGCGCACGGCCCTCGAATACGAGGTCCGCCACGCGGACGAACCCGGGGTTCAGTCACAGGATCCGCTGCACCCGATGCTCGGCGAATTATCCGGGAATCCGGTGCTGCACTTGTTCATCGACGTGCTGACCCGACTCACCGCACGATATGCGAACACCTCGCGCCGACTCTCGAAGGCCGAGATTCTCAGCTCCAAGGAGACCTCGCGCATCGCGCATCGGGCCATCATCGATGCCGTCATCGATGGCGACGGCGCGCGGGCCCAGACGGATCTGACCGCACATCTGGAGTCAGTGGCGGCATGGATCGAAAAGCACCGGGTGCGTCGCGGGCCGCGGGTCGCGGGCAATGTGATCGAGCCCGAAATGGTCGAGGGGCCGCGGGCAAAGCTGGCCGAGGTGGTCGCCGCCAGGATCCACGACGATATCGCCGCGCGCGGCTGGCAGGTCGGCATGGTGCTCGGCTCGGAGACCGATATGCTCGCTCGCTACGGGATCAGCCGGGCGGTGCTGCGCGAGGCCGTCCGTCTGCTCGAATACCACGCGGTCGCCCAGATGCGCCGCGGACCGGGCGGTGGACTGGTCGTCACCGAACCCGAACCGCAGGCCAGTATCGACACGATGGCGCTGTTCCTCGAATACGAGGGCGTCACCGCCGACGATCTGCGAATCGTCCGCAATGCCATCGAACTCGGCATCGTCGCCCGGGTGACCGCTCGCTACGCCGACGGCGACAACGAAGTGGCGCAACGCCTCGCGGCGGCGGTCCGGTGGCCGACCGAGGGTCCGGCCGACGACCCACGTAAGGCCGACCTCTTCCACACCGAATTGGCCGATTTGGCCGGCAATCCGGTGCTTTCGCTGTTCCTGTCGATCATCACCGAACTGTTCCGTCGCCACGCGGCCGGACACGATCAGCCGCTGCCCGGTGACACCGCCGCCGAGGAGGTCGAGCACGTGCACCAGCTCATCCTCGACGCGATCGTCCAGGGCGATGCCGGAATCGCCAGGCACCGCATGCGCCGCCACCTCGACGCACTCGCCCCTTGGTGGCACTGAACCCGCCAGCCGGACCGAATTACGCAGCGCCACTGAAGTTCGACGACCGGGACGCCGACCGCTGGCGTTGTCCGCGTCCCGGCCGC
The DNA here is from genome assembly GCF_055584605.1 of Nocardia sp. NPDC102475. Classification (NCBI taxonomy): domain Bacteria; kingdom Bacillati; phylum Actinomycetota; class Actinomycetes; order Mycobacteriales; family Nocardiaceae; genus Nocardia; species Nocardia sp. NPDC102475. The sequence continues at coordinate 138,228 of NZ_JBVJLS010000016.1, read as the reverse complement.
CGGGTCCGGATCAACCGCTGACGCTGAACCGGGCCAGTTCGTGAGCCACCATGCCGTCCAGATCCGGGGCGGGTGGTGCGGGCAGTTCGACGGCGCGGTCCCGCGTCGGCAACAGCACGACGGCGGTGCCGGGTGTGGTGATCTCACCCCGCTGGTTCTCGCACCGCACCTCGAGGTGAATCTCGTTGCGTCCGTCCACCTGTCGCTTGTCGACGACCGTGCCGCGCACCCAAGTGGTGTCGCCGATGTAATTGAATTTGCGGTGCTCGCAGCGCAGCTTCCACAGCCAGCCGTCGTCGCCGACCCAGTCGGTGAGCAGATGGCACAGCCAGGTCTCGCGCATGCCGCCGTAGTCGTAGGAGTTGGGCAGCCCGAGTTCCTGTGCCCGCGCGGGTTCCCAGTGCAGGCGCTGCACGGTATCCGGAATGTTCAACCCGTTGGCCGGATACAGGCCCGGAGCCTTGCGCCGGATATTCGCGGCGATCTTGAATGCGCCCGGCGGGGTGAGCTGCATACCCCAGCCCAGATGCCAGACGACCACGTCGGTGGTGGTCAGCGGCCCCTTCACCTTGGGCTGCAGCACCTCGCCGACCACCACGTCCTCCCAGTAGCGCGGTTCGGCGCCGCGCCTGGTCTCGGCCGCGTACGCCGCGTCGATTTCGGCGAGTTGTGCTGGCGTATAAGGGGTTTGCTCCAGTTTCTCTTTGGCCCGCTTACTCGAGGTGTGCCGCTCGGCATTGATCCAGGTGCCGCGCCGCACGGCGTGCATCTCACCGGATCCGTTGGTGTACAGGTAATCCTGGGTGACGTGCGCTGTGCGGCCGCCGAAGCTGCTGCGCTTGGGCTGCACGCCGACCTGAGTCTGCAGCACCCGGCTGCGGTCACCCAGGCGCAGCGGCTGCCACCACTCGAATTCCATTACCGCCTGATAGGAGCCGAGCCCGGCGAAGGGGTCACCCTTCAGCAGTGCCTTGGTTTCGGCGTCGGGCTTCGGTGCGGCGTCCTCGCCCATCGTGTAGAGGAAGGTGGGCGGCGCGAGCAGGGCACCCCAGCGGGTCTGCGCCGCGTAGTCCGGATCGCAGTACAGCGGATTGTCGTCGCCGTAGCCGAATGCGAAGTGGCGCACGCCATCCCAGGTCACCTGGTAGTTGTGCGGCGGATTGCGCTGCGGATTCGGTATGCCGAGACGGCGGCGGGACCGCTCGATCGCCTGGTCGGTGAGCACGCCGAACTGTTCGGCGGGCTTGTCCTCGGTGCTCGTCACAGATCCTCCTCGATCTTCGCGGTCAGGCCGTCGTGCGTTCGGCGAGCCGGGCTCGCACGATATCCAGTAGCTCCACGCGGCTCACCTTGCTCGACGGTGTGCGCGGCAATTCGTCGAGCACGACGATGTGCGCGGGCACTTCGTAGGGCATCAGCTGAGTACGGCAGAGCGCGACCAGTTCGGCAACGGCGGGCGGCGTGCGTCCGGGTTCGACTTCGACCGCCGCCACCGGCACCGCGCCGAGTCGCGGATCGGGCAGACCGGCGACCGCCGCCTCCCGCACCGCGTCGTGCGCTTCGAGCACGCGCTGAACCGTCTCCGGCTGCACCTTGAAGCCGCCGCGAATGATGGCGTCATCGGCGCGACCCTCGATCCACAGGAAGCCGTCCGCATCGATCCGGGCCAGATCACTGGTGCGTACCCACACCGTGCCGCCCTGCGCGGTCTGCTCGGTGCGGACCTCGAGCCGTCCGGTTTTCCCAGTGGGCAGTTCGGCGCCGTTCTCGTCGGTCACCCGGAGCTCGACGCCGTCCAAGGCGCGCCCGGTACTGCCGATCTTGCGATCCCACCACTGCTCGTGCATCGGCAGCGTCCACCCGGCGACCGCACCGGCGAATTCCGTTGCGCCATAGGTCATCAGGACGCGCAGACCGTACTTCTGAAAGAACGCGTCGGCGAGTTCGGGCGGGCACGGCGCGGTACCGGAGGTGACCACCTGCAGGCTCGCCAACCGCTCCTTCGGCACATCCGCCTCCAGCACGGTGCGCAGGGCCGCGGGCACCAAGCTCACCGCTCGCAGTTCGTGGCGTTCCACCGCGCGCAGCCACGGCTCCAGGGCGAATTTGGACATCAGGATCATGCGACGCCCGGTGGCCAGACAGGCAAGTGCCCGCCACAGTCCGCCGATATGCACCAGCGGCGCGGAAACGAGTGCCGCCGACCGCGTCAGCAACCGTCCCGGCTTCGGCGTCTGCCCGCCCGAGACAAGGGCGTGGTCGAGCTGTCCGACCCGCAGGTTCACCCGCTTCGGCGGACCGGTCGTGCCGGAGGTGAGCATTTCGACGGCAACACCCGGATTGGCCGGGGCATCGGAGGCGGCGGTACCGCCCGCCGGACGCAGTGCACCGTCGGTACCGAGTTCGAGGGCGAGACCGTGCGCGGTCGCCGCGGCGAGGACGCCCGCACGGGCCAGCGCCTCCGCACCGGCGATTACGATCGGAAGCTCGCAGCGGGCGATATCGGCCGCGAGCCGGGCGGCGGGCTGTAGCGGGCTGAGCATCACCACACAGCGCCCGGAGGCGATCACGGCGGCGACCACCGCGACGTGTTCGGGCCGGTTCTCCAGCACCACGCCCACCCGCGCGTCGGCATGCAGACCCGCGGCATCGAGCGCACCGTTCACCGCCCGCGCCGTCTCCTGGACCATGCCCCAGGTCCACCAGCGCTCCTCGTGCTCGATGGCCTCGGCATCGGCGGGCGCCTCGGCGAGCAACAGGGACAGTCGGTCGCGAATTCCCATGTGATCAGCCTTTCGGAAGGCCGAGCACCTGCTCGGCGAGAACGTTGGTCATGGTGTTCGACTCCGTGCGATAACGCCGCACCGGGTGCGTTGCTCGGACCACTCCGGGTGCGCGGAGATCGAGTCCACGAGCTCACCGTCGAGATAAGAGTACACTGATTTATTGAATCGAACAGACAACTGAGGAGCCTGATAGATCACATCCGCGGCGTGAACGTGCAGATGTCTGCTACAGGATCCCCCCTCTGCCACACGATTCGAGCATCGTCCATTCAATAGTGACGCGAGTGGCGAACTGATGCGATGCGCCAAAGCACTATCGCTCAGCGAGCTATTTCAGGGTACCGATATGACAGGCTACCTATCGATGCGCCGATGTCTACCTGCGAGTCGCTACGAGAAGACCTGGCGCAGTGCGTATTCCGGGCCGGGCGAACGCCGTCGACGTCCCCGGCCCGGGCCGCTCAGATTCCGACGAGGTCGGCCAGCCGCGCGCGATGCGAAGCGGGGCCGCCGAACAGCTGCTCGGACGACTTCGCGCGCTTCAGATACAGGTGCGCGTCATGCTCCCAGGTGTATCCGATGCCGCCATGGATCTGGATGTTCTCCTTGGCCGCATGGGTGCCGACCTGCGAGCAGTACGCCGCCGCCAATGCCGCGGCCGTCGGCAGCTCGGTCGAACCGGCGGCCGCCACGGTCGCGGCATGATAGGCGGCCGAGCGTGCGGCCTCGACCTCGAGCAGCATGTCCGCGCACTTGTGTTTGACGGCCTGGAACGAGCCGATCGGCCGATCGAATTGAACCCGGATCTTGGCGTATTCGACCGCGGCGTCCAGACATGCCTGCGCCACACCGACCTGCTCGGCGGCCAGCGCGACGACCGCCAGATCGAGCACGCCCTGCAGGTACGCCGACGCATCAGTGGGCGGGCTGATCCGTTGCGCCACAACGTCGTTCAGTTCGATCCTGGCCAGCCGACGGGTCGGATCGAGCGTCTCCAACCGAATTCTGCTCACCCCGGCCGCAGTTCCGTCCACGGCGAACAGTCCGACTCCGGCCTCGCCGCCTGCCACGACGAGCAGCAGGTCGGCGGTGTCACCGTCGATGACGAACATTTTGGTGCCGGACAGGGTCCAGGTCTCGCCTACCCGCGTCGCTACGGTGGTGACGTCCGCGAGCCGCCACGAGCCGCTCTCCTCGGCCAGCGCCAGTGTCGCGGTGAGCGACCCGTCGGCGAGCGCGGGCAGCCAGCGCGCCTTGGCCGCCTCGTCACCGCAAGTGGCGAGCGCCTGACCGGCGAGTGCGACCGTCGCGAAATACGGCGACGGCAGCAGCGCTCGCCCCATCTCCTCGAGCACGATGCCCAGTTCGACCGGTCCGCCGCCAGAACCGCCGTACTCCTCCGGCAGTGCCAGGCCGTGCAGGCCGAGTTGCTCGGCCATCTGCTTCCATACCGCTGGATCGTGGCCCGGTTCGGTTTCCATCCAGTGCCGCACCGCCGCACTCGGCGATTTGTCCGACAGGAATCGGCGCACGGTAGCGCGGAGTTCTTCCTGCTCCGCCGTGAAAGAGAAAGCCATCACTGCAGCTTCGAGCGCAGGTAGACGTCGAAATCCGGCATCCGCGACCGGTCCACGATCTCGAGCCGGACACCCGAGGGCGACAGGTGGTAGGCGAAGATCGACGGCTCGCCGTCGACCACCGCGCAGGACTCCAGGGCGAAACCCGCCGCCGCCAACCGCTTCGAGGTGGTCACGACGTCATCGCAGAAGTAGCCGAGATGATGCGTCGCGACATGCGGCGGCGCCGCCGTCCACGGCGTCCCGGGGATCTCCTGCACCAGTTCGATGTGTGGGGCGTCGAGCGAATACGTGAAGGTCAGCTGCATTACCCGTTCGCCGTCAGCCAGCCGGACCGGCACTTCGGCGGTTTGCGTCGCGGTCCACCGGTAACCCGCGAGCTCGGTCATCCGCACTTTCCATTCCTCGATATCCGGCACCACGATCCCGGTGTGGTAGAGATCCTCAACCCGAAGTATTTGTGTCACAGGGGAATTCGTCATGGCGGTCACCATTCCAATCGCAGCGACTGGATGCCGTACATATTGCCGTGCTGCGACAGCTCCTGTCCGTCCACGATCCGATACTCCGGAATCCGCTTGTGCCACTCCTCGACCGCGACATTCAGCTCCAGGCGCGCCAAATGCGAGCCGAGGCAACGGTGTGGGCCGGAGCCGAAGGCTATGTGGTTGGTCGCGGTGCGGTGCAGGTCCACTTCCAGCGGATTCTCGAACCGTTCGGGATCGCGATTGGTGACCGCCAGCGGCAGCATCACCATCTCGCCCGCCTTGACCGGGCAGCCGCCGATCTCGGTGTCCTGCATCGCTTTCCGCGCGGGCACCACGAACGAGTAGACGCGCAGGATCTCCTCGACGCTCGTCGCGATCAGCGACGGGTCGGCGATGATCGCTTCGCGCTGCTCCGGATGGGTGGCGAAGTGATAGAGGGCCCAGCCGATGGAGATCGGGACCGTATCGAAGCCCGCCTGGAACAGCAGAATGCAGAATGCGTGCATATCCGCATCGCTGATCGGCTCACCATCGATCTCGTAATCCAGTGCACGCGAGAGCAGATCGTCGCGCGGGGCCTCGCGCCGCAGTGCGATCTGCTCGTCGAAGTAGTCCGATACGGCCCGCATCGCGGCGAGCTGTCGGGTTCCCTCCGGATCCTCGTCGTAGGGCAGGTGCAGCATGTCGTGCACCCAGTCCAGGAAGATGGGCAGATCCGCCTCGGGCAGGCCGACCAGCCGCATGAAGATGATGGTCGGGAACCGGCGGGCGAATTCGTCAAGGACATCGGCACTGCCGCTGTCCTTCAGCTGATCGATCAGCTCGATCGCGACCTGCCGGACCTCCTCCTCGCGAGCGGCGATGGTCTTCGGGGAGAAGTCGTTGCCGAGCAGTCGCCGCCATTTCGTGTGCACGGGCGGATCGAGCATCTCCGGAATCCACAGGAAACGGGGATTCGGCTCGAGCGCGGTCACCGAGGTGTTCGAGAAGGTTCGCCAGTCCTGCAGCGCCTCCTGCACCGCCCGGCCGTCCGTGACGACCCAGTACCCGCGCGCGATGGTGCTGCGGAATCCGGAATGGGTGCGCGCGATTTCATCCCATCGCAGCTGATGACTCAGGACCGGACCGCCGAGCCGGTTGTCGAAGTGATACGCGGGGACACCCTCGTAGGTCCCCTCGGGCTCGAGCGCAATGCTCATCGCTGATCCTCTCTGGAAGGCCGCCGCGCCGGGCGCTGTATTCGCGTCTCCGCGGGCCGGTGGGCGTTGCGGCCGCACCCGTGCCGCGTCGCAGCCTCGTAGTACGTCATGCGCATGCCATGACCTGGCATGCCTCGACTCGTCGTGCTGGTCCAATATACCGGCCAGCCCATATTTCGTAACCTCTTTTGCCCTCGCGTCGACGGTTCGTGCTCGTCGCCCTCTGGAACAACTTCCCAATTAGCAGCCTATTTGATGGCAGATGCCAGTTGCGGCGTTATCCCGTGGGATGGACGTTCAGCTTGCGAAGAGGACACTTTCCTTCCGCACTCCCGGCCGATGCGGAAGCGATCAGGTGGCCGCGCCGTCGATCTTGAGCGCGATCAACTCCTCCTCGGTGAGGCCGATCTCGAGCAGGACCTCGTCGGTGTGTTCGGCGAATTGCGGTGCCCGCGTGAGAGTTACCGGCGTCTCGTCGAACTGGACCGGATTGGCGACCAGTTCACGGTCGACGCCGTCGGCATCGACGACCGAGGCGATCAGATCGTTGGCCCGCAGCGACGGATCCTGACCGACCTCCCACGCGTTCTGCACCGCCGCCCACTGCCCCTCGCCGCCGCCGAGGATCTCGACCCACTCGGCGAACGGACGCGCCGCGATGATCTCGGCGACGAGCTCGGCGGCCTGCGCCGCATTGGCCATCAGCTTCTCGGTGTTGTCGAAGCGTTCGTCGTCGGCCAATTCCTCGCGACCGGCCAACCTGCAGAACTCGGGCCAGTAGCGGCCGGGCTGCAGCATCGACAATTCGAGCCACCGCTGGTCCGAGGTGCGGTACGCCCCGATGAGCGGATTCGTGGCCGAACCGTGCCGCGGCGGCGGATTCACCGGCAGCGGACCACCGTTCATCAATGCCAGATTGACCGTGAACTGCGTGGCCCAGGCGCCGACGCCGAGCAGCGAGACGTCCACCACCGACGGCTCCCCCGTCATCTTGCGCGAGTAGAGCGCAGCCGCGATACCACCGGCAATGGTCATGCCACCGATCGAATCGCCGTAGGCGCCCGCGGGCATCCGGGTCATCCGGTCGGCGCCGGGCGGGGTCACTCCGGCCGCGCTGCCGCCGCGCGCCCAGAATGCCGTGCTGTCGTAGCCGCCCTTGGTCGCCTCCGCGCCGCGCACGCCGAAGCCGCTGCCCCGCACGTAGATGATGTCCGGATTGATCGCGCGCACGTCCTCGAGGTCGATCCGCAGTTTCGCCCGCGCCTCCGGCAGGAAGTTCGTGAGGAATACGTCGCTGCTGCGGATCAACTCCTCCAACACCCGGCGCGCGGACGGCTTCTCCAGTGCGAGACCGACACTGCGTTTGCCTCGGTTCGGTCCCTCCATGATCGGGAAGAACGACGACCCGGCACTGTTCGCCTCATAACCGAGCACCCGGACCAGTCCGCGCTGGGCATCACCCCGTTCCGCGTGCTCGATCTTGATCACATCGGCGCCCCAGTCCGCGAGCACCGCACCCGCCGCCGGGACGAAGGTGAATTGCGCGACCTCGAGTATGCGCACGCCCTGCATCGGTTTGTGCATCGAACCAGCTCCTCTTAGCGTCGGTATTTGAAGAAGAGTATCCGCTATTCAACGGACACCACAAGGTTGTGCAGGGTCAGACCGCATCGGTCGTCCCTGGTTTCGGTGGCACGATCCAGGCCACGAGATGCTCGACATCCGCGGCCGTCGGCACCTGTTCGGCCCACAGGAACTGCTCCATCACGGCGAAGATCGCACAGGCGGCAACCAAGGCGTCACGGCCCGGATCCGGGCTGCCAGCCGCACCGAGCGGCACCGCGAGCAGCTCGGCGATCTGACGGCGCAGCTCGACACCGCCGAAGGCCGACCGGCCGTCGCGGGAGGTATTCCGCAGCACCGCGCGGGTCGTCGCGGCCACCTCGGGATCGGCCGCCTGCTTGAAAACCACCTGAACACAGGCCCTGACCTGGTCGATCGGGTCGGTGTGCCGGGCGCAGCGGCGACGGATATGACCGAGCAACCGCCTAGCCCCGTCGTCGGCGATCGCGGCCATGAGATCGTCCTTGCTCCGGAATGCCCGGTAGAAGGCGTCGTTGGAAACCCTTGCCCGGCGGACGATCTCGACGATTCTCGGATTCCCGTCCGGATCGGCCCGCATCAGCTCCATGCCCGCGTCGAGCAGGCGGCGTACTTCATCCCGCGCAATCGCGTACCGATCCCCCGTACGCCGCCGCACCGCGCGGGCCACCAGGGATTCGCCACCGACCGGGTCGTCCTCGACGTGTGGACTCGTCATGTAAAAGAGTGTACTGTTCGGATACCGATTCACCAGAATCAATTTCTTGCACGGTGGTATGGCGTTCTGTCGAACGGAGTGGGCATGGCCGAGGGGTCGCAGGCGGTAGGACCGAAGGTCGGAATTGCCGATCCCGCCGATATCACGCGTCGCGCGGCCGCGGCGATCGGCCGTCCACTGCACGACCTGACGCAGCTGACCGGCGGCACCTCGAGCCTCACCTATTCGGCCGTCACCGACGAACGAGTTCGCGTCGTGGTCAAGGTCGCTCCGCCGGGTCTCGAACCGGTCCGCAACCGGGATGTGCTGCGCCAAGCCCGCGCACTCACCACACTCACCGAGGTGCCCGATGTGGCCGTGCCCAAGGTGCTCGGTACCGACGTCGGCGCACCGCCGGAGATCCCGCCGCTGTTCGTCATGTCCTTCGCGGACGGCGAAGGTTACGAACCCCGCCATATCGCGCTCGAACGTCGTCCCGCTCCGAACGAGGTGCGCGCACGGTCCGCGGCGGCCGCCCGCATGCTGGCGGCCCTGCACACCGTCGGTCCCGCCGAATTGGGCATCGACGAACCCGCGGTCACCCTCGGCGCCGAGGTCGAGCGGTGGCAGCGGGCCTTCGCCACCTGTGCCCTCGAACCGGACGCCGAGCTCGACGAACTCGAGTGCCGGACGCTGCTCACCACGGCGATCCCGAAGCCGCTGCCGCCCGCGCTCCTGCACGGCGACTGGCGGCTGGGCAATATGCAGTGCGTCGGAACCGAGATCAGGGCGGTGATCGACTGGGAGATCTGGTCGGTCGGCGATCCGCGCCTGGACCTGGCGTGGTTGCGACTGATGTCCGATCCCGCCCATCCGACGGCCGCCGCGCCCGCCGCCCCGACGCTCGAACCCGACGAACTGCTCGCCGTGTACGAGACCGCGAGCGGCGCGCCGGTCGCGGATCTCGGATGGTTCGACGCCCTGGTCCGCTACAAGCAGGCCGCCGCATCCGCGCTGCTGGTCAAGAACGCCGAGCGCCGCGGCCAGGTCACCGAGCGGGTGGAACGGATGCGCCACGGCATCCCGTCTTTGCTCATGGCCGCCCGCACCTACGTCACCCACTGATCCCTTTCGGAGGACCGATGCTGGATTTCACGATCGAACCCGAGTTCCAGGCCAAGCTGGACTGGGCCGCGGAGTTCGTGCGCAAGGAGGTCGAGCCGCTCGACCTGCTGTTCCCGCACGGCGGCGACCCGTACGACACCGGTAACGAGAAGGCCCGCGCGATCCTGCGGCCGTTGCAGGAGCAGGTCCGGGCGCAGGGCCTGTGGGCCTGTCACCTCGGCCCCGAATTGGGCGGGCCGGGCTACGGCCAGGTCAAGCTCGCCTACCTCAACGAGATCCTCGGCCGGTCCTATTGGGCGCCAACGGTTTTCGGCACCGCCGCACCGGACACCGGTAATGCCGAGATCCTGGCCATGTTCGGCACCGAGGAGCAGAAGGCCCGATACCTGCAGCCGCTGCTCGACGGCGAGATCGTCTCCACCTTCTCGATGACCGAACCGCAGGCGGGCGCCGACCCGAAGGAGTTCGTCTGCCGCGCCTGGCGCGACGGGGACGAATGGGTGATCGACGGCGAGAAGTGGTTCTCCTCCAACGCCCGGTACGCGTCATTCCTCATCGTCATGGCCGTCACCGATCCGGACGCGCCCCCGCACGCCCGCATGTCGATGCTGATCGTGCCCGCCGAGACGCCGGGCATCGAGATCAAGCGCAATGTCGGCACCATGGACGAACGCGACTCCCTCGACGAGGGCATCCACGGCTACATCCGCTACCACCAGGTCCGGGTCCCGCTCGACGCCATGCTCGGCGCACCCGGTGAGGGTTTCAAGGTCGCCCAGGCCCGCCTCGGCGGCGGCCGCGTCCACCACGCCATGCGCACCGTGGGCAAATGCACCCGCGCCTTCGACATGATGTGCGAGCGCGCGATCTCCCGCCGCACCCAGGGCACCCTGCTCGCCGATAAGCAAGCCGTCCAGCAGTTCATCGCGGACTCCTGGATCGAATTGCAGCAGTACCGATTGCTGGTGCTGAACACCGCTTGGATCATCGACACCCAGCCGCACGGCGCCGCCCGCACGCAGATCGCGATGTGCAAGGTCGCCATGGCCAAGGTGCTGCACGACATCATCCAGCGCGCGCTGCACCTGCACGGCTCGCTCGGCACCACCAATGAACTGCCGCTGGCGAAGTGGTGGATGGCCGCCCCGAACCTCGCCCTGGCCGATGGTCCGACCGAGGTGCACCGCACCACGGTCGCGAAGCAGATGTTGAAGAAATACCGGCCCGCCGAGGGGCTGTTCCCCAGCGAGCACATTCCGCCGAAGCTGGAGGATGCGCGAAAGCGCTACGCGCACATCATCAATGACGACAGCCTCAGCGGCGGGGTGAACGCATGACGGCGCAGCTTTTCGATCTGACCGGCAAGGTCGCGCTGGTCACCGGTGGCAGCCGGGGCCTCGGCCTGGAAATGGTGCGCGCCTTCGCCGCCGCGGGCGCGGACGTGGTGATCACGAGCCGCAAACTCGACGCCTGCGAGGTGGCCGCCAAGGAGGTTCGCGAACTGGGCCGGCGTGCACTGCCGTTCGCCGCGCACGTCGGGCACTGGGACGACCTCGGCCGGCTCACCGACGCGGCCTACGAGGAGTTCGGCAAGGTCGACATCCTGGTCAACAATGCGGGTATGTCGCCGCTGGCGCCGTCTTCGGAGGAGACCAGCGAAGAGCTGTTCGACAAGGTGATCGGGGTCAATTTCAAGGGCCCGTTCCGGCTCGCGTCGCTGATCGGGCGGCGCATGGCCGATGGCGACGGCGGCTCCATCATCAATATCTCGTCCTCGGGGGCGCTGCTGCCGCAACCGCGATTCGGCCCTTACGCCGGAGCCAAGGCCGCCCTGAATGTGCTGACCACCGTCTTCGCTCAGGAGTACGGGCCGAAGGTGCGGGTCAACACCATCTCGGCGGGGCCGTTCCTCACCGATATCTCCAAGGCCTGGGCGGAGGAGAAGCGACACATCACCCGCAGTGCGCTCGGCAGGCCGGGTAAGCCGGAGGAGATCATCAGCACCGCGCTGTACCTCGCCAGCGACGCCTCCAGCTACACCACCGACGCACTGATCCGGGTGGACGGCGGGTTGTACTGAGGGCCCGGCCCGATTACCGGACAGCGCAATTGGCATTCTCAGTGGAGAATAATGTCGATCTTGGATCGAAAGGTGATCTCATGCCATTGACCGAAATAGATGCGCACACCGCGCTGGTCGCCGTCGACCTGCAGGATGCGGTGGTAGCGCTGCCGACCGTGCACTCCGCGAAGTCGATTGTCGAGCAGTCGATCCGGCTGGCCGACGCGTTCCGGAAACGCAATCTCCCGGTCGTGATCGTGACGGCGGCCGGTGTCGCGCCCGGCCGCACCGAGGCGAGCCGTGCTCGCGCGGCGGGCGGACAGTCCAGCTCGGCGGCCGCGAGTTCGGCGGCCGAGGCCGTCGCGCTGCTGTCCGAGTTGGGGCCGCGGCCAGGTGACCACACCGTGGTCAAACGAGTCTGGGGCGCGTTCCACGATCCCACGCTCGCGGGGTGGCTGCGCGAGCGCGAGGTCACTCAGGTCGTCGTGACCGGGATCGCCACCAGCATGGGCGTCGAATCGACCGCGCGCGGTGCGCACGAATACGGTTTCAACGTCACCATCGCCACCGATGCGGTGACCGATCTGGATCAGGAAGATCACGACTACGCGCTGCGCAAGGTGTTCCCCAAAATCGCGGAAACCGGTACCACCGACGAGATACTCGCCCTATTGGACAGATCGACGATCGACGCATGAACGTCGCCGAAAATATGGAGAGCAACGGCAAATCCGTCAACCGCCAAGGCCTTCCGCTCGGCTACGACACCGCGCCGATCGTATGGGGCGAACCGGGTACCAACGGCCAACACGCCTTTTATCAACTCCTGCACCAGGGCACGACGACCGTGCCCGCGGACTTCATCGGAGTACTGCGCCCGCGACACGATCTGACCGAGCACCACGACCTGCTCATGGCCAACCTGTTCGCACAGACCGAAGCACTGGCCTTCGGTAGCGTCGATGACGCCGGTCCACTGCGGGGCCATCGCGACCTCCCGGGAAACCGGCCGAGCAACACCCTCTGCTGCGCCACCTGACGCCGTACACGCTCGGCCAGCTCATCGCCGTCTACGAGCACAAGATCTTCACCCAGGGCTGGATCTGGGGCATCAATTCCTTCGACCAATGGGGCGTCGAACTCGGAAAGGTCCTCGCCACAAAGATTTACGCCGAGCTCACCACGGATCAGTCGAGTGCACACGACAGCTCGACAGCGGCGCTCGTCAATCGATACCGGCACGCCCGAAAGTAACCGACGGATCCGCCGCGATGCCGCTCGACATCGATGTGCCGATCGTAGATTGCCGCGCTATCAGGCGGCTCACTCGCCGAGCACAGTCGAAAGGCGGCACGACACGCCCCGCGGCACCGCCATATGACTGCGCTCGACGGATCTCGGTTACCTCGGAAGCTAGCTGGACGGGGCACTGGATCGGTATCGGCCCAGCAGTTCCATCGCCTCGTCGAGCAGCAGCGGTAGGGCGGGCAGCATGCGTTGATGCATGTCTTTCCACTGGCCGGACTTGCGGCCGCGTTTGATCAGCAAGGCGGTCGCGGCGGACTCTTTGTATTTGGTCAGCGCCTCGAACCAGGGCAGGTCGAGCAGTGCGGCGCCGCGCGCCTCCTGGTAAGCGTCGACCAGTTCCGCCTTGCCCGGCATGCCGGTCGGTTCATCGGATACCGATGCCGGATGCGCGGCGTCATCGGTGAAGAAGGTCAGCCAGCTGACATCGATCCGGGGGTCGCCGAGGGACCAGATTTCCCAGTCGATGATCGAGGTGATGTGGTCTGCTTCGCACAGTGTGTTGCCGAGCCGGTAGTCGCCGTGGGTGAAGACCGGTGTCATGGCGGCGGGCACGGTGGCGTGCAGGCGGTCCGCGACCGCCTCGTAGCCGGTGCGCAGATCGTCCGATACGGTGGTGAAAGCCCTTGTCCAGCGGTCGATCTCAGCGCCGAGGGAAACCACCGGCTCGGTCGCGAGCGCCGTGTGCTCGGGTTTCACTCGATGTAGATCGGCGAGCATCCTGGCCGCGTCGAAGGCTCGGGTCCGAACCTGGTCGGCGGGCACGGTGCCGCGCGGCACGAGCACCGGTTCGACGCAGGTGCCGGGCACCAGGTCCATGGCGACGAACGGCGGGACCGTCGGCGGTGCGCCCGCATCGTGGAACAGGACCTTCGGCACCCGCACCCCGGGGCGATCCGCCAGTGCTTCCATGATTCGAGCCTGGCGCAGGACATCCCGGTTGCGGACCGGCGCCAGACCGGGAGGCGCCACCTTCAGCACGACGCACTCGTATCCGGCTGGGGCATTCGACAATTCGGCCACGTAGGTCAGGCTCGACGTCCCGCCGGTGAGTGGCTCGACGCCCACAACCGTGGCGCCGGGCGTCCAGTCACGGACCGCGATCGCGGTGCGCGTGGTCAGGTCCCGCACCAACTCCGAACTATTCGCGATAGTGCTCATGCTCACTCACCCTTGTCATTTCGTCGGTCCGATCGGCGGACCGTCTGTGCCTGGCCGCGCTTCAGCACTACTGCTCACGACGACATTGATGCGCCATGCAATGCTCTGGGCGAGAAAGGGTTTCGCGCCCGCGGCCGGTGCGGAGGCGATCAGAGTGCAGGTGCCCTCGGAACGGATGCTCGCAGCGACACGATCGGCCGTTCGTTTCCGGAATGCTCACTCCGGAACCGCAGCAAACGACGTCCTCACGACTCATGCACCCGATCGCCCTGCACACGCAACGCCTGGGCGGTCTGCCCGCGCTGCTCTCCGGTGAAGAATCCGTGGTGCCGTTCGCTTTCCACCGCGATGTAGTCCGCCAGCTCGGTGCGTTCGGCCAGTAGGAAATTCGCCTTCAGGGTCCGCAGGGCGGCGGGCCTGCGTGCCGCGAGTTCGCGCACCAAATCGGCGACTTCGTGGTCGAATTCGTCATCGGGAAACACCCGGGAGACGAATCCGATGGCACGGACCTCGTCCGCGGTCAGCTTGCGCGGCAGGAAGCACAGGTCCCGCGCCGACGCCGCACCGAGTGTCCGCGACAATGTCCACGGCAGGCCGAGTTCACCGGACACACCGGCCTGCAGGAACGCCGTCGCGAATCGGGCACCGGCCGCGGCGACGCGCAGATCACACGCCGCGGCCCAGGCGAATCCCGGTCCCGCGCAGGCTCCGTTCACCGCGGCGAGGGTCAACTGCGGCATCTCGTGCAGCAGGGTCGCCGACTGATACACCTCGAGCGGCGGCAGCGCGGCGGACCCGCCGACCCCGGCGCGGTTCAGATCCGCACCGGGGCAGAACGTCGAGCCGTTTCCGGTCAGCACCACCACGGCGAGTGCATCGTCGCGGCTCAATTCGGTCAGCACGGAATGCATCTCGACGAGAAGCTCCGGGATCACCGTGTTGCGCGCGTCCGGCCGATCGAAGCGCACCCATGCGACGGGCCCCTCGATCGTGACGTCGAGGGTGCTCACCCCGCGGTCGGCTGACGATCGGCCGTCAGCGCCGCGACGATATCCCGGCGCACCAGCTTGCCGGTCGCGGTGCGCGGCAGTTCCGGCCAATATGTGATGCGATCGGGAGTCTTGGAGCCACGCAACGTCTTTCGCACCTCGGCGCGCAGTTGTTCGGCATCGACGTCCACCCCGCTGCGCGGGACGACAACGGCCTCGATCCGCTGACCCCACTCCTCGTCGACCACACCGACGACGACCGCGTCGAGCACATCCGGATGCCGCAGCAGGACGTCCTCGATCTCGGCGGGCGCGATATTCTCCGCGCCGCGGATGATGGTGTCGTCGACCCGGCCCTCGATGTAGAGATAGCCGTCGGCATCCACGCGGCCGTGGTCACGGGTGTTGAAGAAGCCCAGTTCGTCGACCGAGGCACCGTGCCCGGCGTATTCGCCCGAGACCTGCTCGCCACGCACCCAGATCTGGCCCGGCTCCCCCGCCGCGGCGAGACCACCGGATTCGGCGCGCACCTCGAGCTCGATACCGGGCACCGGCCGACCGGCCGAGCCGATGCGGGCACGCACCGCGGGATCATCGCTGGCGACGGCCGCGCGATGCTCCTCGGGCCCGAGCACCGAGATCGTGGACGAGGTCTCGGTCAACCCGTAGGCATTGACGAAATCGACATGCGGCCACTCCCGCAGCGCGGTCTCGATCACCCGCACCGGCATCTTGGCGCCGCCGTAGGCGAGCGAACGCAACGACGGGACCGAGCGGTCGAGCCCCTCGCCGTCCATGATCCGGGCGAGCATGGTCGGAACGACCATCGCATTCGAAATCCGCTGCTCGCGTACGAGTTCGAGCCACTGCTGCGGCGTGAACTGTTCGAGGGTGAGCACCCGGCGCCCGGCATACAGGTTCGTCAAAACGTTGGACACGGCCGCGATGTGGTACGGCGGCACGCTCATCAGCGCGGCCTCGTCGGCGTCCGCACCCGCGAATTCCACCGTGCCGAGCACATACGACACCAAGTTGTGGTGCCGCAGGACCACACCCTTCGGCGCGGATGTCGTGCCGCTGGTGTAGATCAATACCGCGGGTGTTTCGGGCGCGGCCGCAACCTCGTCACCGTCGTCGACACCGGCATCCGCCGCGGTAGCCAACCACTCTTGCGGGCTCCGCACCGACAGCCCCGCCCGGCGCAACGCCTCGGCCTGTTCGGGATCGGCGATACCGAGTGCGCGTGGATGATTCGCCAATAACGCGTCCAGTTGCTCCGCGCCGAGGCGGTAATTCACCGGCACCAGCGGCACACCCGCTTGGGCCGCCGCGAACAGCGCGACCGGGAAGGCCGGACCGTTGACGGCGAGGTACACGATCGCGTCGGCACCGGCCGCACGGACCACCCGCGCACCGCCAGCGGCCAACTCGCGCAGCCGCACCGGCGTCAGTCCATCGGCCGTCCGCCCGACCACGATTCGGTCGCCGAAACCGTCGGCGGCCATATCCAACAGCATCGCTACGTTCATCGATGCGCTCTCAGTCCGAGGCCGGCAGCGGCTTGGCGTTCTTGAGCGGCAACGCGATACCGTTCACCGCCAGCGTGCCCTGACCCGCCTTGGTGCAGAGCAGTTCCACACCGAGTTCCTCATCGGCGTAGCGCTTGCCGAGCTGCGAACCGCCGAGCTGTTCGGGATCGGCGATGCCGGCGGGGACGCCGCCGGGGCCCTTCGGATCGACCATCGCCGCCCCGCCACAGGTGATCTCCAGATCGGCCTGCGGAGCGCGCACGACGATGACCGTCGTCGTGTCGACCGTGCTGGCGAGCGTCTGCCCCACGCGTGGCTTCATCGCAACTTCCTCCGTGGATCTCGTCGTGCTCCGTGGATCTCGTCGTGCCATCTCGCCCCGACCGCCGTCGTCACGAACACATCCGGACGACCGAGACCAGAGAAGAGTATACGACTTAACTAGAATCTGCAGCAGCCCAAGGGTCGGGTCGCGCGGCACTATTTCTTGTCTACCACATATTAAGCGGTTCGAATCGGACCACGACCAGCGCGGAGTCGAACGTCGTCCGTAGAACAATTTGTTACACTCTAATCCGGCTACTCTCCGGAGGGCCGCATTCAGCCGACCCACGAACATCGGAGTTTCCGGATGGAGCTGAAAACCGTCCTGTTCGACGTGACCGACCACGTCGCGACGATCACCCTGAACCGACCGGAAGCCATGAACAGCTTCAACCAGGAGATGCTCGAGGACTTCGACCGCATCTGGCAGCGCGTGAAGTTCGATGACGATATCCGTGTCGTCGTGCTTCGCGGTGCGGGCGACCGGGCGTTCTGCACCGGCATGGATGTCAAACAGGGCATCGACCGCCATGCCAATGTCTGGTCGCAGACCGATCCCGGCGAGAAGTTGTCGCCGAAGCTCAACCAGGTGTGGAAACCACTGGTCTGCGCGGTGCACGGCATGGCGGCCGGAGGCGCGTTCTACTGGCTCAACGAGGCCGACATCATCATCTGCGCAGAGGACGCGAGCTTCTTCGACCCGCATGTCAGCTATGGGCTGACCGCGGCGCTGGAACCGATCGGGCTCGCGCGCCGCATTCCGCTGGGTGAGACATTGCGCATTGCGCTGCTCGGCCTGGACGAGCGCCTGTCCCCCGAGCGCGCCATGCAGATCGGCCTGGTCAGCGAGATACTGCCGCGCGATCAGCTCTGGGATCGCGCCGACGAGATCGCCCGCATCATCGCCGCCAAACCACCGGCCGCGATCCAGGGCACGGTCCGGGCGATCTGGGAGTCGCTGGATTCCACCCGCACACAGGCACTGCGCACCGGCCTGTCCTACACCCAGATCGGCAACCCCATCGGCAAAGCCGAAATCGACCGCGCCGCGGTGCCCCGCAGCAGATGGACGCTGCGCTGACGCGCATCCACCACCGATCAGACTGTCCAAGAGGAGAATTCGATGAAGTTCGGTATGCCGTGGCCCGGCCGCGACGTGGGGAGGGAGGCCGAGCAGGCCGGTGTGGAAGCCTTCTGCACCGGTGACTTCGTCGACCACGACGCTTATCTCACCGTGGCCGAGATCGTCGCCGATACCGAACGCGCACTGGTCGGTCCGGCCATCGCCTACGCCTTCGCCCGCACCCCGTACGCGCACGCCACCGCTATGCGGCAGCTGCACGCGCAGGCACCCGGCCGACTGTTCCTCGGCCTCGGCACCGCCGCCTTCCGGATCAACCGCGACTGGTTCGGCATACCCGCCGATCGCCCGGTCGACCGAATCGCCGAGACCATCGATGTGGTGCGCGCCTGGCTGCATGCGGAAAACGGCGAGAAGATCCAGTACACCGGTGAGTTCTATTCAATAGACGCCGATGTCCGAGCCCCGGTGCTCGGCCGCCTCGATATCCCGGTACTGCTCGCGGGATTCAACAGCCGGATGGCCGCCACCGCTGGCCGGGTCGGCGACGGTGTGATCGGCCACGGCCTGTTCACCCGCACCTGGTGGAACGACATCGTGCGCCCAGCGGTCGAGCGCGGGGCAGCCGGTAGCGGCCGGAGCCCACTCGAACACGGCTGGATCATCACCGCCATCGATGACAACGCACCGGAACGCGCCATCGCCGACGCCCGCCGCATGATCGCCTTCTATCTCACCGTCAAGACCTACGACCCCTACGTCGCCCATCACGGTTGGGAAAGCCCTGTCACACAACTGCGCTCGGCATTCCGCGCGGGCGATACCGACGGCATGGTCAAGGCGGTGACCGACGAAATGCTCACCGAGATCGCGCTCTGTGGGACCACCGCCGACGCCCGTGCGGCGCTCGCGCGCCGCGCCGACGCCCTGCCCCGTGATGTCGGCTATTTCGCCCCGCCCTCGTACCTGGTGAGTCCCAAACGTCGTGCGGCATATGCCCATTCCAGCCTCGCTCTGATCGGCACCACACCCTGAGCAAAGGCGGCCGCGTTTGCACGCGGCCGCCCTCGACTCGCTCAGTGCGTCAATACCGGGGCCTCGGCGTCCTGCGCGACAGGTGCAGGCAGTTGCTCGATCTTGCGTGGCAGCAGCACAGCGAGCAGCGCGCCGATGGCACAGGCCACCGCGCCGATCAGGAATGCGACCTGGAATCCCCTATCGGTGTAGAGCACCGCGCCATGGGTCATTTCGAGCGGGATCGGCGCGACATAGGAGTTGTTCAGCACGGTGAACGCGAGTACCGGCAAGATCGCCGCGACGACGCTCTGCGCGGCATTCGCGATACTCGCCGTGCTGGCTTGCAACTGCGGCGGAACCGCCTCGATCAACAGATTCGGAACCGATGCGTAGCCCAGCCCCATACCGGTGCCCGCAATACCCGCGAATACGAGCAGCAGCGCCTTGTCGTCGTGCTTTGCCGCGATGAGCACGAAAGCGAGCGCGAACAGCACCAGGCCGACGATCATCAGCAACCGCGGCCGAACCTTGCGGCTGACCAGAATGCCGACGACCACGCCGCCGACCACGACCATGCCGCCGATCGGCGCCTGGAAGATCGCGAATCCCTTTGCGCTGACACCGAATCCGTAACCCAGTCCGACGGCGGCGGGCGTCATCACCATCATCGGCAGCAGAATGGTGATGAGTGCACTGCAGCCGTAGCACATGGCGGAACCCATGGAGATCAGCAGAACCGGCCGCCTGCGCAGCACATCCAGATCGAGCAGCGGGTCACGCACGATCCCGGCCGATACCAACCAGCCCACCACCAGCACAACGCCGCCGACGAGGTAGGCGAGCGTCGAACCGGCCGTCCAGCCCCAGCTGGGACCGAAGCTGACCGCGACGAGTACGCCCGCGATGCCGAAACCGAGCAGCAGCGCTCCGGCGAAGTCGATCCGCGACCGCACCCGCACGGTGGATTCACCGGTGGTGAGCGCGACCAGGGTGCCGAACACCGCGAGCCCGATCACGAACAACCAGAAGATGCTGCGGAAACCGTAGTCGTCGAGCAGCCAGCCGGTGATGAACGGCGCCGGTATCGCGATGAGTCCCAAACCACTGGTGGTAACGCTGACCGCGAGCGCGACCGTCTTCTTCGGGAACACATCCCGGATCAGCGAGTAGGCGAGGAAGACACACGGCGCGAGCACGCCCATCAACGCCCGGCCTGCGATCATCGTCGCGTAGCTGGTCGCGACCGCGGAGACCAGCGAGCCGAGCACCGAGACGGCGACACAGGCCAGCAATATCTTCCGCTTGCCGTACATATCGGCCAGCTTGCCGAGCAGCGGACCCGTCACAGCCCCGACCAGCAGGAATGCCGTCAACATCCAGGCGCCCTGGGTCGTCTGGAAATGCACGGAGATTTCCGGCACCGCCATCGACACCATCATGTAGCTGAGGGTGAGTATCTCGAGCGTCAGCACGATCGACGCCAGGGAAAGCACCAGCCGCGGCGTCCATGTCTGTGCGGCATCCGGCGTCGGTGCGACATCGGGCGATTCGTCGAATTGCATTGCAGGGCTCATCGATCGAGTCCTTTCGGGGGCTGCCACGGAGCTCTCGTTTCCGACTCGCACCGAGCAATCGAGCCGTGGCTTTGGTTTGGTGATCGCATTCGCCCTGCTCGGAGTGGGGTGAAGACGTATGCGACAGCACACCCCCTGTGTGGCGGGTCACACAATCGACCTTTCCACTCAGCGGCAATTGGACAAACGACTCAGCCAGTTCGGCTATTCAGTACACTTTTAAGGCGTCGTGTGCGGGCAGCGCCGCAGGTGGGCCTACCCAGACGACCGACGCAGATCCGGCAATCAGGAGACCGAACATGACCACGGCGTACTCGTTCTCGACGCAGCTCTACATCGACGGGCACCGCACCGACGGCGAATCGGACGAGCTCATCAACGTGCGCAATCCCGCGACGGAGGAGACGATCGCCTACGTCCCGCAGGCCTCGATCCCGGACGTGCGTCGCGCTATCACGGCCGCGCGCAAGGCATTCGACGAAGGTCCCTGGCCGCGAATGAAGCCCGCCGAGCGGGCCGCGGTGCTGCTACGCATGGCCGAGGAGATGGAGCGCCGCCTGCCCGAGCTCGTCGCGGTCAATATGGCCGAGGCGGGTTCGGTCCGCTCGTTGGCCGAGACCCTGCAGACCCGGGTGCCGGTGGCCCATCTGCGCGATATGGCCGAGCGCGTCATGCCAGCCTTCGCGTGGGAACGCCCGATGGAACCCACGATCGCCGCGGGTATCGGCATCTCCCAGGGACAGATCCGGCGCGAGGGCTTCGGGGTCTGCGCGCTGATCGCGGCCTATAACTTCCCGTTCTTCCTCAGCATGATGAAGGTGATCCCCGCCTTGGCCGCGGGTTGCACCGCCGTGCTGAAGCCCGCGCCGACCACCCCGCTGGAATCCCTGTTGATCGGTGACTTCGCCGATGCCGCCGGTCTGCCGCCGGGCGTGCTGAACATCGTCACCGGCGATATCGACGCGGGTCAGGAGCTGACCACCAATCCCATGGTGGACCTGGTCAGCTTCACCGGATCGGACACCGTCGGACGAATGGTCTACGCGCAGGCCGCGAGCTCGATCAAGAAGGTCGTGCTCGAACTCGGCGGCAAGTCCGCGAATATCGTCCGCGCCGATGCCGACCTCGACGGAGCGGTTCGGTCCGCACTCATGGGCATCACGGCGCACGCCGGCCAGGGCTGCTCGATCCTGACCCGCACGATCGTGCACGAATCCGTCCACGACGAACTTGTCGCGCGGCTACGCGTTGCCCTCGCCGGTGTCCGGGTCGGCGATCCGGCACACGAATCCACCACGATGGGTCCGTTGATCACAGCGGCGCAGCGGGAGAAGGTCGAGAAGCTGATCCGCGTTGGCGAGGAGGAGGGCGCGCGGATCGTCGCCGGTGGCGGACGCCCGGCGGGGCTCGACAAGGGCTACTTCGTGGAGCCGACCCTGTTCGTCGATGTCGACAATTCGATGACGATCGCGCAGACGGAGTTCTTCGGCCCGGTCGGCGTCGTCATCCCGTTCCGCACCGACGACGAGGCGGTCCGCATCGCGAACGACAGCCCCTACGGTTTGGCCGGCGCCATCTGGAGCGCCGACACCAAGGCCGCCTACGAGATCGCAACCCGGGTACGCGCGGGCGGCATAGCCATCAACGGCGGCAGTGCGGGCGTCAACCCACGCACGCCGTTCGGCGGATACAAGCAGAGCGGAATCGGCCGGGAGTGGGGCGAATTCGGCCTCGACGAATTCCTCCAGACCAAGGCCATCAGCTGGGCCGCGCGCTGATCGACCGGGCTCGAATGTCCGCGTACCTGTTACGCTCCGCCGTGAAGTCACTGGTGTAGGGGGCAAGGACACGAAAGAACCCGGCATGAATGCAGACGTAGCCGCAGCGGTCCGCGAATTGTTGCCGATGCTGGCCGAACGGGCGGCGCTGGTCGACGAGACCGGTGAGATACCCGCGGAGACGATGACCGATTTGATCGGTACGGGCATCTTCCGGCTGCTGCGACCGAAATCGCAGGGCGGGCTGGAAGCCGATCCGCTGGACTTCTACGATGCGGTTCGCGCGGTCGCCACCGCGTGCGGCTCGACCGGATGGGTGACGTCGGTACTCGGCCTAGCCCCTTGGCATGTGGCACTTTTCGACGAGCGCGCGCAACGTGATGTTTGGTCGGAGGATCCCGACGCATTGATCTGTTCGTCCTACGCACCGGTCGGGAGATTCGTTCCGGTCGCCGGAGGTTACGAAGTCTCGGGCCATTGGCGATTCGCCAGCGGATGCGCGCACTCGTCGTGGGCGCTGCTGGGCGGCACCATCGTGGCCGAGAACGGCCAGCCGGTGGATATGGTCAGCGGGCTGGTGCCCTGCGCCGATTATCGGATGTCGAAGGTGTGGGATGCGGCTGGACTGCGCGGCGCAGGCAGCGATGATCTCTACGCCGAGCGGATTTTCGTCCCGGAGCACCGTGTTACGCGGTTCTACGACATCGCACTGCTACAGAGCCCGGGACACAAGGCGAATCCCGGCCCGCTCTACCGGATGCCGTACGGCACCATGTACACCTACGCGAACAGCTCACCGATGGTCGGCATGGCACAGGGCTGCCTCGACGTCTTTCTGTCGCGGATGCGAGACAGTAACCGGCTCAGTTTCGGTGGCGGCAGTATCACCGCGGACCAGCCGACCGCGGCGGCGCGCGCCAGCGCGGAGATCGACGCGGCCATCCTGCAGATGAGCCGGAGCCTTCGCGATTTGTACGAGTGCGTTTGTGCACGACAGGAGATTCCGCTCGAGCTACGGTTGCGAGCCCGTCGCGATCAAGCCTTGGGTGCCGAACGGGCATTGACGTCCATCGACATGGTGTTCGCGGCAACCGGTGGGATGCTGCTGCGGCGTCGCAACCCGATCGAGCGGGCCTGGCGCGACGCGCATATCGCGGGCATTCACGCCTCCAACGATGTCGGCACCGCGCTGACGCTGTACGGGCGCGGCACGTTCGGATTGCCAGTCGACGATATGTTGGTCTGAGTCCGAATCCGGACCCGGGTCACCACCAGCCGACGAGACGATCCATCAGCAGCGTCGCACTGGCGAGATAGTCGCCGTACCCGCCGCGGAAAAAGAGCAGCGGAGTCCGCACCGACTCGATATTCAGATCGGTGACCCGACCGACCACCAAATCGTGGTCACCGATCTCGACGACCTGTACGAGCGTGCAGTCGACCCATGCCACGATGCCGTCCAGCACCGGATTGCCGAGCGGTGACGATGTCCAGGGCACGCCCTCGAACCGGTCGCCATTCCGAGCCGACAACCGTCGTGACATCGGTTCCTGATTGCCGGCGAGGGCGTTGGCGCAGAATCGGCCGGTCTCCTGGATGGTCGACAGCGTCGATGAGGACCGGTTCACCAGGAAAGACACCAACGGTGGCTCGAGCGAAACCGAAGTGAAGGTGCCGACGATCAACCCGTGCGGACGCCCCTCTGGTGTCGCGGTGGTAATCGCGACAACGCTCGTCGGAAAATGACCGAGCACGTCACGGAAGCGTCTGGCGCCCATCGATACCGGATCCGGAAGCGGACTCATAGGGGTCCTCACCTCTCTTGCGGACGGCCCGAGCCAACGGCCGACTGGAACGCAAGTTTGGTCAGGAAACCGGGTGGACCTGTGGTCCTTTCCGCTCAGCGGAAACCGTCCGGGATAGGTGTGGGATCTCAGAACCACTCGCCCCGTTCGCCGAGCGCGACGATTCGTCCGAGGGTCTCGGTCAGTGCCGGGCTCTGCGGCTCGTCCTGCACGACAACGGGTTCGAAGCGTGCCGAATGTTTGCGCGCGGTGTCACCCATCAGCTTTTCCGATATCGCATGCGCGGTATTGGCGACGAGGGGTGCCAGCCGCTCGAGTGGTGCTCGCACGTCGCCGACAAGCGAGATCCCACCGACCGGACCCTTGGGACCGCGAACCGCCGCACCGACGCAGGCGATGTTCTGGAAACATTCGCCACGCTCGAAAGCCAGACCACGGCGTGCACGGATGCGAATCAATTCCTGATGCAGGACCTCGAGATCGCCGATGCTGTGCGCGGTCTGCTTGGCCAATACATCGCGGTACAGATCGTCGATCTGTTCCGGCGACAGCCACGCCAGCATGCTCTTTCCGATGGCTGTGCAGTGCGCCGGTACCCGGCCACCGACCACCGAGGGCACCTGGACCGCGGCCTTGCCCCCGAACTTGTCCAGGTAGTACGCCTCGGCGCCGTCCAGCACAGCCAGATGCACCACCATCTCCGTGCGCACCGACAGATTGTGCAAGAGCGGGAACGCCGCTGCCCGCAACGCACCGTGCCCCTCTTCCCGGCCACCGAACCCGAGCGCCCGTTGACCGAGGCCGTAGTCACGACCGTTGCGCTCGAGCCACCGCAGCCGAACCAGTTGTTCCAGAATGCGATGGGTCGTAGAGCGCGGCAGATTGGTGCGCCCGGCGACATCCTCGAGCGAGAGCCGGATCTGCGGACCACCGAACGCATCCATGATCAGCGTCATCCGCTCCACCATCGACGGTGGCGACTCATGCCGTTCGGCGGTGGCGACCGCATTGTCATTCACCACTGAGGCCATTGGCCAGCCTCCTTCTCAGAGCTCGAACCTCAGCCGCGAGTGTAGCGAAAGACAGCCACCCTGAGGTGGCGATATCGGAATTAAGTTCCCTCTTTAGGGGCAATATCGCCGATATCGATCGGACCACCGCAGGCCGCGCCGAGCAGGCCCGAGAAATCGACACCTGAATCGGTCAATGCGGCTCGGCAGGCGGCGACATCTTTGTGTAAAAAGGGTGCGACGGCGGCGGCGAAGGATTCGGATCCGCCGCGGTCGGCGATATAGCGCCCCGCCGTCGTACCGCCGCTGCTGATCGCGAGTGCTTCGAGCATTACACCTTCGTCTATCCCAACCCCGCGACCTAACGTCAGACCTTGCAGGGTCAGCTGCGAGACCGCGGCGAACAGCAGGTTGTTGATCAACTTCACCCGCAGTGCCGAACCCCGCCCACCGGTTTCGATGACGGTTCCGGCATAGCAATCGACGACTCGGCGCGCGATCGAGACGTCTTCGGGTGTGCCACCGAGGAAGACCACCAGCTCACCGGCGCGCACCGCCTCCGGTGTGCCGCTGAATGTCGCATCCACGACCGCGGCCCGTCCGGTCGGCGCGAACCGGTCCAGACTGTGCAGCACCTCCGGCGTCCCGGTGGTGTGCGACAGCAGGATCGTGCCCTCGGCCATGGCGCCGACGACCTCGGGCAGCAGCGTGGATATCTGGTCGTCGCCGAACAGGCAGCTGACCACGACATCCGCGGCCGCGATATCCCGGATCCGATCGACGGGCTCCGCGCCGAGTGCAGCCAGCCGGTCCCGTACCTCCGGCCGCCGCGCGGACAGCCGGACCCGATGCCCGGCCGCCAGTAGGCGCTCCACCATGGCCGCACCGATGCGTCCTGCGCCGATGAATCCGATCGTCAGTGCCGTCATGATCGGTTCCGTTGCTCCCGCACGATATCGAGCAGTTCCATCCGGCTCACCTTGCTCGATGGCGTGCGTGGCAGCTGGTCCAGAACCACGACTTGCACCGGCACTTCGTACGGCAGCAGGTGTGCACGACAGAGCGCGACGAGTTCGTCGCTGTCGGGAGGTATCAGTCCCGGTTCGATTTCGATCGCGGCAACGGGCACATGTCCGAGCCGGGCGTCGGGCAGTCCGGCCACCGCGGCCTCGCGCACC
Organism: Nocardia sp. NPDC102475; assembly: GCF_055584605.1. Lineage (NCBI taxonomy): Bacteria > Bacillati > Actinomycetota > Actinomycetes > Mycobacteriales > Nocardiaceae > Nocardia > Nocardia sp. NPDC102475. Next base: position 111,941 of record NZ_JBVJLS010000016.1, on the reverse strand, counting down.
GCCACATGCGATTCCAGCACCCGCTTGACGGTCTCCGGCTGGACCTTGAAGCCGCCGCGGATGATGGCGTCGTCGGCACGTCCGTCGATCCAGAGGAAGCCATCGACATCGATCCGCGCCAGATCGCTGGTCTGGACCCACTCTCCGGCGCCTTCCCCGGTCTGCGCGGTGCGCACCTCGAGCCGTCCGGTCGTCCAACCGCCGAGTTCGACACCGTCCTCGCCGGTCACCCGCAACTCGACGCCGGGGAAGGCGCGACCGGCGCTGCCTGCCTTCAGGTCCCACCACTGCTCGTGCAAGGCCAACGTCCAGCCAGCCACCGCGCCCGCGAATTCGGTTGCCCCATAGGTCATGAGCACCGGGATGCCATATGTGCGAAAGAAGGAGTCCGCCAATTCTTTCGGGCAAGGCGCCGTTCCGGAGGTGACGACCTGCAGGCTCGCCAGTCGCTCCCGCGACACCCCCGAATCGAGTACGGCCCGCAGCGCCGCAGGCACCAGGCTCACGGCCCGCAACCGATGCCGCTCCACGGCGCTGACCCATGGTTCCAGGACGAACTTGGGCATGAGAATCATCCGCCGGCCCATGGCCAGGCAGGCCAGTGCCCGCCACAGGCCGCCGATATGCACGAGCGGCGCGTTCACCAGTACCGCGGATCGGGACAGCAACCGGTCTCCCCGTGCCGTCTGCCCTCCGGAAGTCAATGCCTGATCCAACTGCTCGGTCCGCAGATGCACCCGCTTGGGCACACCGGTCGTCCCCGAGGTCAGCATTTCCACGACGGTTCCCGGATTGGTCACGGCGCAGGCACGGAGCTGGCCACCCACTCGTCGCACCGAGCCGTCGTCCGGTAGTTCCATGGCGATACCGGCCGCCGTGGCGGCATCGAGCACGCCATCACGGGCGAGCAGCTCGGATCCGCACACGACCGCGGGCAGATCACACGCGATGATGTCGGCGGCCAGCCGCGGCGCCGGCTGCAGCGGAGCGAGCAGCACGACGCATCGACCGGACGCGATCAGCGCGGCGACCACCGCGACATGTTCGGGCCGGTTCTCCAGGACCACACCGACTCGGGACCCCACACCTAGACCGGCGGATTCCAGCGCATCGACGACCGAGCGCGCGGTCGCCTGGATCCGCCCCCAGGTCCACCAGATCTCCTCGTGCTCGATCGCTTCGGCGTCGGCCGGAGCCTCGGCGAGCAGCCGGGTCAGCTGGTCGCGAATCCCCACGTGGTAATGCCTTTCGATTGTGTTCACCAGTCGAGGCGCAGCGACATCAGGCCGTACATGTTTCCGGTCTGCTCGAGCTGCTGTCCGGGCGCGATCCGGTAGTCCGGAATCCGCTTGTGCCACTCCTCCATCGCGACATTCAGCTCCAGTCGCGCCAGGTGCGAGCCCAAGCAGCGGTGCGGACCCGAACCGAAGGCGATGTGGTTGTTCGTGGCGCGCTGCAGATCCACCTCGAGCGGATTGTCGAACCGCTCGGCGTCCCGGTTGCTCACCGCGAGCGGCAGCATCACCATCTCGCCGGATTTCACCGGACAGCCGCCGATCTCGGTGTCCCGCATCGCCTTTCGCGCCGGGATGACAAACGAATAAACGCGCAGCACTTCCTCGATGCCATTGGCGATCAGCGACGGGTCGGCGACGATGGCCGCGCGATCTTCATGGTGCGCGGCGAAGTGGTACATGGCCCAGCCGATGGCGATGGGGACCGTGTCGAAACCGGCCTGGAACATCAGGATGCAGAATGCGTGCATATCGGCGTCGCTGAGAAGCTCGCCATCGATGCGCCAGGTCATCATGCGGGACAGCAGATCATCGCGGGGGGCGTCGCGACGCAGCGCGATCTGCTCTTCGAAATAGGCCGACGCGGCGGCCATCGCGGCCATCTGCCGACGGTGGTCGGGATCCTCGGCGTGCGGTAGGTGCAGCATCTCGTGCACCCATTCCAGGAATTGCTCCAGATCCTGCTCGGGCAAGCCCATCAGCCGCATGAAGATCAGGGTCGGGAACCGGCGCGCGAACTCGTCGAGGACATCCGCGCCGCCTTTGGGCTGCAGCCGGTCGATCATGTCCGCCGCGATCTTGCGGATCTCCGGCTCGCGGGCGGCGACCCATTTGGGACCGAACTCGCTGCCCAACAGCCGCCGCCATTTGGTGTGCAGCGGCGGATCCAGCATTTCCGGAATCCAGAGGAACTTCGGATTCGGTTCGAGGACCGTCACCGAGGTGCTGGAGAACGTCCGCCAGTCCTGTAGCGCCTCTTGGACCGCCTGGCCGTCCGTAATGACCCAATAACCCTGTGCGACAGTGCTCCTGAACGCGGAGTGGGTGCCGGCGAGCCGGTCCCACTGCTCATGATGGCTCAGTAGCGGGCCGGATAGTCGATTGTCGTAGTAGTAGGCGGGCACACCCTCATGGGTGCCGCGGGGCTCGAGTGTCATAGGAGTTCCTCTCGCTCGTCACAATCCGGCCGACGGTGTGGTCGACAGAAACGCGCCGCCCGGACCGACATCGAGGGCCTCGCCGTACCACGTCTGTCCCCACTGCAATTCGGGGATCTTCCACTCGAGTGCCTGCCAATCCGGATCCATGATCAGGTAGCCGCCGGAGTAGAGTTCGACGCGGTGACCGGAGCCCGGATCGTGGATGTAGAGATACATCGCCTGACCGATGCCGTGCTTACCCGGACCGTGCCCGTAGTCGATCTCGAGATCACGGATCTCGTCCGCGGCTCGCAGAATGTCGTGGTAGTTCTCGATATTGAAGGCCACGTGGTGGAACGCCCCGTTCTTCTCCTCCCCGTTGACACCGATCGCGATATCGTGCACCTGCGGGGTCACCGACAACCATGAGGCCAGGATGGTCTCCGGGAACTGCGGAATCATCGCGAACTCCCGGCGCTTGAACCCCAGCGCATTGCGCAACCAGCCCTCGGCCTGGTTCACCGTGGTCGGGCTGCACTGCACGTTCAGATGGTCCAGCCGCCGCACTCCGAAACCGCGGCGGCGCGAGCTGTTGCTGAGCAGCTTCGAACGCAATTCCGGTGGGGCAACCGGCTTTTCGATGTCGTAGTAGAGCTCGAACGGATGCTCGCTGCCGGGGACCAGGAAGCGGATCGCGGTGCCGCGGCCGAGCTCGTGATCGGCGGGCAGCTCCACTGCCTCGATCTCGGACTCGGTCAGCTGCTTGTGGAACAGCTCGACATCCTGCGGCCGCTTCACCCGGAAGCTGTAGCTGTTCACCCGTGCCTCGTCCTGCTGGGTCAGCACCAGCGAGTGGTGCACCAGTTCCTGGTACCCGCGCAGATAGGCCACGCCGTCGGATTCGGCGACCACCTCCATGCCGAGCAGGTCCCGGAAGAACCAGATCGAACGCGGCAGATCCGGCGTCCCCAGGTTCAGGCCACCGGCGTGGGCAATCTGCGGGCCGGGATCGTAGTCGTGCGAACCAGCCATGCGAGCTCTCCTTCGAGTCGGAATGTCCTGCTGGCTGGCTAGTTTGAGGAGGAACCGGGCAGCACATGCCGGACTTCCCGGACACTGGGATCCGCCGGATTCCGACGAGCCGCCACGGACGGCTCCTGCACCACGACCGGTGCGATCCCGCTCAGCGGAATCTCACCCTCTGCTCGACATGGTCGGTCGCACACTCGACGGACATTCGATCCCCCACTCCGCTGCCGCACGGTGAAATCAAGGAGACAGCAATGGCCGCTGACGAGGAAACTTACGACGTCGTGGTAGTCGGTTCCGGCGGCGGTGGCCTGGTCGGCGCCTACGCGGCGGCCGCCCGCGGGCTGCGCACACTGGTACTGGAGAAGACCGCGCTGATCGGTGGCACGACGTCGTATTCCGGTGCGGGACTGTGGTTTCCGGGCAGCGCCCCGATCGCGCGCGCGGGCGTCGAGGATGATCCCGAGGCCGCCCGCACCTACCTGCGCGACGTTGTCGCCGACAACTCGCGCGAGCCGCTGCAGGATGCCTACCTGCGGACCGCACCCCAACTGATCGACGACCTCGAACAGAACCCGCTGTTCGGGTCCTTCGCCTATCAGCCCGTGCCCGAATACTTCTACGGGCGTCCCGGATCGACCGCGACCGGGCGAACCGTGTTCCCGCAGGAAATCTCGGTCGCCGAACTCGGAGACCTCGCCCCGCTCATCCGCCGCTCCGTCCCCGAAGAGCGCTGGGGTATCGACGAAGGACCGGTGCTCGTCGGCGGCCGCGCACTGATCGGCCGGGCGCTGAAGGCATTCCTGGCAACGGGCAACGGCTCCTACCTGCTCGAGACCGCCCTCACCGAACTGCTGGTCGATGACGGCCGCGTCACCGGTGTGGTGGCGGTCAGTGGCGGCGAGCGCCGCACATTCCGCGCGACCCGCGGCGTGATCCTGGCCGCGGGCGGTTTCGAACACAACCGCGAGATGCGCGAGCAATATTCACCCGTGCCGCTCACCGGCGAATGGTCCCACGGCGCGCCGGAGAACACCGGTGACGCGATCCTGGCCGGCCGCGCGATCGGCGCGGCCACCGATCTGCTCGACGAAGCCTGGTACGTCCCTGGTGTGGTGCAGCCCGACGGCCGGCCCGTCTTCCATACCGGCACCCGCGGCGGGATCTGGGTCAATGCCGAGGGCGAACGCTTCATGAACGAGACGCAGCCCTACGACCGCGCCGGGCACGAAATGGCCCGGCTGCAACGCGAAACCGGCATTACGCACAGCACCGCGCACTGGGTATTCGACCACCGGCAGCTCGAACGCGACAGCATCGGCGGCGACCCGGAGCAGCCGGTGCGTCCGGAGTGGTTCGCGTCCGGCGCTCTGCGCCGCGCCGATACCCTCGAAGAACTGGCCGAACTGATCGGCGTGCCGCCGGAGAAGCTGCGCAAGTCGATCGAGGAGTACAACGGCTATTCGAAATCCGGTGTCGACGAACGTTTCCACCGCGGCGAGGCGCCGTGGGACCAGATGTTCCAGTACATCGTCGGATACCCGGCCGATCCCCGGCAGAACTACCTCGTGCCGCTGGCGACCGACCTCCCCAACCCGTTGCTCATCCCCGTCGACACCCCGCCCTACTACGCGGCCACTGTCGTGCTGTCCGATATCGGAACCAAGGGTGGTCTGGTGACCGACGAGCACGCTCGCGTACTCCGCTCGAACGCAACGCCGATCGAAGGTCTCTATGCGACCGGCAACACCATGGCCGCAATGTCCGGCGGCGCGTACCCCGGCGCCGGCACACCGATCGGTTCGAGTCTCGTCTTCGCGTATCTCGCCGCACTCGACCTCGCCGGATCAACCGCATAGGAGTCGGCCATGACCCGCGTAACCGAATCGACCCTGTCGGGAAGGTCGTTCCTGCCTGCCGCACTCGAGATCGCACTGCGTTGCCCAGCCCGATCCGACTACATCGAACTGCGCTTCACGACCTCGGCGGGCCCCTGGCAGTGGTGCTTCCCCGAGCCGCAGCACCGATACGCCGACCCGAGCGCCGCCACCTCGATCGCGTTGGCATTCGGGCGATACGGCGCACAGGCGCATCTGATTCGAGCAGGTGGACTCGGCCCCGCCCTCCCGAGCTCCGCGGCCCTGCCACTGATCCTCGCCGACGCCCGAATCCTGGTCGAGCGCAGACTGATCACCCCCGGCTTGTCCCCGGTCTCCGCCAAAGGCCCTGCCGCATAATGAAATACGGTCGTTGCCCGGGCACTCGTCACGGGCAACGCACCGGGCTTCAGGAGAGAAAATGGCTACACCCGTGTGGCGCGGATGCCGCGTTGTGCGATGACGTTGGTACTCAACGAGAACCGTGAAGTTCTGTTGATGTACCGGCATCGGTTCATCATCGACAAGTGGGTGTGGGAATTGCCCTCGTGCCATACCTGCGGCATCGTGGGCTGGACGCTTATTCGCGATACGCGCGAAGACGGTTGATGCCATCATTCCTTTCTGAACTGACTCAGCCAGCTGTCGAGCTGGCTGTCGAGAAGCTCACGCGACTCGGTCAGCTTCTGGAGGGCGTTGGGGGTGCCGACGAGTTTCCCGAGCGCCTTGGCCTCTCCTTGCCGGTCGCCGAGCTCGCGGTAGAGGTTAAAAGTCTGCTGATACAACTCGACTGCCCCCGCGTGGTCACCACCCGCACGACGCGCCTGCGCGAGTTCATAGAGGGCGTCGGCTTCGCCGTGCCGGTTGCCGAGTTCGCGGTAGATGACCAGGGCCTGCTGGAGCAGCTCGCCCGCCACCGGATATTCACCAATCGCAAAGCGCACTCGGCCAAGCTCGTAGAGGGTGTTGGCTGCGTTGCTCCGTGCACCGATCTCGCGGTCGATGGCCTGTGCCTGCAGATACAATTCGACAGCGGAAGCGTAGTTTCCAGTCACGTAGCGACCGAAACCGAGCTCGAAGAGGGTGTTGGCTTCGCCGTGCCGACTGCCGACTTCGTGGTAGATAACCAGGGCCTGCTGGAACAACTCCGCCGACGCCGAATACTCCGCACTCGCACGATGCATTCGGCCGAGGTCGTAGAGGATGTCGGCTTCACCGAGCCGGACACCGAGTTCGCGGTAGACGACCTGCGCCTGCTGGAACAACTCGCCCGCCACCGAGTGCTCACCGGTCGTCGAATGTATTCGGCCGAGCTCGTATCGGATGTCGGCTTCACCGTGCCGGTCGCCGAGTTCGCGGTAGATGACCAGGGCCTGCTGCAACAACTCGCCCGCCACCGAGTGCTCACCGGTCGTCGAATGTATTCGGCCGAGCTCGTAGAGGATGTTGGCTTCGCCGCGCCGGCTGCCGAGTTCGCGGTAGATGACCAGGGCCTGCTGCAACAACTCAGCCGAGATCGGATATTCACCAACCGCGAAGCGCACTCGGCCGAGCTCGGAGAGGATGTTGGCTTCGCCGGGCCGGTTGCCGAGTTCGCGGTAGATGGCCTGCGCCTGCTGGAACAATTCGGCCGCCGTCGAGTATTCACTAACGGCGAGACGCACTCGGCCGAGGTCGCAGAGGGTATCGGCTTCGCCGAGCCGGTCGCCGAGTTCGCGGTAGATGGCCTGCGCCTGCCGACACAACTCGGCCGACATCGCAAGCTGACCCTTTGTCTGATGTATCAAGTTCAGCTGGTAGAGCGTGTCGGCTTCCGCTTGGCGGTTACCGAGTTCGCGGTGGATGTCCAACGCCTGCTGGAACCACTCAGCCGCAACGGAATACTCCCTGATCATGTAACGGGCACGACCGAGCTGGTAAAGGGAGTCGGCCTCACCAAGTCGAATGCCGAGTTCGCGGTAGATGTCCAACGCCAGCTGAAACCACTCAGCCGCGGCCTTGTACGCATCTGTAGCAAAACGGGCCAAGCCGAGCTGGTAGAGGGAGTCGGCCTCGTCGTACCGGTCTCCGATTTCTCGGTGGATGTCCAACGCCAGCTGAAACCACTCGGCCGCAACGGAATACTCCCTGATCATGTAACGGGCACGACCGAGCTGGTAAAGGGAGTCCGCCTCACCACGTCGATCACCGAGTTCGCGACAGATGCCCAACGCCAGCTGAAACCACTCAGCCGCAACGGAATACTCGACGGCCCGGTACCAGGTACGACCGAGCTCGTAGAGAGCAAAGACTTGATGATGACGATCACCGAGTTCGCGGTAGATGGCCAACGCCAGCTGATAGAGCTCTGCCGCCGCCGAATACTCATTTGTCTCGGAACGTACTGCCCCGAGACCGACAAGAGTGGTGGCTTCGCCAGCGGAGTGGCCGAGTTCGCGGTAGATGTCCAACGCCAGCTGATACCACTCGGCCGCCGCCGAATAGTCACCTGCTGTACTTTGGGTCCAGCCGAGCCCGAAGAGAGTGTCCGCTTCGTCGCATCGCTTGCCGAGTTGGCGATAGATGCCGAGCGCCTCGTGATACCACTCGACGGCCGCCGAGTACTCACCGAGCGCATAGTGGGTCCAACCGAGGTAGAAAAGGGAACCGGCGGCATCGGGCAGGCTTGCGATCCGGCGGGCGGTCGCGGCGGCGCGCTGGTGGAGTTCAATCGCCAGGGGCCAGGGGCCGTCTGCTACGAGCAGTTCGGTGAGCATGCTGGTCAGGGCGATCAGCTGAGTCGGCCGATTGTGGGCCGCAGTGTAATCAATACAGGCCAGCAGGTTTTCGCGTTCGATCCGCATCCAATCCAACATCGGCTGATCGGGGTTGGTGCCGGTGGTCTGATAGTGCTCCAAGAGCCGATCCACAGCATCGGTGCGGTCTTGGATCGGGTCGCCATCTGCAACGGCGTGGGCGTATTCGCGTACCAGATCGTGAAGTCGGTAGCGGCCGGCACCAATCTCGTCGAGCAGGTGGTCGGTATAGAGCGCGTCCAGTTCGTTGCGCGCGACCTCGGCGGGCATTTCAGCGAGAGCAGCGACAGCATAGGCTTCGAGGTCCGGGCCCGGGTGCAGCCCCAGCCGCCGGAACAATCGCTGCCGCCCAGCGGGCAGATCCTCGTACGACAGCGTGAACGAGGCCTTCACCGCGCGATGGCGCGCATCGAGGTCTATATGGATCAGGCGGTCGTTCGTCGCGGCAAAATCGGCGGCCAGCGCGGGAACCGTCCAGCTCGGGTGAGATGCGAGCCGTCTGGCCAGCAGTGTGATCGCCAACGGCAGATACCCACACAACCGCACGATCTCCGCGACCGCGGGCTGGTCAGCATCGGCCGGGGCGCGGCCTGCCATCGTGCTGAACAAACCCGCCGCAGCACCGGGGTCGAGGGTATCGACCGAGACCGTCACCGCCGCGCCGAGCGTGCTCAGGCGCCGTCTGCTGGCGATCACCGTCAAACATCCAGTCCCCGACGGCAGCAACGGTTCGACCTGCGCCGGGTCGAGCGCATCGTCAAGCACCAGCAACACCCTCCGATCACGGGTCCGGTCCACCCACAGATCTCGGCGCGCACCGACAGGTTCGGGAATAGTGCCTGGCTCGACACCCAGATTGGTCAGCAGTCGTGCCAGCAGGTCGGCGGATTCGGCCGGTGTCTGTTCAGGGGTATGGGCGTTGAGGTCGAGGAAGTAGCGACCATCGGGGAACCTGTCGGCCAGCAGATGCGCAACCCTGGTCACCAGCGCGGTCTTACCCGCACCAGCCATACCATCCACCGCGACCACCCGAGCTGTTTCCGCGGCGGCGAGGATCTGCTGTACCTCATTGTCACGGCCGACGAAAGTATCCAGATCAGGGCGTAATGTGTCGATCACTCCCGCGTGCGGGGGAGGACGTTGCTGCTGATCACCATCGGGGGTGCGCCGCCGCTGAAGATCGGTGATCGCGTAGGCGACACGGTTTTTCAGCGTGAGGTAGCTGCGGTGACGAACCGAGTCGGGACGGACGATCGAGAAATGGTCTCCTGGCAACGCGCCCACGAACCGGTCGGGGAACACCGACCTGGCCGACTGCGGCGACACCACTCCGTCGCTTTCAGCGGCGAACAGCCACATCGGAATCCGCATCGCTGGATCCTCGGCGTGCACGATCCGATTCAGCACCTCCTTACGGTTCGCGGTGATCTGCCGGTTGATCGGACGCAGCGACCGTTCCTGCCGGTTACGCAGCATCGGCACCATCGACAGCCACTTGCGCGCGGAGTACAGCAACAACGATCCCTCGTTCGGACAGGAGAACATCACGATCCCCGCGATTGACGCCAACTCCTCGGTCGTCCCTCCACGCACTCGATCCGCCAGATACTGCTGCACCACCAATCCACCCATACTGTGGGTCACCAACACCACCGCACGCCCCGCCGGGACTTCATCGACAAGCTTGACCCGCAGACTCTCCGCCACCTCCGACAACGCAGGAATCCGCCGCAATGGATGCAACTGGAACGGGCGAGTGTCATAGGCGAATTTGTCCACCTCGACACTGCCAGCGAATTCCTTATCATCAGCGATCACCTCTTCGAACGCCTCCCACGTCTGCGCCCCCGAGATGAACCCGTGCACGAACACCACGCTCGTCAGCGAACCCACAACCCCTCCTGACATCGCCGACATCAGCTCTCCCCGACCGGCATTCGAGGCGCACCCCGGCTTCACCCATTCATCGTGACCGACAAACCAGCGTTACGACACACCGATCCACCTCGTCCACACCCGGTGAACCCGCAGCCCATAGCGTGTTTTATGGTTCGGCCGTGTCCCGATCCGCTTCGTATGACGTATCTCGATCTCCCGTTACTGCAGACGATCTCGACCGTGCCGTGCAACTTGCCGTAGCGACCCTTGGTGAGGCGGACCCAATGGCGTGGCACGGCAAGGCCGGATCGCTGGAATGGGACTGCTGGGAAACCGTTGAGCACCTCAGTGACGATCTCTTCGCGTACGCCGTTCAACTGGGTCCCCGGACACCACCCTTGGATAGCGAGGTTGCCTTTGTGTGGGAGAGTCGACGGCCTGGCGGCCCAGCGAACGCCATTCACGCGAACCGCGCGGCTGGGCCCGCCGGTCTGTTGCAGGTACTCGAGGCCAGCGGCGCCCTGCTGGTTGCCATCGTGCGCACGACGTCTCCGCAGACCCGCGCCTACCACGTTTTCGGGGTCTCGGACCCAGAGGGTTTCGCCGCAATGGGAATCGTTGAGGCCCTGGTACATACGCATGATCTGGCCCAAGGGCTCGAGCTCGCCTGGAGCCCGCCCGCCGATCTGTGCTCGCGCGCACTCACCCGGCTATTTCCGGACGCACCGGCGTCCACTGATCCGTGGACCACTCTGCTGTGGGCTACTGGACGCGCCGAACTAACCGGATGCCCGTCCCTCACCACATGGCGCTGGGACGGCACACCCCGGGCGTAGGACTCGGGTTCCTGGCTCCCAGGAGAGGCCCGCACCGACAGAGAACGATCACCGCGAGCATCGCACCGCCACCCACGATGACCAAGCCCGTCGGCCATGCCCGACGGCTCGCCGTTGCGCGGGGCACGGCACCCGATCAGTCGGATGCTGGGAGGGGCCTGGCTTCCTTGAGCACCAGCACTTCGCCGTCGATGGCGGGGACACCGGGACCTGGCTTGGTGCACAGCAATTCGACTGTCGCATCGGCGTTTGTGTAGCGCTTGCCTATGGCGGTGCCGCCGTTGGAGGCGTTCGGGGCGGTGCCGTTCTTTTCCGCGGCGGAGAGGACTGCGGGGACGCCACCAATGGTGAGTTCGATCGGATCGGCTGGGATCCGCACGACGATTAGTTCTGTTGAGTCGACTGCGCTGAAGATGCGGGTGCCGGGCTTCAGGGATAGGGGCATGGATTCTACCTCTCTAACGGGCGCTCAGGTCTTCGAGGACGAGTCTGCGCAGGAGCTTTCCGGTGTCGGTGTGCGGCAAGGAGTTTCGGAAGACGATTGTTTCCGGGGTTTTCGAGCCGCGGAGGCGGGACCGGACGAGGGTGCGTAGTTCTTCGTCGGTTGCGAAGGCGCCTGCGCGGAGTACTACTGCGGCGGCGAGGGTTTGGCCCCATTCGTCGCTCGGGGGGCCGACTACGCAGGCCTGGACTACTGCGGGGTGGGACAGGAGGACTTCTTCGATCTCTGCGGGGGCTATGTTTTCGCCGCCTCGGATGATCGTGTCGTCGGCTCTGCCTTCGATGTATAGATATCCCTCGGGGTCCACGTGGCCCTTGTCGCGGGTGCAGAACCAGCCGTCGGCGTCTAGCAGACTGCCGGTGGCGTATTCGCCGGAGATCTGGTCTCCGCGTAGGAAGATGACGCCTGACTTCCCCGGGGGCAGGGCGTGGCCGTCGTCGTCGCGGATCTCGATCTCGATTGTGGGGAGGACCTGGCCCGCCGAGGACAAGCGGGCTTGGATCAGTGGGTCGTTGGAAAGGAGTGCGGCTCGGTGGTCTTCGGGGGCGAGGATGGCGATTGTCGATGCTGTTTCGGTCAAGCCGTAGGCGTTGACGAATCCGACGTCGGGGAATCGCGTAAGTGCCTCGCGCAGTATGCGTTCGGAAACTTTCGCGCCGCCATACGAGAGGGAGCGCAGCGTCGGGAGGGGCGCGCTATCGAATCCGGCTACCGCGTCCACGATGCGCGCCAACATTGTCGGGACCACCATCGCGTTGGTTATGGCTTCCGTGCGGACCGTGTCGAGCCATGCCGATGGATCGAAGGCGCGCAGGTACACCAGTCGGCGCCCGGCGAACAAGTTCGACAGCATGTTGGCGACGCCTGCGACGTGGTAGGGCGGGACTGAAACCAGTACTGCCTCTTCGGGATCGGCGCTGCCGAATTCGACGGTGTTCAGCAGGTAGGCCATCAGGTGTCGGTGCCTGAGCAGCGCCGACTTGGGGGCTGCCGTTGTGCCGCTGGTGTACAGCACGACCGCCACCGCGTCGTCGTCGAACCACGGATCCATGGGCGGCACGTCGGTGGGCAGACCGGCCAGCCAGTCGTCGAAGACGAGTGCACCTGCTGACACTCGCGGCGCGGTCGCCGCGTCTGCCAGCACGAGTGCCTCTGGCTGCCGTTCGATCAGACTGTTCAGTTGGGTGTCGTCCAACCGGTAGTTCACCGGCACGAACGGCACCCCCGCGCACGCCGCGGCCAACAGAGCCACCGGCAGCAGTGGATGGTTCTCCCCCGCGTAAACCAGCGCGGGAGAATCGCGCAGCGTGGCTGCTCCACCCTTCGCCATGGCACCGAGTTCGGCCCCGGTCACTCGCCGGTCGGCGTCGCCCAACAGGATACGGTCGGCGAAGCCCGACTCGATCATCTCGACCATTGCTGAGAGATGCATGTCTTCAACAACTTTCGGAATGTATGGTGGCGTGATTCGCTGCGACATAACCGAATACCGCTGAGGCGGCGATACTCGCCCCCGCTCCGAGGTACTTCCGTCCCATCACAGAGGCAGTGCAGTTGCCAGTCGCATACAGACCGCTGATCGGCTCCCCATCGGCATTCAATACTCGGGAGAACTCGTCACAGAGCAGCCCGCCACTGGTACCGATATCGCCGGGGTAGAGCGCGGCCGCGTAGAACGGCCCCTTCTCGATCGGACCCAGGCTCGGATTCGGCTGGTGGGTGCGGTCACCATAGAACCGCTCGTGGTCGCCCTCGCCGCGATGGAAGTCCTCATCGACGCCGGTTTCGGCGAACAGATTGAACCGATCGATCGTCTCGCGGAGCGTGTCGGCGGGGATATCGCACTGGCGCGCAAGCTCTTCCAGGGTGTCAGCACGCTTCAGCACACCGCCGGTGATCAACTCCTTCGGGGTCCAGCCCGCGGGGGCCATCCCGAACGTGTAGTGCGACCGATGACGCGAATCGATGATGAGCCAGGACGGAACCGCCGCGCCGTTCTCGCGATGCCGCGCGTACATCTGCTGACCGGCCTCCTGATACGAGCACGCCTCGTTGAAATATCGAAGGCCTTGCGCATCGACGATGAGCGAGCCCGGCTTGCACCGCTCGGACAGGCACATGCCGGGGGTGCCGTCGGGCATGATCCACGAGGGCATCCACCATGCCTCGTCCAGCATGTCGGTCGCGGCTCCCAGGCCAGTCGCGATCTGAATGGCCTCCCCGGTGTCCCCCGGGTTGGCCGAGGTCCAGTCGGCGCCGACAGGTAGCCCGTCCGAGTGCTCCTTGCGCATCGCCTCGTTGCGGGCGAAACCGCCTGCGGCGAGCAGGATTCCGTCCCGGGCACGAACGCGCACGTCCTTGCCGTCGCGATGGATGACGGCACCGACGACCCGGCCGTCTTCGACGACGAGATCCGTTAGCGCGGACTCGGTCCAGATCGGCACCTCGCGCCGCAGCAGCGCATCGATCAATCGGGCGATCAAGGCCGCGCCATTGGCCGCCAACTTCTTTCCGCGAATGCGCCCGCCGACCGTGCGCCGCCCGACCCTGGCCAGGGTGGCCATGCCGATTCGCGTGCGCATCAACGACATCGCCCCCGCCTCCACGGTGTAGATCACCATGGCGCCTGAGAAGCCGGGCCGGATCCGGTCGAACCACGCACCGAGCTTCTTCTTGTCGAAGACCTCCGGTTCGATCGACCTGCCCCGCGCAGATCCGCCTTCAATCCCACGGACTCCGGCGTAGTAGTCGCTGTACCCTTCGCAGCGCCGAAATTCCAGACCCTCGGATTCGAGGAACCCGACCATCTCGATTCCGGAATTGATGTAGGTCAGTCTCCGGGCCGGAGACGATGCCGGGCCCGCATCACCGACAACGGAGTCGAAATAGGCCAGGGCGGTGTCGAGCGAATCGGATACATCCTCGCGCTGCATGAGTAGATTGTTGGGCAGCCACATCACGCCACCCGACATGCAGGTCGATCCGCCGAGCAGGTCGGACTTCTCCACGACGAGAACATCTTTGCCGAGGGCACGGGCACGCAATGCGCCGACGACCCCGGCACCGCTGCCGACGACCAGGAAGTCGGTCGTGTGGTCCCAGTCGTTCATCACTTTCCCCTGCCCATTGCAGGCGCCTGCCCTATGACACCGTCGTTTGCCAGTGCGGCGATCTCGGATTCACTGAGTCCGAGTCCTGCCAGCACTTCCTGGTTGTGCTCCCCCAACAACGGCGCGTGGCGCGTATGCCACCGTTCAGGACCGTCCGACAAGGTGAACGGCACCGTGCTGTGCCGGACCGTCGGGTTCACCGGATGCTCGACATATTCATAGAAGCCGCGCGACTCGAGCTGCGGCAATTCGGCGATGCGATGCGGTTGCATCACTTTGGCCACCGGAACTCCGGCATCCCACAGGATTTGGACGATCTCCCCCGCGCTGCGCTGCCCACACCACGCGGCGAGATTCTTGTCGATGAGGTCGTGCTGCTCGCGACGCCCGCTGGCGGTGGATAACTCCAGCTCCGTCGCCCAGTCCGGTCGACCGATCGCTTCGCGCAGACCCGACCATTGCTCATCGGTGGCGACCGCGACTGCGACCCAGGAGTCGTTGCCGCCGTATTCGTCGACATCGGCGGTCCGGTAGAGGTTCTGCGGCGCCGCCTCCGGTCCCCGATTACCGTCGCGCACAAGGAGTTGCCCGTATGCGGAGTGCTCGATGACCTGTTCGGCGGCGACGTTCATCGCGGCGTCCACCATCGCCGCCTCGACGAGCATGCCCGCGCCGGTGCGCCGCCGATGTTCCAGCGCGAGCAGCAGCGCGTTGAGGGCGTGCAGACCGGCATTCGGATCGCCGATCGAGAACGGCTCGACCGGGTTCTGATCGGGATGGCCGGTCAACCAAGTGAGTCCGGACGCATCCTCGATGATGTAGGCGAAGGCCGGATTGTCCCGCCACGGCCCGTCGAGGCCGAATCCCGGCATCCGGACCATGATCGCGTCGGGGCGCAGGCTGCGCACCGTCTCGTAGTCGAGCCCGATCTGCTCGAGCACCCGGGGGGTGTAGTTCTCGACGATGACGTCGCAGCTCTGGATCAGCCGGTGCAGCACCTCGATCCCGCGCTCGCTTCGGAAGTCCAGCGTCACGCTCTTCTTGTTGGTGTTCAGGCTCGAGAATATCGGCGAACGTTCCCACCACTGTTCCTCACTGAGCGGGACACCGGCGATGAGCCGGGTTCCGTCGGGCCGGGTGGTCGACTCGACGTGGATCACTTCGGCACCGAGCATGGCGAGCAAGTGCGTGCAGGACGGCCCGGCCCAGAAGGCGGTCATATCCAGCACGCGAAGTCCGTTGAAGGGCAACCCTTTCGCGCCGTCTCGTCGAGCTGCCGGGGGTGTGGCGCGATATCGTTCCCCGTGCTCGTCGAGGCGGGGGGCGGGCCGAGGCGCCGGCGGTGGCTCGGATCCCAGGCGGAACGGCGGGGCGGGCTGGGTGTAGCCGTCGCGGGGGTTGGCCACGAATGATCCGCGCGCCCGGTAATGCTCCATCTCGGCGATGTTCTCGCCATTGGCCACCAGGGAATTGGGAATTCTGAAAGCCGTTGCCAGCTCCCGGATTTCCTCGACGGTGTGCTCGGCGAACCAGGGGGCGATTTCACTCGCCAGGTCGCCCGCCCGCCCGCTGATCGAGAACGGCGCGCTCTCGTCGATCCACTCCGGATGCCCGACCATCGCGCACAGGTCGAACCACTGCTGCGCGGTCCCGCACCCGACGGCCACCATTCCGTCCTTGGCGCTGGCCACTCCGGGCACCATGAGCCCTCGCCCCGGCCGCATCAGCCGACCCAGCGCCTCGAAGAAGGTGACGGAATAGTAAGTGAGACTGAGGATTTGGGTCTCGAGCATGGAAAGGTCGACCAGCTCGCCCACGCCGGTACCGAGTGTCCGCGCCCGCGATGCCAGGGTGCCCGCGGCGGCATAGGCCCCGGCAACCCATTCGCCGATTCGGCCTCCGACATAGACCGGAGCACGGTCTGGCGCGCCGCGACCGAGCCCGATGATCCCACCCGACCACGCCTGCAGCGTGAACTCGGTAGCCGGTCGATCCTGCCAGGGACCGTGCAGACCGAATGGGGTGATCGAGGTGACCGTCAGATGAGGATGCCGGTCATGAATGGCTTCCGGAGTGAACGACGGATGCTCCGCGACACTCGATCCGCGACTCCAGACCACCGCGTCCGCCCCCGCCAGCAGTCGGTCCACGAAGTCGATCTCATCCGGATCGGCGACGACACTGCGCTTCGAGCACGCGAGGAAACCGAACAGCGCGCCGTCGGCGCCGGCCGGGATTTCGGTGTGCGACGCCGACCAGCTGCGCAGCCGATCACCTTCCGGCGCTTCGACTTTGACGACCTCCGCGCCTGCATCGGCCAGCAGCTTCGTACAGTAAGCTCCGGCGATCCCACTGGAGAAATCGACGACGACATAACCATCGAGCGGTTCCACGAGCTAGTCCTTCCGCTCCCGAGCGCGCTTGCTCAGCCGCCATTCCGGCGGAAATTTGCTGTCGTTGTCCTTGACCGCGTTATTGATTCCGCGATTCATGGCCTGGTCGAACATCATGTCGTCGGTGTCGGGCGCCGCGAAGCCGCCGACCGTTTCGAAAAGTCCGCTGATCATGCTGCCCAGGTATTCGCCCTGGTACTGCTTCATGAACTCGAAGAAGGACTTCTGCATGAAAACCGTGTCCGTCGGCCGATTGCTGGCGCAGGCCTGTGCGTACTTGTCCACTTCCGCTTCCAGCTGGTCCCTCGGGACGACGCTGTTGAGGAAGTTGCACTGGTACATTTCGGCGGCGGTGAACGCTCGCCCGGTGAATACCATCTCCTGGAATTTGCGCAGGCCCATGGTCTGCGCCCACCACCACATGCGCGGCGCCCACCCGACGTAGCGGAAGGCCGGATGGCCGAACAGCGCGTCGTCGGAGGAGATCACCAGATCGGCGTCGGCGGCCTGATAGAAGTGCCACCCGTAGCAGTAGCCCTTCACCTCCAGAATGCTGATCTTCTTGAAATCCTGGAGGCTGCGAATTCCGGAGTGGGAGTTGGCATACCACGAGCTGAGTGTCGCGCCGTGCCGGAACGAACCCTGGGGCGGATAGGTGACTTCGTCTGCGCCGATGCGGAATTCGGCGAGCTTCGGCCCCTGATCGGGGCTGGTGTGCGCCGCCATGAATTCCGGCAGGTCGGCACCGGTGCCGAGATCATCGCCCTCGCCACGGATTACGAGCACCTTGACGTCGTCGTCGACACTTGCGCGGTGCAACAGGTCGGCGTAGCGCACCCGGGCGGCGATAGTCGGCGCATTGAGGTGGTCGGGCCGGTTGAAGGTGATCGTGGCGATCTTGGTTTTGGGATCCTTCTTGTAGAGGATGATTTCCTCGGCGGACGGCGCGGACTCACTCATTCGCTGCTCCAATCACGATGCCCGCGTTGGGAGTTCCACGACGGGCCGGACGTCAGCACCTCGGGTCCGTCTGCGGTGATGAGCACCATCTCCCGTCCGAAGACGGCGCCGATGCCCTGCTCCCAGACGTAACCGGTGACGGCTAGGACCATCCCGGGTTCCAGATGCTCCGCGGCGGCGGTGGCCGGAAGTTGCGGCGATACCACGGGTGCGTCGAACCCCAGCCCCAGCGCATGGGCCACCGGCAGTGGCGGCAGCGGTTCGCCCGCGGCCTCGTATGCGCTGAGGAACTCGCTGGCGAGTCGACCCGGCCGACAGGCACCGAGCAGACGCGACCAGAGCTGATCCCACCGCTCGTAGAGCGCACTTGTGCCGTCTTTCGGCGCCCACGTCGGCCAGGTCCGGCCGATCTGGGCGATGTAACCGTTGCCGATGACTCCCGCGGAGAAAGCCACCAGGTCGCCGGGCTGTGCGCGCCGGTCACCGGACGCGCGCCGCCACGGGTGATCCGGTGCGGTCACCCAGGCAGCGTCCTGGGTGGCCGGGGTACTCATGCCCCCGGCCGCCATCGCCTGCAACATGACTCCGGTCAGGGTCTTCTCGGTGACCCCGGGCCGCAGTTCGGCAACCGCCGCCGCCAGGCCCGCTTCCGCGATGCGGATCGAATCCCGAAGCACCACAATTTCTTCGGGAGTCTTGATCCGCCGGGCGGCACGCATGGCCTGTTCACCGTCGACCAGTTCCGCCTGTGGAAATGCCATCGGCAAGAACTGGGAGAACAGCGGGGACAGGGCATCTGTGCCCACCCGCCTGGCGGTGGCGGCACCGCCGATCTGGCGCAGCACCCCCACGAGGTTGAGCGGATTCCACATGATCCCGTACAGGTTTTCGTGCGGAATATCCTCGGGAACGCCTTCGTCCCAGGTGCTCAACAGATGAATGTCGCCGGTTTCGCGGACGAGGACGCATCCAGGACCGAACGGCCTGGTACCCGCGGTCCACAGCTGCGGTGTACCCGTGACATAGCGAATATTGGCCTGCCTGCCCAGTACGAGCAGGTCGAGGTCGTGGGCTTCCATCTGGGCCAGCACGCGCTCCCGTCGCCCGAGACGGAGTGCGCGTTCGTCGGCCAGGATCTCAGTTGCCATAGGGCGCGTAGGTGTAGTCGGTCAACGGAATGAAGCCTTCCTCGGTGATCACGATGATCTCCTCGCTGCGGTAGCCCCCGGTGCCGTCCTCCCACACCACCGGTTCCAGCACCACCACCGTGCCCGGCGCGAGGACGAAGTTCTTGTCGAAGTCTTCGCCCAGATCCGTACCGATCATGGGCATCTCGGCGGGGCCGACACCGATGCCGTGCCCCAGATAGAAGTGGGGCAGCCAGGGCTTTTTACCACCGTTGGCGTCGATGGCCGCCCTGGCCAGTTCATTCAGCGAGGCTCCGGCGCGGGTCACCGAGAGGACCGCGTCCAGGATCTCCCGCCATCTGGTGAATTGCGCCTGCTGTCTAGGGGTGGGGTCCTGGCCCACCACCCAAGTCCGGCCGAAGTCGGAGCAGTAGCCGCCGTAGCTGATGCTCACGTCGGTCCACAGGACATCGCCGCGCGCCAACTCGCGTTCGGTCGTCAGCAAGGGCAGCGCGAGATCGTCGTGTACGGTCCAGACGCCTTCTGCCTTGCTTTCCGGCATGACCTGCCAGATGGGGTCGAGAATATTGGCGGTGGCGCCGAGTTCGAACGCCCGCCGCACGAAGGCCGCCGACAGATCGATCTGCCGGATTCCGGGTGCCAGCGCCGCGTGGACATCGACCATCGCGGTGTCGGTAATCCGGCACGCCGTGCGGATACAGGCCAGCTCGTCCTGGGTCTTGACCAATTTGGCCGCGCTGAGCACCAGAGCGGCGTCGGTGGGCGGACCGGACGGGAACAATTTCTGATCCGCGCGTCGCATCGCACCCGTGGACTGGTCCACTGCCACCCGCGCCCCGCTGGGGACGAGCTCGGCCAGGATCCGCGCGAAATCCGTTACACCTTCGTCGAATTCGAGATAGACCGGTCCGTGGACATAGTCCGCGGGCAGCTCGGATTCGGTGGCCGCGCCCTCCCGGAAGGGCAGGAACAGGTGCGGCCACTCGTCGTCTACCAGGACCACCGCGACCGGGCACTCGATATGCGAAAGACCGGCGTCGCCGAGCGGCCAGCTCGCTCCGGTCGCATACATGACGGATTGATCTTCGAGGAGTACCAGCGCGTCCACGCCCTGCTCCGCCATCGCCGCCCGTAACCGGGCTCCGGTTTCGCGCCGCATGCGGGCGCGATCCGGTTCGTCCGGAATCCGGATCGACGTCCCTACCGCTGTCGGAGAATTAGTCATTCGATACCCAGGAATTTCTTGATATTGCCGCTGACGATTTGAGCTGCCTTTTCCGGGCCGACGGCGTCGATGACCAGCTGCAGCGACTTCTCCGAATAGCCGAAAGTGCTTTCGTTATGCGGATAGTCCGTGGACCACATCACGTTGTCCACGCCGATCTGGTCGATCTGCTGCAAGCCGAGCGGATCCACCATGAACGCGGCGCTCATATGCTTGTTCCAGTAGTAGCGCACGTCGTGCTGCAGTTTCGGCTCGCACATGTGCTGGTAGGACGCATACAGATGCTCGCCGTCCTGCAGTGCCGACGGAACCCAGGCAATCCCGCCCTCGAACCAGCCGATCCGAAGTTTCGGATGCCGGTCGAGAATGCCGGAGAAGATGTACCTGCCGAACATCTCCCGGAACGAGTCGACATTGACCATCATCCCGACCACGATGGTATTGAACTCGCAGGGGGCCTTGAGCCCGGTCTCCCCGATGTGATGGGAAATGGGCACGCCCGAGGCTTCGATCTCGTCCCACACCGGGTCCATCGCCGTGCTCGCGTAGTCGATCTGGTTGCCGTCGGCGTCCGTACCGGGGTTGAGTGGCAGCAGAAAAGTCTTGAGCCCCAACGACTTCAGCTCTTCAAGGGTCCGGCGCGTACCGGCCGGATCCCACCAGTTGATCAGGCCCGCAGCGTAGAACCGTCCCTTGGAACGCTCCTGCAGCCCCGCCATGTACTGGTTGTAGATCCGGAACAGGCGCTCGCGCATTTCCTTGTCGGAATGGAAGAACAGCGCCAGGACGGCATTCGGAAACGCCAGCTCCTTGTAGACGCCGTCTTCGGCCAACTGCTCGATACGGGCCTCGAGGTTGCCGCTTGCCGCGCCGACGAGGTCGTCGTATTGCATCAGGACGGCACTGAACTCGGGCGGGAGGAACGAATGCCCGACGGCGCCGACCTGATAGGCCCCTTCCTCATACCAGATCCGCGGTGCCTGAGCCTTCAGCTCATCGGGAAGATACTGGAAGAAAATATCGTCCGAGAGCGAGATGTGATTATCGGCCGAGAACACCTCCGTGCCCGGGGGCAGACCCACGTCGCCCGTGGCGTTACCGTGCCGGTTCTTCGGCGCGCCGTAGCCCTCGGGTGGGTATAACGAGACGTTCTTCGTCGGGCTTGACATCACTTGCCTCCATGCATTTCTTGTAGGAATTGGTCACCACTCGACCGGCAGCTCGTAGACCCCAAAGGCCAGCCGGTCGTGCTTGAAATCGATCTGGTCGATCGTCGTCGCCAGCCGCAGCGTCGGAATACGCCGGAACAGTGTCTGGAAGACGATCTGCAGCTCCGCACGGGCGAGCTGCTGGCCAGGACATTGATGCCGCCCGTGACCGAATGCCATGTTCTGGTTGGCATTCGGGCGGTCGGAATCCAGCCGGTCCGGCTCGGGAAAGGTGTTCGGATCCCAGTTCGCCGGAGCCAGGTCGATGATGACGCCCTCCTCGGCACGGATTACCTCGCCACCGATCTCGATGTCCTCCATGGCAACTCGCCGCTGCCCGGTATGGATGATGCTGAGATACCGCAGCAGTTCCTCGATGGCGTTGGCCAGCACCTTCGGATCGTCGGTGTCCCGGACGACCGCCAGCTGTTCCGGATGCTCCAGCAGGGCGAGCACACCGAGACCGATCATGTTCGAGGTGGTCTCGTGCCCCGCGACCAGCAGGCCGACGCCCTGCATCGCGGCTTCCCATTTATCGATCTCACCGGCCTTGACCCGCTCCGCCAGATCGGACACCGCGTCCTCTGCCGGATTCTCGGCCTTGGCCTCCGTCAGCTCCGCCAGATAGTTGAGCAAGCCGAGGACATTCTGCTGCGACTCCTCTGCGGTGGTGTATCGACCCAAGCCGACATCACTGTGGCGCTGGAAGAATTCGTGGTCGGCGTAGGGCACGCCCAGCAGCTCACTGATGACCAGCGACGGCATCGGCAGCGCCAGCGCCGCGACGATATCGGCCGGTTTCGGACCGGCGAGTATGGCGTCGATATGCTCGTCGGTGATCTTCTGTATCACCGGCCGCAATGCCTCGACCCGCTTGAGCGCGAACGGTTTCGTCAGCATTCGCCGGTACCGGGCGTGTTCCTCCAGGTCCCGGTTGAACACCGACGCCGGACGCGAGTGCGACATCGCCTTCATGCCCTCGTTCCAGTGCGGAAATCCTGGGCGGCGATCGTCGACGCTGACCCGCGGGTCATAGAACAGCGACCGCGCTTCGGTGTATCCGGTGACAACCCACGGCTCGCTGCCGTCCCAGATCCGTACTCTGCTGAGCGGTTTCGCGGCGGCCATATCGAGCAGCTGAGGTGGCGGCGCGAAGGGGCAGCGCATCGAGCGCTCCATCGGATATTGGGGCACAGCGGCGTCGGTGGCGGTACCGATCGATGTTTCGGACATGGTCTCCGTCATTCCTCGATATGGATGGCGCGCGCGGGGCAGGCCGCAGCTGCCTGATGGACGTCGTCGGCCCGGTCTGGCGCCGGATGTTCGTTCAGCAATACGACGACGCCGTCCTCGTCGCGTTGGTCGAATACGTCGCCCGCGTACAGCGCGCACTGACCGTTCGCAAGGCATTTGTCTTGGTCGACAATCACTTTCATCGAACGTCCTTGACCTGGCTCTTCATGCCCGCGACGGTGCCACCGTCGACCGGCAGGATCGTGCCCGTCACATACGCCGACCGGTCGCTGCCGAAATACAGCGCGGCCTCGGCGACATCGCGAGCTTCGCCGTCTCGCCGCAGCGGTTTGGTATTTCGCATGATCTCGCGAGCGGCGCCGACAAATCTGTCGGCTTCCTCCGCACTCATGTTCGCGACGGCCGAGGCGAGCAGGGATGTCGGAATGTTTCCGGGTGCGATGCAATTGATTCGGATATCGGCGGCGGCGAATTCCATCGCGGCCGATTTGGTGAAATGTATTACCGCCGCTTTGGATGCGCGATATGACATCACGCTGGCGCCCGCCTGAATACCGCCGATCGAAGAGACATTGATGATCGAGCCGCCCCCGTTGGCAACCATATGGCGTGCCGCCTCCCGCGTTCCCGCCATCACACCGAGCAAGTTGACACCGAGCACCTGATGGAAATCGGCGAGGTCGTCATCGAGGAATCCGGCATGCATCGCACCGGAAATGCCCGCGTTGTTGACCATGATGTCGAGACCGCCGAATCGCTCGACGGCGGTGGCGACCAGCTGGGTGACCTGCTCGGGGTCCGCGACATCGGTCTTGGTGAAGATGACGTCCGCGCCGAGGCGTTCGGCCAGTTGTTCACCGCCATCCGAATCCCGGTCGGCGATGACGACCCGGGCGCCTTCGGCCGCGAACAGCTCGACAACGGCCTCACCGATTCCAGCCGCGCCGCCGGTAACGATGGCGACTTTGCCAGCTAATTCATTCACCACAGCGTGTATGCCTTTCATCGACGGCCGAATGAGCATTGGCGACCGGCTGCCGCCCGA
Organism: Nocardia sp. NPDC102475; assembly: GCF_055584605.1. NCBI lineage: Bacteria > Bacillati > Actinomycetota > Actinomycetes > Mycobacteriales > Nocardiaceae > Nocardia > Nocardia sp. NPDC102475. The sequence continues at coordinate 88,247 of NZ_JBVJLS010000016.1, read as the reverse complement.
TACTCGGCGTGTGATACGAAAAATCTTGGACAACAAGGGATCCCATGCAGACTGGTCGAGTTTCACCAGGCGCTGCGCTCATGGCCGATGCTATTGACCGCACGAATTTCGCGGGTCGCCGTCTCACTCAGTAGAAAACCGAGTTACCGACCCGTATCGCGGCGATCAGCAGCTGGCCGGAGCGCCGCCCTGCAACTTCAGCAGACCGCAGAAGGTCGCCGCGGCGACCTTCCACTTCCCGTCGACGCTGATGGCCTTGCCCGCCTGATTCGGCAGGGCCGGGTTGCCGTTGATCAGGACGGTGTAGGTGACCGAGGCATGCGTGCTGTCGTCGAGCTTCACATTGGACACCGTCGCCGTGGAACCGGCAGCCATCGGACTGCTCGCCTGCGCCGCCAGCGTCGGGGCGAATGTCGAACCGTTCTCCACGAGACCGGCTTTCGTGTCGGCGGGGGTCTTGCCGTCGAAGAATGCGACGAAGGCGTCGGTGATTTCCTTGACCGCCGGGTCGTTCGAATCGGCCTGCGCGGAAGTGGCCTGCGCCGCCGGGGCGCTCGTCGCCGTCGTGGTGGTGCTCGCGGAGTCGTCGTTCGAGCTGGAACAACCGATGACAGTTGCCGAAACCACTGCCATGGCCCCGGCGGTGGCCAGTACACGGCGAACGAACAGATGGGTCATAGTGCGTCCTTGTGAAGGGGGGTGTGTTGGAAGACACATGAAAGCCCTCGATGACGCATCGCATATCCGTTGTTCCGCTCAGCGGGCAAAGCGTGCTCTTAGCTCATCGGCGCGACGGCGCTGAGTGCGACAACCACTACCGCCGTGCCCCGGTCTCGACCGCATCACCAAAGGTCGCCGCACGGATATGCACGAATTTCCGGTGAGTAGGACGAATGCGCGGACGACGGATGCGACCTCATATCGTCCGCCGCCAAGAGCCGCCTCATGTGACTCCCATCTCATCGTTTCTCCCCCTGGAGCGTTCTATGTCCGCTACCACCACTCCTCCACCGGATGAAGTCGACATCGCCGTCGACACCGGTCGGCTCGAGAACGCCTCGCGACTTCGCATCTACGCGGTGCTCGCGCTCATCGTGCTGATGACCGAGGTCGTCCCCGTTCAGTACACGATGATCACCCCGGCACTGCACGATATGAGCGCCACCTTCCCCGACGTCGGGGCCAACATCAACTGGGTGGTCATCTTGATCGGCCTGGTCGGTGCCTCCGCGACACCGCTGCTGGGCAAAATGAGCGACATCTGGGGCAAGAAGCGGTTGTTCGTGGCGTGCGGCGCGCTGTTCGTCGTCGGCTCGTTGATCGACGCGGTCACCGACAACTGGACGCTGTTCCTGATCGGACGTGGTCTGCAGGCGTTCGCCGTCGCCAGCCAGTTCATTGCCTTCGGCCTGATCCGGGATCTGATGCCGCGGCGGTTCGTGGCGACCGCGCTCGGTTTCGTCGGCGCCGGGATCGGTATTGCCGCTGCGATAGCGCCGGTGATCGGCGGTGTGATGCTCGACCACTTCTCCTGGCGGTCGTTGTTCTGGGGTCTGGGCGGTTTCACCGCCGTGATGACGCTGCTCGTCGTGCTCGTAGTTCCGGAATCGAAGCTGCGGGTACGCGATCGGATCGATCCCTTCGGCGCGGTGCTGCTGTCCGTCGGTACGCTGCTGGTTCTGCTCTACCTGGACAACGGCCAAAGCTGGGGTTGGGGCCGCGCGACCAGCGTCGCCTGGCTGGTTGGCGGACTGCTGCTGCTGGCACTTTTCTTCGTGGTGGAAACCCGGGTGAGCCGCCCGATGATCGACCTGCGGCTGTTGTTGAACCCCAAGGTCAGCATGGTGCTGCTGATGTCCTTCTTCGGTGTCGGCATCATCGCGATACAGCCGCTGACGCTGGCGTACATGACCCAGACCCCGAATGCTGACGGACTGCGCGACCAGGTCGCACAAGGTGTCGTGGCCAAAGCCCATGAGATGACCGGAGCCACGCTCCCGGTCGACATGGTGAAAGTGGTCCTCGATCCCAGCTACAGCTATGGCAACGGCTTCACCATGTTGCAGTACGCGCTGCACGTCGGACTCTGGGCCGGACTCGTCGCCGTCATCGCCGGTCCGCTCGGCGGCTGGCTGGCGCACCGATACGGCGCCCGCATTCCGGCGATCCTCGGCTTCGCCGTCAATGTGGTCGCGGGCGTTGGCTACCTCCTGGTCGACTACAGCTGGGCCACCTATTCGGTGTTCTACGCGCTGTCCGGGATCGGGTTCGGCTTCTTCTACGCCGCCGTGGCCAATCTCGTCGTCGACGCGGTACCGCAGGAACAGCAAGGCATCAGTACCGGCATGCTCGGTGTCACCATCAACCTCGGCACGTCGGTCTCCCTCGCCGTGGTCACTGCCTTGCTCAACAACAACCCGATCAAGGCGAACATCGACGTCATGGGCAACCACGCCGTCCAGCCGATACCCCAGGTATTCGCCGACAGCGGCTACACCCAGACTTTCTGGCTCGCAGTGGGCACCGCTGTGATCGCACTGGTCCTAGCGGTAATCCTGCGGCACGGCCGCGCGGCGGCGCGTGGCGGCGCCGACCACGCGGAGTAACCCACTCCCGCAACACAATCCCCCGCCGACTGCCGTCACCCATCGTGCCCACGTCTGGTCGGCGGGCCCGACCTCCCACGGATGTCGTCAACCCCCTGCACCCACCGACATCCGTGGGAGGTCCCTCGAACCCCCGCGCGAAATCCACTGCCGCGGTCCGGTATTCCCTATCTCAACTTCGTCGTGGGATTCGACGCCGGAGGTCCCCGAGGCCCGTGCGCGAATTCACTTCCGCAGGCCAAAATTCCTTCCCCTCGACATCGCCGCGGGAGTCCCCGAGGCCCCGTGCGCGAAGTTCACTCCCGCGGGCCGGTATTCCTTCCCCTCGACATCCCGCGGAATTCGCCGCGGGAGATCCGCCGAAACCCCACGCGCGAATCCACTGTCGCGCGGGTCGGTATTCCTTGCTCTCAACATCCCCGCGGGATCCGATCCCCGCGGTCTGGAGGTCGATCAATCTATGTCCGCATTCCCGCGCCGGTCGTTTCTCGGTGGCACCGCCGGTGCCGCAATCGCATTGGCGGGTACCGGAATTGCTGCCGGTAGCAGCGGTATCGCAACAAACATGAGGACGGTCCCGCTCGTTCGCGAAGACCATCGGGTCATCGTGATCGCGTCTACGGCAGTTTGAACTGGGACGATCCCACGAAAGCGGCCACGGTCATCCAGGCATCGATCCCGCCGGCGGGCATAGATGCGCGCACCACCATGCTGGTCGGCTACGGCGTCAGCAATGCCCGTGGACGCTTCGAATACGACTCGGGCAAGGACGAGGCCGTGCTGCGCTGGCCCAAGGACGGCGACGCGGTGATCCAGAACGGCACCATCGGTCCGCTGGTGCAGAAGATCGCCGGTCCCGCAAGCGTTCTCGGCGATACGAACCTGGCGGCACCCTCCACCTGGCACCCGCTCGGCGGTGCGAATATGGGTCCGGTCTGCGATCTGGAGGGCCGCGTGCACGGACAGCGTGGACTCTATGTGCTCGACGGTGCGCTGATCCCGGGTAACAGCGCGGCCTGCAACCCATCGATGACCATCGCCGCCGTCGCCGAACGCGCACTCGACAAGCTAGTGGCGCAAGACGTCGGTTCGATCATCTGACCACCCGGCGGGGTCGCCCCCTCAGAGGGCGACCCCGCTAGTGCGCGCGCCCGTTGCGAGCCGACGAGAACGCGTCGAATCCTTCATCGAGCAACCCCGCCAGATCGAGTTCGCCATTGGATGCCGACCAGCGCTCGACGGCGATATTCAGACAACTCGTCGCCGCGGCGACCTTGATCTCCACCGCGATGGGGACCGGCCCCGACACGCCTGCCCGCTCGGCCAGCGCCGCGGTGAGTGCCGGTCGCCAACTGTGCTGTTTCTCCAGCTGCCGCCCGGACAACTCCGGGGTGTCGAAGATGAGTCGCGTCATGGCGAGCGCGGCGACCGGGTCCTGCAGATAGAACTCGATGACCCCGCCCAATGCCCGGCGCAGCGCCGTCCAGTCGTCCTCTTCGGCGGGCCGGGCGCGTAGCGCGTCCGCGAACTGGTCGGCGTGCGCGTCGAACGCGCTCAGCACCGCTTCCTCCTTGCTGCCGAAGTAGCGCAGGAGTGTGCTGCGGGATACCCCGGCAGCCGCGGCCATGTCATCCACGGTGACGTTGTGGAACCCCCGCTCACGGGTCAGCTCATAGGCGACCTGTGCGAGGTCGGCTCGCACTGCGGCGCGGGCGATCATTCTCGTGCGCTTGGTTCCGCTCATGGGCATGACGCTACCCTTTGCAATTTCGTGACATAACTGAGTTCTGCGCGCTAGTCTGACACTTAGTCTCATTAATGAGGCTAAGTTTCTAATCGCGCCGGTGCGCGGAACTGCCAAGAAAGCAAGGTGTCAACGTGTCGGATTTCTTCGTCGTATCGGGCGATACACACATCATCGAGCCGGTCGACCTGTACAAAACCCGGCTGCCAAAACATCTTCGGGACCGCGCACTCTGGGAGGAGGAGTTCACCCTCGACGAGCCGATCGTGGCGGGCGGACACACCGAGTTCAAGAAGCTGCACACGGTCGGGTTCGACGGTTGGACCATCTCCAAGTACCGGCAGCTCGGCGGGCGGACACCGGACGGCGAGCCGGAGAACATCATCCGGGATATGGATCTCGATGGCGTCGACGCCTCGGTGATGTTCCCGAACCTGTCGCTGTTCGTCCTGTTCACCGACGACCACGAGCTGTCTATGGCACACGCGCGCGCGTGGAACGACTATGTCGTCGAACGCTATCTCCCGTACAAGGATCGGATGCGCCCCACGGCGGCGATCCCGCTCACCGACATCCCGGACGCGGTCGCCGAGATCGAGCGGTGCGCACGCATGGGATTGGGAGCGCTCCTACTGCCGGAGATCCCGCCGCTACCCTACTGGTCGCGGGAGTACGACCCGGTCTGGGCGGCCGCTCAGGCGCACGGGTTGCCGGTGTTCTTTCACGTCGCCACCGGTGGAGTAATGGTCAAGGAGTCGGTGTCGGAAACGGCGACCACCGTCAAGGGCCTGATGACAGCCATGAACATGGGTAAGGGACAGCTGACCGACGATATGGTCGCGGGCCGCACCATGGGCGGCGGGAACACCGCATCGGCCAGCCCGCAGGCGATCATCGCATCGCTCATCGGCGGCGGTGTGTGTGAACGATTCCCCGACCTGCACTTCAACCTCACCGAGTTCGGTGCGGGCTGGCTGGTCTCGTTCATGGGCATGATGGACAAATCCTGGCGGACCGGCATCGGCCAGGACGCCGATTGGTGGCTCGGATTCTGGGACGACACTCGCCCGCCGAACGACCAGCCGACCATGGGAAGGCTGTTCGCCATCAACGGGAAATGGCCCTACCCCCTCTCGCCCAGCGAATACCTCCAGCGTCAGATCCATGTGCAGTTCGCGGACGACCCGGTAGCCGTCAAGGCCCGCCACATCACCGGCATGTCGACCGTCATCTGGGGCAACGACTACCCACACGCGGAAGGCACCTTCCGCAGCAGCAAGGAGTGCATCGACTTCAACTTCGCCGGGGTTCCCGACGACGAGCGGGCGATCATCCTCGGCGGCACTCTGGCCGATGTCGTGGGCTTCGACAAGAGCGTGAAGAAGGCCCCGGTCAACGTCGCCTGACTGGTCAGCGCCCCCGCCACCGCGGTGGGCGCTTTTCCAGGAATGCGGCAACACCTTCTTTCAAGTCTTCGCTGCGCATTACCCGGGCTACGGCTTCGGCGGTGGCATCCCAACCGTCGGCATCGGACGCGTCGTGCTGAGACGCGATCGCCGCCAATGTCGCGCCGACGGCCACGGGTGACGAGGCACAAATGTCATCGGCGATTTCCAGTGCCGTATCGAGTGCGTGGCCCGCTTCGGTGACGCGGTTCACCAGCCCGAGTTGATGAGCGCGTTCGGCGTCGAATACGGCGCCGGTGATCAATAGCTCCTTGGCTATGTGCAGCGGCAGGGCCCGCAGTGTGCGGAAGAGCGCGCCCGAGGAGGCGACCACACCGCGCCGGGTCTCCGGGAGTGCGAAACGAGCTGTGCGCGAAGCGACTACGAGATCGCAGGCGAGGACGATCTCGAGACCACCACCGAAGGCAGGCCCCTCGACCGCCGCGATCAGCGGCTTCGCCTGGCGACGGCGAATGATGCCGTACTCTCCGCCCCGTTCGGTGCCGCCACCGGCCCCGTCCCTCAGATCGGTGCCCGCCGAGAACACCGACGCGGTCCCCGTAAGTACGCCGACCCAGAGCGTCGGATCGTCCTCGAGCAGGTTCAGCGCCGCGTCGATGCCCTCGGCGACCGCTCGATCGATGGCATTGCGTTTCTCCTCGCGGTCGATCCGAACCACGAGCACGCGGCCGCGTCGTTCCTGACGGACAGTCATCGAATCGCCCTGTTCGCGGGGATGGCCGTGGCCGAGCCAGTCGTGCCTTTCATGCGGGAATCCTATCGACGTCAGCATAATGAGGTCACCTCTACATCGATCCTGCCAGCAAGTTACTGAACTCGTTGTAACTAGTACACCCATTAGCTAACTGGCCGAAGTCGGTGACACGACCGGGCACTTGACCAGCCGAGTGCCGCTGACCGAGAAGTGGCCGCATACGCCCTTCGGCGGCGTCGGGATCAGTGGTTACGGCAGAGAAGGCGGGCAGGCCGGGATCGACGAATTCCTGCGCTACAAGACGGTTTCCATCATCGAACCGGAGTGATCCGAAAAGGGGCCGAGGCAATGCGCCTCGGCCTCTTTTCTATGCACACCTCAAGCCGCGGTGGCGTCACCTAGATAGCCGCGCAGCAGTTCGTCACCGGCCTGATCGGCGGCACCCGACCAGGCGATCCGCCCACGCTGCAGGATGAGGCAGTGATCGGCGAAAGCCAGTGCGCGACTGGCGAACTGCTCGATCATGATCACCGCGACACCGGCCGCCCTGGCCCGCTGCAGGCTCTCGAAGACCACATCGACCATCTTCGGCGCCAACCCGAGCGACATCTCGTCGGCGATCACCAACCGCGGTTCGACCATCAGCGCCCTGGCCAGCGACAGCATCTGCTGTTCACCGCCGGAAAGGGTGCCCGCGGCCTGACGCTGCCGTTGCTGCAGCACGGGAAAGATCTCGAAGGCATGCTCGATGGCCGCGGCACTGCGCCGCCGATCGGCCGCGGTGGCCATGCGCAGATTCTCCAGCACGGTCAGGGTCGGGAATACGCCGCGGCCTTCGGGCAGATGCACCAGGCCCGCGCGCCGGATCCGGTCCGGCGTCGCGCCGGTGATGTCGCGGCCGTCGAGTTCGACGATTCCGTCCACCGGCGTCACGAGCCCGGACAGCGCCCTGGCCAGGGTGCTTTTTCCGGAACCGTTCGGCCCGAGCACGGCGAGCGCGCTGTTCGGATGCACATCGAAGGTCACGCCCTGCAGTGCCTGTGCGGCGCCGTAGCGGACGCTCAGGTCGCGGACGGCGAGCAAGGCAGATGTGGGGGTCATGCCGAGGTCCTTTCCTCGTCGGGGCCCGCGCCCAGGTACGCGGCGCGCACGGCCGGATCCGCGCGGACCTCGGCCGGGGTTCCTTCGCTGATCTTGACGCCGAAGTCGAGCACATGGACGACATCGCTGAGCCCGAGCACCAGATCGACATCGTGCTCGACCAGCAGCAGCGAGACACCGTGGTCGGCCACGACACGGGTGAATGTGCCCGCGAGCTCATCGGTTTCGCGTGCGTCCAGCCCCGATGACGGCTCGTCGAGCAGTAGCACATTCGGATCGACGGCCAGCGCCCTGGCGATCTCGACGAGCCGGCTGGTGCCCAGCGGCAGCCCGGCCACCGGCAGATCGGCATGCCCGGTCAGTTGCAGTGCGGCAAGGATCTCGTCGACCCGTCGGTCCTCGTCGGCGGGGGCGCGGCGGAAACCGCCCGCCGTCACGAGGTCGGTCCACATCCGGCTGCGGGCGTGCCGGAGCCGGTAGCCGAGCACTACGTGTTCGCGGACGGTGAGTCCGGAGAAGAGCTCCGGATGCTGGAAGGTGCGGGCCAGGCCGCGCCGGGCCCGCGACTGCGCACTCGCCTTGGTGACATCGTGACCGTCCATCAGGACGGCGCCGGAACTCGGTTTCAGCAGTCCGGACAGCACCGCGAACAAGGTGCTCTTGCCCGCGCCGTTGGGGCCGACGAGACCGACGATGGAGGCGGGTGGGACCTGGAGGTCGACGTCGTTGAGGGCGACGAGTCCACCGAAGCGGACGGTCACACCTTTGGCCTCGATCCGCGGTGGGGTTGGGTCGGTGGTCATGCCAGGTCTCCCGGGGTCAGCTGTGGTTCCTCGACGCGCTCGCGGGATTGCTCCACCGCCGGTGTCGTCTCGGAACCCGTTGTTGCCTTTAATATTTCGGAGCTTTCGACGGCGGGCCGTCGGCGCTGCCACCAACGAATGACATCGTCGAGTTGCCGCGCGTGCATCGCGACGATCCCGTCCGGATTGCGGGCGAGCATGATCGCACCGAAGCCGAACATGATGACCGGGATCTCGGCCCAACTCGTGGGCAGGTAGGTCTGGAACACGCTGGGCAGCACCGCGAAAGCCACCCCAGCGACCAGCGCGCCCATGATCGACCGTGCGCCCAGGGTGACCAGAACGGCCAGCCAGACCAGACCGGTGAACGCATTGAACGAATCGGGCAGTGCCGACTGGTAATTCAGCGCGAGAAATCCGCCGCCGATCGCCGCGACGAACGTGGCGAGGGCCGATACCAGCACCTTGATCGGAAGAATGCTCAGGCCGAGCGTGCGCGAGCCGGGTTCGCTCCACCGGACCGCGGTCACCGCGAGTCCCGCGGTCGAACGCCGCAGATTGACCACGAGCAGACCGAGCCCGATGAACACCACCAGGGCGAGCAGAGCGAATGTCGCGTTGTCCGCGGCCCATTCGGGGCGCGGCATATAGATGCCCTGGCCGGAGTTGTAGAACCGGTCCCGCATGAAGATCAGGTTCTGGGCGAGCAGGCCGAAGGTCAGCGTGACCAGGGCGACGTACAGGTTGCCGAGGCGGATCGTCAGCAAGCCGAGGATCACGCCGATCGGCACGATGCACAACGCACTGACCAGGACCGCCACCAGCGGCGACCACCCGGAATTGGTGGTCAGATCAGCCGCGAAGATGGCACCCAACCCCGCGAAAGTGATCTGACACAGCCAGATCATGCCGCCCTCACCGGTGACCAGCGTGAACGACAGCAGCGCGATCGCGAGCGCGATACCGGCACCGACCAGACCGGCCCAGAAGTCCTCGAGAACCAGGGGCAGTACCGCGACGATGACCAACGTCACCACGGCCGCGACGGGTGCGGCCGTCGGTCGGGTCCGCCCGGTGCGTGATCCGCCCGAGCTACCGGGCGCTCCGGCATTGGCCGTGCGGATCGCGCGATCGAGCGCGCCGCCCGCCGTGGTATCGCCCGCCTGTCCACGCACCGCGTAGTACAGCAGGAAGACCAGCATGAACATGAACGGAATGCTGGGCACGATCTGCGCCGAGAACGGGCTCTGCGGGTCGAGGTAACGCTGGATGACATTGGTGACCACACCCATTGCGAGCGCGACCGAGACCGCCATCGGCAGACTGCGCAGCCGCGCCGCGACCACCGCCGCGAAGGCGGCCGACATCAATGAGGTCATGCCCTCGACCGTGAGTCCCGCGGTCGGGGCGACGAGAACACCCGCGAGTCCGGCCAACAGTGCACTGAATGCCCATACGCCGAGCGACACCCGGGTCGGGCTGACTCCGGACATAGCGGTCAGCGCCTCGGAGTCGACCAGGGCACGAACCCGCAGGCCGATATCGGTATACCGGAGCAGCCCGGTGCCGACGAGCAAAACCACCGCCAGGCCCGTATAGGTGATCACCTGGTTCATATCGACGACCGCCCCGAATACGTGCAATATCCGCAGCGGTTGGGGAGCAAGGCCGGGTGCCGTGGTGTTCACCAGGTGTCCCAGCACCAGGTTGACCAGCGGTGGCAATGCGACCGACAGGCCGATCGTCGCGACGATCTTGACCAGCGGTGAGCGCAGTCGCAGGTAGCGGAAAAGCAGCACATAGAGCGCGATGCCGAGAGCCGGGCCGAACAGCCCGATCGCGACGACGGCCGCGAGCGGCATCGACCACCCGTGTTCGACGTGCAGGAAGTAGTAGAAGCGGGCGACGGCGAAGGCCATGGCGCCGAAGGCGAAGTTGAAAACGCCCGAGGAAACGTAGGTGACGACCAGCGATGCCGCGGCGATTGCGTAAATCGCTCCGAGGGCTAGGCCGGCGAGAACGTAGGAGAGCAACGGTGAGGCCCCTAAAAGTTCGACGCTCTGAAGGTACGGGTAAGAGTGCGCTAATAGAGGGTCATCGTCAAGGATTTTGTCCGGATTCTTCGTGAAAAACGGATACAAAGGGTACTGAATATGCTCCACTGTAGCCCTCAGAGCCGTTCCGGCACCGTAGCTGGATCGGCGATAGCTAGAGGAGTGCAGATGCGCAGAGTCGGTGCGATCGCAGCATGGGTGTGCGCCGCAATGTTTCTTGTTCCTGCGTGCGGCAGCGGCGGCTCCGGCGGCCCGGCCGATACGAGTGGGCCGGTCAAGGTGGGCGTGCTGACCTCGCTCAGCGGCGCCGCGACCGCCAACTACGCAGGTACCGAACCCGGGGTGAAAGCCCGCTTCGCCGCATACCAGGCGGCGAACGGCAAGTGCGCGGCGCGCGGCTTCGACGTCGTCATGGGTGATGACCAGTCCACACCGCAGGGCGCGTTGACCGCAGCACAGAAGTTGGTGCAGCAGGATCACGTCTACGCGGTACTGCCGGTGAGCACGTACTTCTACGGCGCAGGCCAGTACGCGGGCACCCAGGCGAGCAAGACGCCGTTCCTCGGCGCCGGCTTCGACGGCGGCGAGCAGTGGTTCAACCCGAAGTACGACAACCTCTTCGCCGCGACGGGTGGTACCGACTACAACAAGACCGCGACGACCCTGGGTGACTACTGGAAGAAGATCGGCGGCACCAAGGCCGCCGTGCTCTCCTACAACACCCCGAGTGCCACGAAGTCGGCGGAAGGCGCCGCGCTGTCGGCCGAACACGCCGGACTGACGCGCGGTTATGTCAACATCCGCATTCCGTTCGGGACTACCGATGTCGGTCCCTATGTCCTCGGCATCAAGGAATCCGGTGCCGATGTGCTGTACGCGCCGGTCATTCCGGATACCGGATTCGCGCTCATGACCGGTCTGCGGCAGGCCGGGGTCGAGATGAAGTCCGTGCTGCTGGCCACCGGCTACGGGGCGGATCTGCTGAAGTCGCCGCCGGCGATCGCGGCGGGCCAAGGCGTCGGCTTCATGACGTCATTCGCACCGACGGAGATGAATACCGAAGCGACTCGGGCATTTTCGGCGGCGCTGAAGCAGTATGCGGGCTCGGAGAGCGGTATCCCGTCCTTCTCGATGGCGGTGGGCTGGGTCAGCGCCGACCTGCTGATCGAGGGGCTCGAGAAGGCCGGTTGCAACGCAAGCCAGGAGCAGTTGATGTCCGCGCTGCGTACCGACAAGACCTGGACTGCCGGTGGATTGTTCCCGAAGCCTGCCGATTTCGAGAACCGCGGCTCTTACTCGGTCGGCTCCCCGGGCAACTGCACCTTCATCTCCATCCTGCGCGGCGACAAGTTCGTGCCGGACACGAATGGCGCTCCGGCCTGCGGCGAGCAGATTCCGGACCTGAAGGTCGTGCCGAAGTAGACGTCCCTCCACATCGAAGTCCGAGGGATCCGAAAGAAAGAGAACACAGGATGAGGAAAATCGCAGCCACCGGTGTGTTACTGGCAACCGCGCTCGCTGTAACCGCACAGGCCGGTGTCGCCGCACCACAGGCCGACGACGGCGTCCATTACACGACGAACGTCACCGACAAATCCACGATCGTCAGCACCGATGCCGGTTCGATGGCCGTGGAAGACGGGATATTCAAGATCAAGGCAGCCAACGGGATCACCCTCGCCGGTGCCGAATTGGCTTTCCGGGTGGACGATTTCGTCTTCCCCATCGCCGCGGAGATCACCGATCGCACCGCCACACTGACCCCGCAGTTCGACGTTGAACACGCGGTGTACACCCCGGTCGCCCTGCCCTATGAGGACCAGGCCCCCTGGAAGACCCCCTACGACCGGGAACAGGCCGCGTTCGGCCGGATGATCAGCACCATCACGGCGGGTTCGACGATCGGCACCATGGTCGGCGGCATCGCCGGCGGGGCCGTCGGCTGTGTTCTGGGCGGCATCGCAGGCGCCACCGTCGCCTCGGCGACGATCGTCGGTTTGTTCGGCGCGTTCATTCCCGCGGCGGCCATCGGCTGTATCGGCGGGATCGTGGCCATCGGCGCGCTCGGCACCCTGGCCGGACAGCTCCTGGTGACCGCACCGGTCGCGATCATGGCGGCAATCCAGTACTTCACCACGATCAACTCGCCGATGCCCGCACCGAAGTAACCCGAATCGCCGAAGGCCTGACAGGGACGCCCGCATCGCTACCGCGAGCACTCTGGCCGCCACAACCAGAGTGCTCGCCTGAGCGATGACGCCGATCAGCGCGACCGGCGCAGACAAAAGCCCCGTACCTCGCCACCAAACGAGGTACGGGGCTCTTGATGTCAGCGGCGCTCAGTCACAGTGGAAGGGTTGTCGCACAGTTACTTTCGGTTGGTCCGAGCCGCGAATCGGCGCGCCACGTCCACCACATCCGAACGCCAGCGCAACTTCGCCCGCGCCTCCAACGCCAGGGCATGGGCCAGGCTGGTGCCTTCACCATCGGCAAGCAGTTCGAGTGTCCCCGCGACGGCATCCGGGTGGGCTAGGCGGATCAAATCCGCTAGCTCCCAGGCTCGGTCGAGCAGCCGATCGTGTGGGACGACCTCGTTCACCAGCCCCACCACCAGGGCCCTTGCCGCATCGATCCGCTCCCCCGTCAGCATCATCTGACGCGCCAGACGCACACCCACCGCGCGGGGCAGCAGTGCGCTCATCCCCCACCCCGGCGGCAATCCGATCGCGGCGTGCGTGTCGGCGAAACTCGCATGCTCCGAGGCGATGAGGAACGAACAGGACAGCGCCAATTCCAATGCGCCGGTGTAGCACAACCCGTTGATGACCCCGAGTGCCGGCGTGCGGGCCGCCCGTACCACCGCCGCCGGATCGGTGCGCGCCCCGCGCGGTGACCCGGCACCGTTTCCCAGCGCCTCTTTCAGGTCGATACCCGCCGAGAATGCCGGATCGGTTCCCGTGAGCACGACCAATCGGGTCGTCACATCGGCATCGGCGGCGCGCATCGCCGCGATCAATGCCCGGCGCATTGCGATCGTCATGGCGTTGCGCACCCGCGGCCGGTCCAGGGTCAGCCACAGCACGCCGTCCACCCAGCGGCAGTCCAGACCTTCCGTACTCAACTCCTCGGCGTTCAGCCCCGCAGCACCCAGTCCTTCGTCCGGCCTCTCGATCACGGCCGCTCAGACCGTCAGGACCAGTGCCGACCCCATGCCGCCGCCCGCGCACATGGCCGCGACCGCCGTACCACCGCCGCGACGGCGCAATTCATGGGCCAGGGTCACCACCATCCGGGTGCCGGTGGTCGCGATCGGATGGCCGAGGCTGCAACCGCTGCCGAACGGATTGACCCGCTCGGGATCCAGGCCCAATCCCCGCACGGCGGCCACGGTCACCGATGCGAAGGCCTCGTTGATCTCGAACAGATCCACATCGCCGATGCCGATCCCGGCGCGGTCCAACGCCTTTCGGATCGCCTCGATCGGCGCGAGGCCGGTACGCACCGGATCGACGCCGACGCTCGCCCACGACCGCACGGTGGCCAGCGGTGCGAGCCCGTGTTCGGCGGCCAGTTCGGAACTGGCGACGACCACCGCGGCCGCACCGTCGTTCAATCCGCTGGAGTTACCGGCGGTGATCGAGAAACCCTCGATCTCCGGATGCAGCGGCTTCAGCGCCGCGAGTTTCGCCATGCTGGAGCCGCGGCGCGGATGTTCGTCGACGTCGAAGACCGAGACCCCGCCGTCCCGGTCGGTGACTTTCACCGGGACGATCTCGTCGAGGAACCGGCCGGCGTCGATCGCCGCGATGGCCCGCTCGTGCGACCCGAGGGCCCAGGCGTCCATCTCCTCCCGGGACACCCCGGCCAGCCGCGCCGTATTCCAGCCGACGAGCATCGCCATATCGTTGCTCGGCGCCTCGGGCGTCGACACGTGCGACGGCGAGCTCCATGGGTCCTGCCAGTCGTCGGTACCGGGAATCCGCCGACGCGAAACGGGAGCGGTCGAGAACGACTGGGTCCCACCGGCGATCACCGCGCGGTCCATCCCGGCCAGCACGCTCCCGGCGGCGGTCGCGATACTCGCCAATCCGGAGGCGCAGTGCCGATTGTGCGCCAAGCCGGGAACGTGCGTGAGCCCGGCTTCGATCGCGGCATACCTGGCGATATCGCCGCCACCGGCCACCGATTCGCCGAGCACGATGTCATCGATCAGCTCCGGCGGCACGCCGCTGCGTTGCGCCGCCTCCCGGACAACGACGGTGGCGAGATCGAAGGCGCTGGTGTCGCGCAGAGTGCCCTTGCGGGCGGTGCCGATGGCGGTACGGCAGGCGGAGAGTAAAACGGCGTCAGTCATATAATTCGTTGTACTCTATTACCGCGCTGCCGGAAAGATTCGCGGCGAAAAGCGTGGTGAATCTCGACTCGAGATGTAAAAAAGGATACCTTCGCAATGACGTTTATGTCTTCGGCATCGGGTGGTGACTGATGAACTTCGAGCTCAGCGACGAGCAGACGATGTTGTGCGCTGCCTCGCGCGACCTACTGTCGGACCGGGCGCCGATCGCGGCGTTACGGACCTGGATGGAGCGCGACGAAGACGTCGACCCACAGCTGTGGCGGCTGACCGCCGAGCTCGGTTGGCCCGGCTTGGCGCTACCCGAGGAGTACGGCGGTGCGGGCCAGGGGCTGGTCGAGCTGACACTGGTCGCCGAGGAGATCGGGCGCGGGCTCGGACGCGGTCCGTTTGTCTCGACCGCCGTCGTCGGTGCCGCGATCGCCGCCGCGGGCGCACCCGCACTGCGGGCCGAGGTGCTGCCCGCACTCGCCGAGGGATCCGGTTGGGCCACTTGGGCTTTCGCGGAACCGCGGGCACCGTGGACGCTGGACGGGGTGCACGCCGAGGCCCGCAGCGACGGGGACGAGTTCATTCTCGATGGGGTCAAGACCGCGGTGCAGGATGCGGGCGGCGCCCGTTGGCTGCTGGTCACCGCGCGACACGAAGGCGTTCCGACATCTTTTCTCGTCGACCGGGACAGCGCCGGGGTCACCGTGCGGCGTCAGCAGGTCCTGGATCTGACGCGCGCGTTCTACGAGGTCCGGTTCGAGCAGGTGCGCGTCCCGGCCGAGCGCCGCCTCGAGGTCGGGGCCGCCGATGTGCAATGGCTGCTCGACTACGCCTCGGTACTGCGATGCGCCGATGCCCTCGGGGTCATGGCGCGCATGCTCGAACTCACCGTCGAATACACCGAGGCCCGCGTGCAGTTCGGGCGGCCGATCGGCACGTTCCAGGCCGTCAAGCACGCGTGCGCCGATATGGCGATGTTCGTGCACGGCGCCCGTGCGGCCACCTAC
Source organism: Nocardia sp. NPDC102475 (assembly GCF_055584605.1). NCBI lineage: Bacteria > Bacillati > Actinomycetota > Actinomycetes > Mycobacteriales > Nocardiaceae > Nocardia > Nocardia sp. NPDC102475. The sequence continues at coordinate 72,427 of NZ_JBVJLS010000016.1, read as the reverse complement.
TACGCGGCGATGGCCGCCGATGCCGATGACGCCACGCGCGCGGCCTGCGTCGCGGCCTCGTATACCTCTTCCGCCGCTGGGGAGGTCACGGCCCGTGCCCTGCAATTACACGGTGGCATCGGCTTCACCTGGGAGCACGACCTGCATCTCTACCTGCGCCGAGCCGAGACCGACGCCGTCCTCTACGGCGGCGTCACCGTCCATCGGGACCGGCTGTGCACCCTGCTGCAACAGTCCCCCGCATCCGTCTGAACGACAAGGAATTCCATGGAAATCAAGGGTAAGAAGGCCGTCGTATTCGGCGGCGCCTCCGGTATGGGCCGGGCCAGTGCCGAACTGCTCGCGGCGCGCGGTGCCGATGTCGCGGTACTGGACCGCCCCGGTACGGCGGGCGCCGAGGTCGCCGCCGCGCTCGGCGCCAGCTTCCACCCCGTCGACATCACCGACTTCGTGGCGACCGAGCAGGCACTCGCCGACGCCGTGGATTCCCTTGGCGGACTACATGTCTCGATCACCACGGCAGGTGGTGGCAAGGCCAAGCGCACGCTCGGCAAGGACGGTCCGCACGACCTCGAGACCTTCCGTCAGGTGCTCGACCTCAATGCCGTCGCGACCTTCAATATCAGCAGGCTCGCGGCGGCGCATATGAGCCGCAACGCGCCGGAAGATCCGGAGGATACCGGCGAACGCGGCGTCATCATCAACACCTCCTCGATCGCGGCCTTCGAAGGTCAGATCGGTCAGGTCGCCTACACCGCCTCCAAAGCCGCCATCGCGGGCATGTGCCTGACCATGGCCCGTGATCTCGGCTCTCTCGGTATCCGGGTACTCGCCATCGCGCCCAGCCTGTTCGAAACCGGTATAACGGCCAAAATCCCGGACGAGGCGCGGGCGCAGCTGGTCAAGGACGCCGCCTTCCCCAAACGGCTCGGCCGTCCGGAGGAGTACGCCAAACTCGCCCTCGCCATCATCGACAACCCGATGCTGAACGGCCAGTGCCTGCGTCTCGATGCGGGCCAGCGGTTCGCCCCGAAGTAGTCGCGGTTTCGAACGCGAAAGTTCAAGTCGGGCATCACATTGCGGTGCCCTGTTCGAAGGAGGGACGCGATGTCCGAACATGAGGGCAAAATCGCGATCATCACTGGAGGCGGCCGCGGCTTCGGTAAGGCATTCGGCACCGCATTGTCGGAACTGGGCGCACACGTCGTACTCGCCGATATCGACGGCGAGGTCGCCGAATCCGCAGCCGCGGAACTGATCGCGCATGGCCGCAGTGCGACCGGCGTGGCCTGCGATGTCGCCGACGAGGACGGCGTCGCCGCGATGATCGACGCGGTTGCCGAACGCCACGGCGGTATCGACATCCTGGTCAACAATGCGGGCCTGCACGCCGCATACAACAGGCCGTTCACCGAACTCGGCTTGGCCAACGTCCGGCGGGTGTTCGACGTCAACGTCATGGGCGTGGTCAACTGCACGCTCGCGGCGCACAAGGCGATGACCGGGCGCGAGGGCGCATCGATCGTCAATATCTCGTCGTCGGCGGCCTACGCCAACCGCACCGTCTACGGCGTCTCCAAACTCGCCGTACGCGGCCTGACCATGTCCTTCGCCCGCGAATTCGCCCCCGACGGCATCCGCGTCAACGCGATCGCACCCGGTTTGATCTTCACCGAAACCATTCGGGCCGAACTCGCTCGCGACGAGGCCGAGCGCGTCATGGGTCAGCAGATCCTCCAGCGCGAGGGCGAGGAGCGCGACATCGTCGAGGCACTGCTGTACCTGGTCTCGTCGAAGGCGTCCTTCGTCACCGGCGAAACGCTCCGTGTGACAGGCGGTTTCGCACTCTCCGTCTAACGTTGCGCCGAATTCCCCTGCGCAACAACAACTGAGGCCGGGTATCGCAATCGAATTGCGATACCCGGCCTCAGTCTCGGATCAGCGGTCCAGTGCTCGTCTCAGCGCCCCGCCCAGTGCTCGTCGACGAATCGTCGGATTTCCCCGGCCCTTTCCCGGTCCTCCGGTGCGGTCCCGAGGAACATGCCGTGACCCGCAGCTTCGAAGACATGCAGTCCGCCCCGACACCGGCCGCGCGCAGCTTCCGGTGCAGGCGCACGGTGTCCGACAACAACACATCGCGGGTGCCGCTCAGCAGCAGGGTCGGCGGGAAGCCCTTCGTGAAATCCCTGAACAGCGCAGAGCTATGCGGTCGCGGGCTCCGCCTCGACAGCATCCTTCGCGGCGAGTTCGGCTTCCTCGCCCTTGATCGCCTTCAGCAGTACCAGCGGCGTCGCGACCTTCCAGACGAGGTAGACGATCGCCGGAATGCCCTGGGCCAGAATGCCATTCCACGCGAAGGGGCCGGTCTTGTTCAGGAAGACGAAGGCGCCCGAGATGAGCAGGACCCCCAGGAGCATGCTCAGGTGCGCGTACCAGCGCGGGAAAATCGGCTTGTCGCGCTGGTCGAAGTAGGAAGCGAACCCGATCGACCAGACCTGCAGGACGAAAATACAGGCGTTGCCCACATACATCAGCCAGAAGATGTCGGTCATCGCGGACAGGACATCAGGGGAATGGCTTTCCGGCCGATATGCGGCGGCGGCCAGAATCGCCAAGGGGTAGAAGAAACCGGTCGGCGCGACGACGCCGGTGGTCAGCTGAACCATCGACAGCCAGCCCCAGCCGCCCTCGACCCGCCTCATCTGCATGCTGGTCGCGACGACGTATGGATATTCGAATGGCACGGTCAGCACCATGATGGCCACACACAGCAGAATCCCGTGCTGATGCTCGATCAGGAAGTCGCGAATCTCATTCGCGGACATCGTCGGACTCATGGGCGAAAGCAGGTCGCCGATCCCGTAGGCGGCCAGCATCAGTACCAGGACCAGGAATCCGCTCCACGCCGACCAGCGCTGTAATCTGAAATAGATTGACTTTTTCAACGGATCTCCTTCGATCTCTGCACTCATCGCCAGCAATTCCGTCCCGAGGACGAAAGCTCCCCTAGTGTGATGACCCGCACATTCGACCGTCGGCGAACTTCCGCAGAGCGGGACGGCCGCACAGCCGCCCCATCGTCCGCGCCGCGTATTCCCGTTCAGCGGCAGCCGCGTGCGGGCCGGTCGTGTTCCGGCTGGAGTACGCGGTGCTCAGGGCGCAGGATTACGGCATGGACAACGATGTAGCCGAGGCGGTGCGCGGGCTGCTGCCGGAACTGGCCGAACGCGCGGCGCAGGTCGACGTGACCGGAGAAATACCGGAACAGACGATGACCGACCTGATCGCCGCCGGCGTCTTTCGGCTGCTGCAACCGAAGTGGAGCGGGGGCCTGGAGGCCGATCCGAATCAGTTCTACGACGTGGTCCGGATGATCGCGGGCACCTGCGGCTCCACCGGGTGGGTGGCTTCGGTGCTCGGGGTAGTTCCCTGGCATGTGGCACTTTTCGACGAGCGCGCACAACGCGAGGTGTGGTCCGATCACCCGAATGCGCTGATCTGTCCGTCCTATGCGCCGGTCGGCCGATTGACGCCGGTCGAAGGGGGCTACGAACTCAGCGGACGTTGGCGCTTCGCATCCGGCTGCGCACACGCGTCATGGGCGGTACTCGGCGGCACTGTCTACGCCGAGAACGGTGATCCGGTGGATATCGTGTCCGCGCTGGTACCGCGCGCGGATTACCGTATCGACAAGGTGTGGGACTCCGTGGGCCTGCGCGGCACCGGCAGCCATGACCTGCACATCGATCGCATCTTCGTCCCGGAATATCGAACGACGCGCAACTACGACGTCACCCACCGGCGTGGTCCGGGCCAGAAACTGAATACCGGTCCGCTGTATCGCATGCCGTTCGGAACGATGTACAGCTATTCGGTCACCGCGCCGATGATCGGTTTGGCGGAAGGCTGCCTGGAGAAATTTCTCACGCGAATGCGCAATCTCAACCGACCGAGTTTCGGCGGCGGCAGCCTCAGCACGGACCGGTCCGTGCAGATCGCCGTGGCGCGGGCCGAATCGGATGTCGACGCCGCCGTGCTGCAGTTGCACCGGAACCTGCAGGACCTGTACGAACGCGCGCGCCGCCGCGAGGACATCCCGATGGAGCTGCGGCTGCGCGGCCGCCGGGATCAGGTGTGCGGCACCGAACGCGCGATCACCGCGATCGATCTGGTTTTCCAGGCCGCGGGCGGCATGTCACGACGCCGTGGCAATCCGATCGAACGGGCCTGGCGGGATGCGCATACGGGCAGTATCCATGCCGGTAACGATGTCGAATCGTCGCTGGCGCTGTGCGGCCGCGGCTCGTTCGGGTTGTACGTCGACGACATGCTGGTCTGACAGACGACGACCCCAATGGCCTGCCCTGCCATTGGGGTCGTCGAATTGCGCACTGCTACACCGGGTTCAGGTGACTACCAGCCGACGAGCTGGTCCAGGACAAGCGACGCGCTGGCGAGGTAGTCGCCGTACCCACCGCGGAAGAACAGCAGCGGAGTACGCACCGACTCCACCCGCAGTTCGTGCACCTGCCCGACGACCAGAACGTGGTCACCGATCTCGACGATCTGGGCAACGGTGCAGTCCACCCACGCGACAACACCGTCCAATACCGGATTGCCCAATGCGGACGACTGCCACGTCACGCCCTCGAACCGGTCGCCACCCCTGGACGCCATTCGCCGCGACACGTGTTCCTGGTTGCCCGCCAACGCATTTGCGCAGAACCGCCCGGTCTCGCGGATGCGTTGCAAGGTTGTCGACGACGTGTCCACCAGGAACGACACCAGGGGCGGGTCGAGCGAGACGGAGGTGAACGTCCCAACGATGAACCCGTGCGGGCGCTGATCATCGTCGAGGGTGGTGACCGCGACCACGCTCGTGGGGAAATGGCCGAGCACATTCCGGAAGTGGCGCGTATTGATCGCCACCACCGTCTCCGGCACGAGCGAGTGGTCGGCTGTGTTGATGGTTCGCTCGCTCATATCCGTCCTTTCCTATCCGCTCGTGTCAGACCATCACGACCATCGACGGCGGCAGCTCGAGCCCCATCTTGACCAGTGCATTCGCGTGATAGGCCGTACCGGGAACGTGGACCATGTGCTGCATTGCCATATGCGCGTCACGCCAGTACCGCTGGATCGGGTTACTCCGCCGACCGGCGTTTCCACCGGAGCGCGCGAAGACCTCGTCCAATGCCGAAACCGCCCGCCAGGCACAGCGGACCTGATTGCGCCGGATATCCAACCGGTCCTCCAGCGTGATCGGCTGCCCGGACTCCAGTTGGTCATACAGCCGACTTACGCCGTTGATCAGCTGAATCCGCGAAGCCTCGATCTCCGAAGCCGCCTCACCCGCGGCGTAGAGCGTGTACGGATCGTCGCGCACCTGGACACCGGTCACCGCGACGCGCTCGCGCTGCTGGTCCAGATGCACACGCAGTCCGCCCTCGCAGATCCCGATGACCGCGGAAGTCAACCCGAGCGGGAACATGGTGGTGAAGGGCAGCTTGTACACCGCGTCGGTAAGGCCGCGCTTTTCTGCCGCCGCACCCTGCATGATCTCGTCCTGGACGATGACGCGGTAGTCGGGCAGGAACGCCCCCTCGATCACCACGTCCTTACTGCCGGTACCCGAAAGGCCGACCACGTCCCAGGAATCGTCGATGATCTTGTAGTCCGCACGCGGGACGACCACATGCAGCACGGTCGGCGGCCCGGCGGGCTTCCCGGTGCCGTCGCCGAGCAAGGCGCCGAGGAAGACCCACTCGCAGTGGTCGGTGCCAGAGGAGAACGGCCATCGCCCACTGAGCCGGTAACCGCCCTCTACCGGATCGGCGACGCCCATCGGCATATAGGGCGAGGCGATCCAGGTGTCCGGGTTCTCGCCCCAAACCTCCTGCGGCAGACGGGGATCCATCTGCGCCATCTCCCACGGATGAACGCCGACGACGCCACATACCCAGCCCGCGGCGGGGTCGTGCTGCGCGACCGCCATCACCGCTTCGGCGAAATCACGCGGATGCGCTTGGTAACCGCCGAACTCCTTGGGCTGCAGCAGCCGCATCACCCCCGCCGAACGCAGCAGTTCGGCGGTCTTATCGCTCAGCTTGCCGAGCTTCTCGTTCTCCTCGGCGAGTGCGGCCAGTTCCGGCCCGAGCTCCTCGACACGTTGGACTACTTCGTGTGCCACGACGCACACCTCCTACTTACTGGGAAACTACAGGTGCCGCCGCGACGGCCACCGAAAGTGCCGATCTGGCGAGGGGATTGGCTCATTGTGATTCCTTGGTCCATTCGGTCACCACAGACTTTCCGCTCACTGGAAAGACGCATGGTGCGTCGGCGTCGGGCGACTATGAGGCGGTTGGTTTGCGGGTGAGGAATTCGATCGCCACCCGCTCGAAATCGGACTTGCGCTCGATCTGCACCCAGTGCCCGCAGCGGGCGAAGGTGTGCAATTCGACATCGGGCAGCCAGCGGTTCGCGAAGTGCGCCTGGTCGTAGGGCAGCATCCGGTCGTCGCGACCCCACAGCATCAGCGTCGGCGTCGTGATGGTGGCGGCCTTCGTCCACAGCGGCGTATACGTCTGACGCAGCTTCGGATCGAACATCGAACCGAAGATCGCCTTCATCCGGTCGATCACACCCTCGGCGGTGGCATTGCGCATGCGTTCGTCGACGAGTTCGTCGGTGATCAGCGCGGGGTTGAACACCATCGCCTTGATCCAGGCGATCATCCGGTCGCGGGTGGGATCACCGAGGAATTCGAACAGTCGCTGGAAGCCCTCGCTGGGTTCGGCCTGGAAGATACCGACCGACAGTCCACCGGAGCCCATGATGGCCATCCGACGCACCCGTTCGGGATACAGGGCGGCCAATTCCGCCGCCACCGCTCCGCCCATGGAGTTGCCGATGAACACCGCGGAGTCGATGCCGAGGTGATCCATCAGCCGCGCGATCCGCTTCGCGGCGACCACCGGGTAGATCTCGTCGAGTTCGGGCAGCGCGCTACCGCCGAAGCCGGGCAGATCGGGTGCGATCACCCGGAACTGCTCACTGAAGACCGGCAGATTGTGCTGGAAGTTCGACCAGGCACTGACACCGGGACCCGAACCGTGCAACAGAATCAGCGGCTCACCCTCACCCACCTCGTGGTAGTTGAAGGTGAGCCCGTCGACATCAGCGGTCCGCTGCGTCATTTCAGGCCCGCGGACGGCGAGGTGCTGAGGAATCCGGCGCCCGGGCCGACATCGAGGACATCGCCGTACCAGGTCTGGCCGTACTGCAGCTCGGGCACCTTCCACTCGAGTGCCTGCCAGTCCGGATCCATGATCAGGTAGCCGCCGGAGTAGAGCTCGACGCGGTGACCGGAACCGGGATCGTGGATGTAGAGGTACATCGCCTGACCGATGCCGTGCTTACCCGGACCGTGCCCGTAATCGATCTCGAGATCACGAATCTCGTCCGCGGCCCGCAGAATGTCGTGGTAGTTCTCGATATTGAAGGCGATGTGGTGGAAGCGCGCCTTCGCGTCCTCACCGTTCACCCCGATCGCGATGTCGTGCACCTGCGGGGTCACCGACAGCCAGGACGCCATGATGGTCTCCGGGAACTGCGGAATCATCGCGAACTCACGGCGCTTGAAGCCCAGCGCGTCCTGCAGCCACTGCTCGGATTGGTTCACCGTGCTCGCGCTGGTCTGCACGTTCAGATGGTCGAGGCGGCGCACGCCGAAACCGCGGCGGCGCGAGCTGTTACTCGGCAGCTTCGAGCGCAACTCCGCTGGCGCGAGCGGCTTTTCGATGTCGTAGTAGAGCTCGAACGGATGCTCACTGCCCGGCACCAGGAACCGGATCGCGGTGCCGCGGCCCACCTCGTGCCCGGCGGGCAGCTCTATCGTCTCGATCTCCTGCCGCTGGAGCTGCTCGTAAAACAGCTCGACATCCTGCGGGCGCTGGACCCGGAAGCTGTAGGTGTTCACCGTGGCCTCATCCTGCTGGGTCAGCACGAGCGAGTGGTGGGTGAGCTCCTGGTAGCCGCGCAGGTAGGCCACGCCGTCGTCGGTCTGCGCGACGACCTCCATGCCGAGCAGGTCGCGGAAGAACCCCAGCGAACGCTCCAGGTCCGTCGTGCCGAGATTGATGCCACCCGCGTGGGCGATCCGAGGGCCGGGATCGTAGTCGTGGGAAAGAGTCATGCGAGCTCTCCTTGAAATCGATTGACGGCCAGGAACGCTAATTCGTGTGGCGTGCGCCACCAGGAGAATTTCCGCCCACCGGAAGCCGCGCGTTCGCGGTGGCCGGAGGAAGCACTGCTTCCGCACAGCGGGAACCGATCCCGGCCCGATCGCCGCAGCCCCCACACTCGGGAGGTCCATGCCCCGGGTGACCCAGGTCACTGGGCGGGCGATGGCAGGAGATTCGCGGTCCGGAAGCAAGGAGATGGATATGCCCGCTGACGAGGAAACCTACGACGTCGTGGTCGTCGGGTCCGGAGGAGGGCTGGTCGGCGCCTACGCCGCCGCATCTCGCGGCCTGCGCACGCTCGTCATCGAGAAGACCGATCGCTTCGGCGGCACGACCGCCTATTCCGGTGCGGGACTGTGGTTTCCGGGCAGCGCCCCGCTGCGGCGCGCGGGCATCGAGAACGATGCCGAAACGGTGCGCGGCTACCTCCGGGAGATCGTCGACGATCCATCCCGCGAAGTCATGCAGGATGCCTATCTGCGCACCGGTCCGCAGCTGATCGACGAAATCGAGCAGAACCCGTGGTTCGGGTCCTTCACCTACCAGCCCGTGCCCGACTACTTCGCGGAGAAGCCCGGCGCGACGGCCGCGGGCAACACCATCTTCCCGGCCGAGATCGAGGCCGCCGAGCTCGGTGATCTCGCCCCGCTGATCCGCGACCTACTCCCCAACGAGCTCTCGGGCGCGGAAGCCGGACCCCTGCTCACCGGCGGCCGCGCCCTCATCGCGCGAGCGCTGAAGGCGTTCCTCGAGACCGGGAACGGGTCCTACAAGCTCGAGACCGCGCTCGAGAGCCTGATCGTCGAGGGCGACCGGGTGGTCGGCGTGGAGGCGGTCAGCAAGGGCGAGCGCGTCCGGATTCGCGCTACCCGCGGCGTCATCCTCGCCGCCGGCGGATTCGAGCGCAATCGCGAGCTGCGCGAGAAACACAAGGTCGCCCCGTACCACGGTGACTGGTCCGACGGCGCTCCGGGGAACACCGGCGACGCGCTGCAGGCGGCCGTCGCGATCGGAGCCGCCACCGAGCTGCTCGACCAAGCGTGGTACGTCCCCGGTGTCGTACAGCCCGGCGGACGGCCGGTCTTCCACACCGGTACCCGCAGCGGCATCTGGGTCAACAGCGTGGGCGAGCGCTTCATGAACGAACTGCTGCCCTACGACCGGGCCGGGCGAGAGATGCTGCGGCAGCACAAGGAGACCGGCGTCGCGCACATTCCGTGCCACTGGATCTTCGATCAGCGCCACATCGACCGGGACAGCTTCGGCGGCGACCCGGCCGTGCCGCCCCGCCCCGAGTGGTTCGAATCGGGTGCGCTGCGCAAGGCCGACACCATCGAGGAGTTGGCCGACCTCATCGCCGTGCCCGCCGAGAACCTCCGCAAGTCGATCGAGGAGTTCAACTCCTACGCCGACAAGGGGGTCGACGAGAAGTTCCACCGGGGCGAGACCGTCTGGGACCAGATGGCCCAGTACATCGTCGGATTCCCCGCCGGACCCGTGATGAACTACGTGAATCCACTCGACAACAGCTACCCGAACCCGCTGGTGGCGCCGATCGACACTCCGCCCTACTACACCGCCACAGTCGCGCTTTCCGACATCGGCACCAAGGGCGGCCTGAAGACCGACGAGAACGCCCGCGTACTGCGCGAGGACGGCGAGCCGATCGCGGGCCTGTACGCGAGCGGTAACACGATGGCCGCCATGTCGGGTCGGGTTTACCCGGGTGCCGGGACACCGGTCGGCTCCTCCCTCGTCTTCTCCTATCGTGCGGCACTCGACCTCGCGGGGGCCGCCGTTTGACAGGTGGCTCGATCCCCGAGATTGCTTGAGCACGAGCAATATTCAGTAACCTGAGCCTCGGTCGGGAGCGAACAACTCCCGGCCGATACCAGGAGCGCCCGGCGGCGAGAAACAGCCGGGATAGAGATCAGTACCCTTTTTTCGGCAAATGTTCTCTGTACCGATCTGTATAAATTTGAGCGATTTCCGCCAAAACGGTGCCTTCGCGTGGTTAGACTGGCCGCTGAAGTTCGAGTCTCCGAAGTAAGGAGGCGCTGAAATGACCTCAATGTTGAGGATCAGTGAAGCTGCCGACGCCGCAGAGCAGTCTGCGTTATCCCCATCGCTGGTAGAACGCATGACGTTGATCATGGAATCGTTCGGGGGCGCACAGACGCGCCTCACGCTCGAGGAGGTCAGCGGCCGGACCAACATACCCCGGTCCTCGACCCATCGCATTCTGAAACATCTCGTTCAGCTGCGCTGGCTGGAACGCGACGGCAGGGAGTACGGCCTCGGATCCCTGGCATTGGGTCTCGGGGGCCGAGAAGACGGCCACAACGCATTGCGTGCCGCGGCATTCCCGCCGCTGCATGCGCTGGCGGTGCGCACCGAGATGGTCGTGCACCTGGCCGTATTGGACGGCACCGAGGTCTACTACCTGGATAAATTCGGTGGCCGGGCCGCGGTGGAAATTCCGTCGCGAGTCGGTGGCCGCGCCCCCGCCCACTGCACGGCCATCGGCAAAAGCATGCTCGCCTGGTTGTCACCCGAGCGGGTCGACAAACAATTCAAGGGCGCGATCCAGAAGCGAACCACCCGAAGCATCAGCGATATCGGGATCCTGCACCAGGAATTGAGCCGGATCCGGGCGCGCAACGGCCTCGCCTTCGAGCGCGGCGAATGTTATTCACATATCGCCTGTGTCGGTGCCGCGGTGCGCGGGCCGGACGGGCCGATCGGCGCGATATCCATCGTCTGCGACGCCCAGGCCGCACTCGAACGACTGGCGCCACTGGTCGCCAATACCGCGCACGCGATATCGGAGAAGCTGTTCGGCGTCGCGCCGCAGCCGGAACGGCCACGGCACGTACCGGCCACACCACGGATCGCGTTGCCCAGCGAGGCGCTGGGCGAACTGGTCGCCATGGGCGAGCGGGGCGCGTGGTTCTGAAATAACGAACAGCCCCGCACCACCGTCGGTGCGGGGCCGCCGAATTCCCTTATTCTGCCTGCGCTTTCGGCCGCCAACTCACGGCAAGCAAAACCGCCGCGCCGCCGACTCCCCCGACCACCGCAACGGCCAGTCCGAGACCACCGGCGAGCGTCGCATCGATGCCGAACGCACGATCCAACGACGCCTCGCCCGGCCCGACGGCCGCGACACAGGCGGCCACCACCGCCAGCATCAGCACGTATTCGTAGCCGTCCTTGAATACGAAGAAGCCGTTCTTCCGATGCGCGATGACCGCGGCCACCGCCATGCTGCCGACGATGAACGCCGCCGCTGGCGCGGTGAGCAGTCCGGCCGCGAAGGCGATTCCGGCCGCCAACTCCCCCGCACCGCTCAATGCCGCATGGACCCGGGGCGGCCGCAGCCCCATCGAGGCGAACCAGCCCGCCGTACCGGCCACACCCCCCGGGCCGAACAGGTGGTTATAGCCGTGCGCGGCCATGGTCAGGCCGACCACCAGCCGAAGCGCCAGGATTGCGGCATCGATCATTGTCATGCGAAAAGAGACTCCTCATTGTCGATATCCGGCTACGACGTCCACAGCCGCGCACAGGGCAGTGGAAGCAGCCCCTCGTAAAGCTTCGTATCGATGTCGACGTCGACGCCCAATCCCCGTACGGCCGCCGCGAAACACTCGGCAGCCTCCCGGGCCGCGCGATACTGCAGCGTGGGGTGCCCCCGAAAACGCACTCGGATACGGCAATCGTCGCAGCGTTGGCGGGACCGCCGCAGCGATATCGGCTGCCAGGCGGGCTGGCGCTCGAACACCGTCGATGTGTCGTATCGGGCCATTGTCGTTTCCTCGTCGTGCAACTATCGGTGTGCCGCTTCCCGCACGAAGGCAGCTCGAACGACAGACCAATTCAGTGCACTTAATATAGACTCCGCGATTGGGCGCGAGTAGACGAGTGTGACCCACGCCACATATATCTCGGGACTATCGCCGACCGGTACCGGCGGGCAGTAATTGCGTCAGAAATGACAGCGGCGTCCGGCGCAGCGCCGGATCGGTACCGATGAGCGCGACGATTGCGGGCTCGATGGCGGCTCCGGCATCGGCCGCCAACCGCGGCAGGCCGAGTTCGGCGCACTGCGCCAATACCGGATCCAGCACGGCGATGGCCTCTTCCAAGCGGTCTGCGGTTGCCAGGCAGCACGCCGATAGCAGTCGCGCCTCCAATAACGCCCGCGGGCGGCGCTGGCGCTCGAGGCCGCGCACCAGCCGTTCAGCCAATACGGTGGCGTTCTCGGCGGCCCCGGCCGAGTGATCCGTCAATAGCAGCCGTATTGCCGAATCCCACTGGATTTCCGAGGTGAGGATGGTGATTCCATCTCCTTCGGCGCGGTAGGGCTCTAGCCGCTCCAGTGCCGCGGCCTCGTCCGCGGCGATGGGCAGGCCGAGGCGGATTCGCTCGTTGACGATGCGGGCGGCCAGCCGGGGCAGCGCGAGATTGCGGGCCATCTTCGCGCCCTCGGCGAGTCGCTCCCGCGCCGCTCCGAGATCGCCACGCAGCGCCGCGATCCGCGCGCCGATTCCATATGTTGCCGATACGAATTCGACCGCTCCGCCCTCGGGCCCCGCCTTGACGCTCTCGTCGAGCAGCGCCTCCGCTTCGTCGAGTTCGCCCCGCCAATAACACAGCGCACCGAGCAGTGCGCCCGTCATACGCGTGATGTAGGAATGGCGACCGGTTTCCAGTGCCAGCGACCGAGCGGTTTCCAGATGCGCCTGCGCCGCCGCGATATCGAGTTGCTCGAAGGCAGCCACACCGGTCAAGCCGTAGCTGTGCAGTAAGCCGGTCGGCCCCTTGACCCGGGCCCGATGCGGCGCCACCCACCGCTGCCACCGGTACACCTCGTCGAAGTCGAACCGATAGAGGGCGGCTGCCGATCCGACACCCGCCGCGATGGTCGCGATGAACGGGTCGACCTCCGGCTCGAGCCGATGCGCGACGTACTCCGGCAATTCCGCGAATCGGTCGGCGGTGAGTCGGCACGCGGCATGCGCCAGCACGGCCTCGAGATGGAGTCCGGCGGTGTCGTCCGCATCCGGTCGATCGGCACCGAGCACCGCGTCGACCCGATCCAGGGCCGCCTCGGCGGCCACCGGCCGCTGCAGCGATATATTGCCCCAAGCCACGAACAGTTGCAGGCGCGCACTCGATACCGCGACCGCGGTCGGCAGTTTGGCGACCAGCCCGAGCAGGGTGGCCGTCCGGGCACTCTCCAGCAGTTCCGTCGCGCGCTCCTCGATCAGGCGCAGCGCACCCGCCGAATCGCGGGCGGTCAGTGCGTGATCCACCGCTTCGTTCAACATCGCGTGGTCGGCGAACCAGTCGGCCGCGATGCGGTGCAGCCGGATGCATCTGTCGGGATCCTGTTCGGCGAGCCTGCGGCGCAGAAAGTCGCCGAACATGCGGTGATAGCGGAACCACTCGAAGTCGTCGCCGACATTGTCGCGCAAGTCGACATTGCGCAGGAACAGATCTCGGGCCTTGACCTGCTGCAACAGCTTTGGGGCCGTGGGGCCGGACAGCGCTTCGGCCAGTCCGGCGCAGATCTTCTCGGTGATCGAGGTCGCCAGCAGAAAGTCCAGCAGGTCCGGATCGAGCGTGTCGAGCACGTTTTCGACGAGGTACTCGCCGATCGCCTCATGCCGGCCCGACAGTTGATTGATGAACTCGGCGGGATCACTGCTGCCGCGCAGCGACAGTGAAGCGAGTTGCAGCGCCGCGATCCAACCTTCGGTCGAGTCGAGCAGTTCGGCGACCTGCGACCTGCCCAGCGTCAGGCGATTGATGTCGAGCAGGAACGCCGCCGATTCGGCATCATCGAATCGTAAGTCGTCGGAATCTATTTCGACCAGTTCGTCGCCGACGCGCATCCGGCTGAGCGGCAATCCCGCACGCGTTCGGCCGGTGACGATCACCTGCAGGTGATGACATCCGTTGTCCAGCAGGAATTCCATGGCGGCGCGGGTACCGGCATCGGTGACCAGGTGCCAGTCGTCGATGACGACGGCGAGCGGCGCACCGCTGTCGTGCGCTTCATCGATGAGCGATGCCAGCACGTAGCGAGTTGCATCGTTGGAACGCTCCTCCAGCATCGTCACCAGCCCGCCGGCCAGATCCTGGCGAGCCCGGCGAATCGCCTCGACCAGGTGGGCGAGGAACCAGACGACATTGTTGTCGTCGTGGTCGATCGTCAACCACGCGACCGGCATCCCCTGTGCGGTAAGAACATCGCGCCACTGCGCGGCCAGTGTGCTCTTGCCGAAGCCCGGCGGCGCGTGGATGAGCAGCAGCCGGCGATTGCCGCCCTCCTGCAGTTTGCGCAGCAGCCGCGGTCGGTCCACCAGGGGGCGGCCCGAGGTCGGCGGGCGGTATTTGGTCGACGCGACCGGCGGTGGCACGGTGGTCCGCGGGCCGGTCCCGCGCTGTGCGGGCACCATTATCGGCCCGGACCGCGGTTCGTGCGCATCCCCGGGCACCGCCATGGCGTCCACATCGAGCCCGCAATTCCGTTGGACATCGCGCAGCAGATAGCCGAATTCGACTGCCGTACGCGGTCTTCGGTCAGGATCAGTGGCCATCGCGGCTTCGATCGCGGCGCGGAGTTCGGCGGGGACGTCGACTTCACCCAGGTCGAGCCCGGGTGTCGAGGTGACTCGAACGAAGTGCGCGAGCACGGCCTCACCGGACTGGCGTTCGACGGCCGCGTGCCCGGTCAGCAGGCAGAACATGGTGGCGCCGAGGCTGTAAACGTCCGAAACCGCAGTCGGCGGCGCGCCCCGCAGCACCTCGGGTGCGATGAATGCCGGTGTGCCGGTGATATGTCCGGCAGAGGTCTCGAATCCCCCGCCGATATGCGCGATGCCGAAGTCCGCCAGTTGCGGCTCTCCATAATCGGTCACCAGAATGTTCGCGGGCTTCACATCCCGGTGCAGCGTGCCCGTCGCATGCGCCGCGGCGAGCGCCCCGGCGATCTTCACCCCGATCGACAGCAACTCCTGCCACGGCAGCGGTCCCGTCGCGCGCAATCGCGCATCCAGCGAACCGCGCGAATGGAAGGGCATGACGATGAACGGACGACCGTCGGCGATCACATCGGCCTGATGCACCGCAACGATATTGGGGTGACCCGAGAGTCGGCCGAGCGCGTGCTGTTCCCGGACGAAGCGCTCGCGTTCGTCGCCGCTGATCTCCGAGGTCAGCACCTTGACCGCGACTGTGCGATCGAGCGAGGGCTCCAGACACCGATAGACGACGCCGAAACCCCCGCGGCCGATCTCCTCGGCATCCTCGAATCCGGCGGCAGTCAGTTCGGCGCCGATCCCGAACCGGATGTCGCGCTGAGTGCGTTCGTTCTCGTAGTCGGGCATGGCGAATCGGCTAACCGACCGGCGTCGATCCGCGCGAACCCCCGAAGCCGCAATGTCCGACCATACGATCACCTCTCGAGGCAAAACCGCCGACCCCGACCTGCCGATCATAGTCGGGAAAGCCGAGCTCCGGTGGGGTTGCCGAGGCAGTGCCGGGGTTCCGGAAAGCCGTTGCGGACGCGATCTGCAGGCGTACTCGAGATCGTTCCGCTCACCGGGATCCGACAGACGCCGTCGCCGGGCGCTCGCTATCGTCCAATATTTGTCATCAACTGACGAAACTCGTCGGCAAGGGGTACCTGATGTGTGAGGAACAGGACGTTGTGCACGAGTCCGACCTGGTGATCACTGACGTGCTGGTGGAAGACGTCTCGATCGACGGTATGTGCGGCGTCTACTGACCCGAATACACCAGCTCACCTGCCACGATGGTCGCCGCGACGATCTCGGCATCGAGGTGATGAACGGCCTCGTCCGGCGGCACCGACAGCAGTGTCAGGTCGGCGACCGCACCCGGGGTGATCCGGCGCGGCGTCGCCGGGCGATCGGGTGCGCCGAAGAACAGTGACAGCGCTTTGGGGACCGAAACCGCTTCCGCGGCATGGAATTCCGTCGGCCGATGTACCGCGGCACGCACTACCGACCACGGATCGGCTGCACCGAACGGTGCATCGGACCCGGCTGCGACACCGACCCCGGCATCGAGCAGTGAACGCAGCCGCCACAGATCGGGCAGATCCTCCGCGGGCACCTCGTCGCGGTACTGCTCGGCTCGTTCGACCACGAAATGCGGTTGGGTGACGACCGAAACTCGCTGTCCGCGCAGCCAATCCAGCGATTCGCGCGGGATCACCGCACCGTGTTCGATCCGATCCCCCGCGCGCACACCGGTCAGGTCCAGCGCGGCCATGGTCAAGATGAACTGCACTCGCGTGACGCAGTGCACCGCGACGGCCCGGCCTGCCGCATGAATCGCGCGCAGCCGGTCGGCGAATTCGTCGAAGGGGGGCAGATCGAAATCGTCGAGCACGATCTTGGTGGGGCCCAACGTGAATCGTGTGCCGCTGGGCTGCAACACTTCGGGAAGAGCCATGCAGTGCACCCGCTGGACGATCCGCCCGGCTTCGACCGTCTCGGCCAGTTGGTCGATATCGGTCTGTGCGAGTCCCGGGGTCGCGTCGGTGAATCCGGTTATGCCCATCGTCGCTGCGGCGGCGCTCACCGCGGCCAGATCGATTGTCCGCGAGTCGATTCGCTCCCCCAGCCAGGAGTCGAGTCGGCGCAGCCGCCCGGTCGGCCGTCCGGTCTCGTCGCGTTCCACACCCGGCGTGTCATTGCTGTCCAGGCCGACCAGCTCGCATGCCATCGAGTTCAGCTGCCACAGCACACCCGTGCGGTGCTGCACGCGCACGGGACGGTGCGGGAGCATCCGGTCCAGCACCGCGCGATCGAGGGGTCCGGCGACCGATTCGTGGTATCCGGTGCCGCGAATCCACTTACCAGGAAGCAGCTTTCGATCGGCTTCCTGTAGTCGCACCGCCAACTCGGTTGCGGTGCGCACATGCGGCGGGCCCAGCGGAACCGATTCGTAGGTCGCCGCGAGTGAACGCAGGTGGATGTGGTGGTCGTGCAGTCCGGGCAACAACCAGCCACCGCCCGCGTAGATCTCGTCCTCACCCGGCAGGCGAACCAATCCGGTCGCGCATTCGGCGATGACACCGCCGTGGGTACGCACGTCCATCCGGCCCGAACCGAATACCTCGGCGTCACGAATCAACATGGGGCACAATTCATTTCAGTCCGTCCAGTTGCGGTACCCGCGGACGCAATACCCGTTGCGAACGACCGTAGTGCGGGCATTCGACAACCCAATCCGTGCCGTCGGCAAGCACTCGATGCGGTCCATGGGTGAGCGCGGGGGCCGAGGCGAAGGCGGCGGCAGTGGCGCGCATGGACAGGTCGATCAGCTGTCCCCCGCCACCGAGAACGGCGCAGCATACCGCCAGTGCCGCACAGATTCCGGTGAGTGGATCGGCGATGGCGTCACCGCAGAACACCGGCTCGCCCGCGTCCCAGCCGACCAGGCCGCCCGCCACCGCCGCATCGTCGCCGAATGCCACGCGCATCGGCTCGGCGCGACCATATCCCGTCAGGCTCAACCAAACCTGCCCGTCGCGATGCACACGGCCCCCGGGAGCCAGCCCCAGTTGAGCCATCGCCCGCGGCCGGGATGCCTCGATCACCACGTCCGCGGTGGATACCAACTCGCGCAACGTTTCCTGCCCTGCGGGTGTATGGAAGTCGACGGCGATCTGTTCGTGGCCGCCGTGGAGCCAGTCGAAGAACCGAGGATCACCGCGGCGAGCGCCATCCGGGCGTCGCGTGCTCTCCACCTTGATCACCCGCGCGCCTGCGCGCCCGAGCAGGTGGGCACACAGCGGGCCCGCCCACATCGATGACAGATCGACGACCACCGACCCATCCAGCCGTGCTCCGACGACCGGTTGGGCAATCCGACTTGTCTGCCACGGACATTGGGGATCGGGCGTCGCGGATGGTGCGGCTGATGATCCGGCGACGGGGCGTGCCGGGTCGTCGGGCACTCCAGTGGCAGGGTGCGCGTCGACAGGCAGCGCGTCGAAGGGGTGTCCGGCAGCAGACAGCGCCCCGGCGGGGTCCGCGTCGACAGGCAGCGCAGCGGCGGGTGGCGCCGCAGCGGACAGCGCGTCGGCAGGCACCAGAGCGGCAGGGTCCGCGGCAGCAGGCAGCGCGTCGGCAGGGGGCTCGTCGGCAGGCAGCGCGTCGGCAGGCACCACAGCGGCAGGGTCCGCGGCAGCAGGCAGCGCGTCGGCAGGGGGCTCGTCGGCAGGCAGCGCGTCGGCAGGCAGCGCGTCGGCAGGGCGCGCAGTAGCGGACAGCGCGGCGGCAGGGGGCGCTTTGGCAGGGGGCTCGTCGGCAGGCAGCGCGTCGGCAGGGCGCGCAGTAGCGGACAGCGCGTCGGCAGGGGGCGCTTTGGCAGACACCGCAGCGGCAGGGTACGCAGCGGCGGGCAGCACGGCGGCGGGAACCCCGAGTAACTGTGCTCGGTCGGCGAGATCGGTTGCGGTCCACTCGCGGGCGGCCGCGGTGAGCGTCTCCCACGGATCGTCGGCTACCGAATCCACCCCCAGGATTGCGGGCACCGAGTCGATATCGTCTTGGCGGCTCAAGGTGATCGCGCACCAACCGTCCGAGGTGCGCAGCAATCGACCGGCTCCGCCCGCCGTCTGCTGACCGCCGCGCCGTAGGTTCAGCAATCCGGCTCGACCGGCCAGGAGCAGCCCCGGATCGGCTCGGACCTCGGAGCCGATCTGCGCGGTGATTCGCGCCAGCGCCTCCGTGGTTTCGAGGAGTAGTCCGTATGCCGCCGCCGGCGAGACAGTGGGAGCGTCATAGGGGTGTCCGGTCAGATCCATGGCACCGGATGCTGCCCAGGCGAGCGCCGCGCACTCCGGCTGCGTTTCGACCGGGCGCGACAGGACATCGGGCGGGCACAGTGAGCGCACCCAATCCCGCAGCACCGCTGCCGTAGCCGAGGTATTCGTGTGCAATCACTTCCTCGTCTGTTCCACCGCGTCGACCATGCCCCACTCCAGTGCGGCCGCCGCGGTCAATCGCTGTTCGGTCAGCATCAACCAGGCCGCGCGCCAGCGGCCGATCCGCCGCGGCACGCTGACGGTACCGCCCGCTCCGGGCACCAGGCCCATCCGCAGCTCCGGGAATGCGAAGTAGGTATCGGGGGCGGCGATCACCGTGCCCGCGAACGCGGCCACCTCCGCGCCCGCACCGATGCATGCCCCGTGGGCGCGCACCGTGACCCGATTCCGGATGCGGTCGATGATCCGCCATGGCGCCCGGTCCAGCCGGACCAGATACGCGGCCACCAGATCCGTGGCCGTACCGAATTCGTCCAGATCGCCGCCGCTGCTGAAAACCGGTCCCGCCCCGTTGATTTCGACGGTCGTGAGCGTGGAATCGAGGTCGGCCAGTCGCACCGCATCCAGCAGTTCCTCACGCAGCCGCATGCTGAGTGCATTGCGTCGCTGCGGGTGATTCAGCGTGATCGTCAGGCGATCGTCGTCGCGGTGCGTCCGGACCAGGGCATTCTCCGGCGGCGTGACCGTGCGCGGCGCGCCACGCTCAGCCAGCCAACGCTCGAATTCGGTGCCGCCGAGGAGCATCGAGTACACCGCCGCCTCCGCCGCCAGCGCGGGCACGGTCGGCAATTGCACCGTCTGGCGCAGCAACTGTCCGCACGCGACGGCCGCGCGGGGCGAATGCCGCACTGCTGCCCTCAGCAGATCGAGCGCGGCATCGATATCGTCCACCACAACGGCCTGCGGCAACGAGTTCGCCGCGGCGTCCGTGGTGAGGGTGAGCGTCGCCGCCGCCAGCAGTGGTGTCAGGCCAGGTGTCGCAGCCCCACGCAGCACCCCGATGACGAGCGGTAGCGCCTGATTCATCCGTTCGGCGGTCCGGGCGATTCGGTCTGATGTTCCCGTGCCGAATGCGTCCAGCGGGACCACCACCATGGGTGTGGCGGGAGTTCCGTCCGCGGTGAGCTCCACGGCGAACTCGTCGAACAAATCGATCCCCGAATCCGGCATAACTAAAAACTAACCGCGTCGACGAGCGGGACCAACTGCATCGACGCTCCAGTCGTTCATGGCCGGAACCGACCGGAAAGAGTATACCTAATCTGGTTAGAGTAGCTCACAGTCCGATTCTCGACCTGGAAGGCCGACAATGACCGATCAGCCCGATGTCCTCGTGGAACGCACCGACACGATCGTGCGGCTGACCCTGAACCGCCCCGAGCGGCTCAACGCCCTGACGGGCGACATGATGAACGAGGCCGCGACGGCCGTCGAGAAATTCGGCGACGATCCGACCGTTCGGGTTTTCGTCGTGACCGGCAACGGGCGGGCATTCAGCTCGGGAGCGGATCTTTCCAACTCGGCCGGCAATGGTCCACAGGTCTCGACGCTCGACGCGGCGAACCGGTTGATCCGTGCGCTGCGCGGCGCGCCCCAACCGGTGCTCGCGGCGATCAACGGTCCCGCGGTCGGCGTCGGATGTTCACTGGCCCTGGCCGCGGACATCACCGTCGCCCGCGAATCCGCCTACCTCCTGCTCGCCTTCGCCAATGTCGGTCTGATGCCCGATGGCGGTGCCACCGCCATGGTCCCGGCTCTGACCGGGTATGCCCGCGCCGCCCGCATGGCCATGCTGGCCGAACGCATTCCCGCACCACTGGCTGCCGAATGGGGTTTGATCGGCCAGGTAGTGCCTGATAGCGACTACGATGCCGAAATCGCAAGGCTGGCAACCAAGCTCGCCAACGGGCCGACGGCGGCATACACCCGCACCAAGCGCGCATTCAACGCGATGGCCCTCGCCCAGCTCGACCAGGCGCTCGACCTGGAACGCGAAGGTCAGTCCGCCCTCTTCGAGACCGCTGATGTCGCCGAGGGCATCGCGGCGTTCAAAGCCAAGCGCACGCCAGGTTTCATCGGCCGCTGAGCGAGTTCGTCAGATACCACAAAAATCAGCGGAACCTGTTACAGAGGCTTCACAAAAGCCCTGCTCAGCACGGATAGTGCGGCGCGACTGCGTGATTGACACCGAAGAGGACGACTCGTAGCTTCGGCGGACCGGAACGGGAATCCGGCCCGACGAAGGGAACTCACCGTGATACGGCGTGCGTGGTCAGATCTCTGGTCGGTAAGAACATGGTGGCGCGCAATAACTTCGGCAATGACGGGTGTCGCGGCGGCAGCCGTGCTGGTGGCCGCGCACGCGGAGCCGAGCGACGCCGAGCGACGCCGAGCGAACGGAAGTGCCGGTGATCTCCACCTCGGCGATCTCATCGGTCACCGAATCCGTTGTAACAGTGCAGATTCCGCTGCCGGAGGCGGCCGGACCGCATCCGAGCGCCTGCGACCGATTGTCGTATCTGCGCTACCGCGACATCGGCGGCCCGCGGCGCTCCGCGGATGCGGACGCCGTTCTGGTCGCCCAGCCCGGCATCTTCGAAGGCGCGGGAGCATTCGACAGCGTCGCCCGTAACACCGTGGCCGCGGCCGCGAAAGTCGGTCGTCACGTGGAGTTCTGGGCGCTGGACCGCCGTTCCAACTGCCTCGAGGACCCCACCGGAATCCACGCCGCCCTCGCCGACGGCGACGTCCATCGCGCTGTCGACTACTACTACCGCAATGCCGAGATCGACGGTCACCGGTTCGACGGCTATCTGCTCGACGACCGTTCGGCCTGGCTCGGCCACCTCGGCATCGCACAAACCGTGCAGGACGAATTCGACTTGCTCACCGCCGAACTGCCCGATCCCACCGTGCGCAGACAGAAGGTGCTGTGCGGCGGCCACTCGCTCGGCGGCATCGTCACCGGTGTCTTCGCCGAATGGGATTTCGACGGCGTCGCCGGTGGCGATCAATGCGCGGGCTATTTCGCACTGGACTCCGCGATCGACACCTCGCTCTCCGCGCTCAACGGGATCCCGGACATGGTCGATCTGTCCATCGGCGGCCGCGGCTACGATGCCGTGACGGCCGGGCTCGACAGCGGCGCAGTCCCGCGAGTGCTGGCGCTACCGGCGGTCATCAACCCGGAGACGATGAATCTGCTCGGCATCGCAGGGCTAGCCGCATATCTGGCTCCGGACGCCGAATCCGATCTGGCACAAGACATTCCGAACAGCCTCAACCAGGACGCCACCTATCGGGTGCTGATGTCACGCGATGCCGCGACCGCGGCCACCGGTTCGCCATCGGTCCGCGACTTCCGAGTCACCAACGCCGCCGTGCTCGGCGCCTTCCTCGACGCCAACTCCCAGCCACTCGCACTGCTGCAAACCGGGTTCGGATTCTTCGACGGTGGACCGGTGGCCGAGAAGAACTTCCCGGTTCCCGGCGACATCGCCGCGATACCCGCGCTGCACGGACTGACCGGCACCATGCTGGGTCCCGATCGCAAGGCGATCCCGTCAGCCCCCGATGGACCGCTCTACACCTGGCGCGACTACGACCGACTCGCCGATGTCGCCATACCGACCGACGGCCACGGGGTCCCGTTCACCGATTCCGGACAGGAGGTAACCGACCTGCGGGACCTCTCGCGCAGTCTGGCGGCACAGCCCTTGGACTTCACCGAGTGGTACTTCCCGACCAAACTGGCCGCCGATACCTACCAACTGCACGCCCCCGACATCGCTCGGCACACCACCCATCCCGCCGCCATCGACGCCCACCCCACCATCAACCTGATCGGCGGCTCCGGAATCGCCATCGCCAGCGGACATCCCGGCCGCGGCAGCACCGTGGTCGCCCCCGGCTACCACCACCTCGACGTACTCACCGCCGCCACGAACCAGAACAACCGGCAACCCGAAATCGTCTCCACCGCACTCGCCCGCTTCGCCCTCGACACAGCCGGTCCCCATTGATCGGAGGTGTACCCAGGTACACCATCGTTTCGGGACCTCACTCCCTGGGCTCGCCCCTCCGGCGAGGGCATCGTTGATGCCAACGAAGTCGTCGGCCCCGCACCGAGCCGACGGTGAACCCAGAGAGGACAGCCAGCATGGCAACGATGAAGTCGGTTCAGACCAGCACACCCGGCGCGATCACAGTGGTCGAGGAGCAGCGCCCGACGCCAGGCCCGGCCGATGCGCTGGTGCGGGTCCGGGCGTGTGGAATCTGTGGCACCGACGCGACCTTCGTGCATATGGGCGGTATGCCGAAGGTGCTCGGGCCGCAGGTCAAGGCCGAGGCACTGACGCCGGACCAGATGCGTCCGGTCGTGCTCGGCCACGAACCGGCAGGTGAGATCGTCGAGGTCGGCACCGAGGTCACCGGACTGCGGGTCGGTGATCACGTAGTGGTGAATCCGCAGGCCGCCCCGTCGGGCATCATCGGTTGCGGCGGGCCGTTGGGCGGTATGAGCGAATATCTGCTCATCGAGAATGCCGAGGTCGGCTCCAGCGTCGCCATCGTGCCGGATTCGGTGCCCTTCGCCGTGGCCGCGCTCAACGAGCCGATGGCCGTATCGCGGCACGCGGTGAACCGCTCCGAGGCGAAGCCGGGTGATAAGGCGATCGTCTTCGGTGCGGGCCCGATCGGGCTCGGTGCGGTGATCTGGCTGAAGCTGCGCGGCGTCGAGCACGTCGTCGTCGCCGATGTGATCGCCTCGCGGCTCGACACCGCCCTCGCGGTGGGCGCGGACGCGGTCATCGACTCCGCCACCGATGATGTCGCCGCCCGTCTCGGTGAACTGCACGGTTATGGGAGCAATGCGCTCGGCGCACCGCGCCCCGACACCGACATCTACATCGATGCGGCCGGAGTAGCCGCCGTCGTCAATACCGCCCTCGCCAACGGCAAGTGGGGTGCCAAGCTGGTCACCGTCGCCGTGCACAAGAGGCCCGAACCGATCGACCTGGGCGCCATCCTGCGCAACGAGATGACCATCATCGGTTCTCAGGGCTACCCCTCCGAGATCTTCGAGGTGACCCCCGAGATCGCCGAGCACGCCGACCGCTTCGCCCGGCTCATCAGTCACCAGGTCCCCTTCGCGGATGTGCAGAAGGCGTTCGAATTGGCCCTCACCCCCGGCGCGGCGGAAAAAGTGGTCGTCACCTACGAATGAGCCGCCGCCTGCTTCCGCTTGCCGGGATCGGCGCTGGCGGGCCAGGTCCAGCTGAAATAGCATTCTCTGAAATTAGAGAACCATTCTCCTACCTGGCCCCGACCGACAAGGACTGTGCATGACCGAAGTTACGGCGCTGCCATCCGAACACGCCGAGCCCACCCTCCGCACCACCGCAGGTGCGGTCCGTGGGCGACGGGAGAACGGATTGGTCGTATTCCGCGGGATTCCGTTCGCGCAGCCACCGATCGGTGCCGCACGCTTCGCGGCGCCGCAGCCGGTCGCCGGGTGGGACGGCGTGCGGGATGCCTTCGAGTTCGGCCCACCGCCGCCGCAGGAGACCTCGTTCGGCAACCGCTCCGGCGGTGTCGTCCTGCCCAAGGGCGACGACTGGCTCACCGTGAACGTCTGGACACCCGATCCCGACCCGGCTGCCCGTCGGCCGGTGCTGGTGTGGATCTACGGCGGCGCATACAAGCTCGGTTTCTCCGGCAGTCCCGGCTACGACGCGCAACACATCGCGCGCGACGGCGACCTCGTGGTCGTCACGCTCAACTACCGGCTCGGCATCGAGGGCTTCGCGCGCATCGACGGCGCACCGGCCAACCGCGGCCTGCTCGACCAGGTCGCCGCCCTCGAGTGGGTGCGCCAGAACATCACCGCGTTCGGCGGGGATCCCGATCAGGTCACCGTCTGCGGGGAATCCGCGGGCGCCGGATCCATCGCGGCGCTATTGGCCATGCCGAGCGCGGCCGGACTGTTCCGGCGCGCGATTTTGCAGAGCATGCCGGGCACGTTTTTCTCCGACGAGCTCGCCACCGATATCGCGACCGTCATCGCCGCACAAATCGATCTGCGGCCGACCGCGACGGACCTGTCAAGTGTGGATCCATGGCAGTTGACCGACGCGGGCGCAAAGGTCGGCGCGTCGATGCGGCAGTACGAGCGATGGGGCGCGGTGGCCCACACCATTACCGCGTTCTCGCCCGTCGTCGACGGTGACGTATTGCCGAATGCACCGTGGCAAGCGCTCGCGGATGGCTCCGCCCGCGATGTCACGGTGGTCATGGGACACAACCGGGACGAATTCCGGCTGTTCCTCGCCCTCGGCGGACAACTCGGGACGATCGATGACACACAGGCGGCGCACGCGCTACAGGTGTTCGGTCCGGGCTCGGAAGGTGCGGACGCATACCGCACGGCATTCCCGTCCGCCGGACCGGAAGAACTGTTCGAAAAGGTCCAGACCGACTGGCTGTTCCGGATGCCCGCGCTACATCTGGCCAATGCCCAGGCAGCAGGTGGTGGCCGGGCCCATATGTACGAGCTGACCTGGCCCGCACCTGGCAACGGCGGCGTCTTCGGCGCCTGCCACGGCCTCGACGGACCACTGTTGTTCGCCGCCTTCGGCGCCCAACTCGGTCCGCTGCTCCTCGGCCCCGAACCGTCGGCCGAAGCCCGGGAACTGTCGGCCTATATGCGTGCGCGCTGGAGCGATTTCGTCAGGACCGGCGAACCGGGCTGGGCCGCTTACGATCCGGAGCAGCGCCTGACCCACATCCTCGATACGAAACCTTCGGTCGTCGCCTACCCCGAGGAAACCTCTCGCGGTCTGTGGCGCGACCACGCCTTCTCGGCGCTGCCACTGCTCGGTTAGTGCGATCGCGGCGGTGCGGTGCCCGCCCTCGAAGAACCAGCGCGATGATTCCGAGACTCTTCGTCACAGGGGCACCTTTCGCCGGTATCCACGGCGCAGCCGGCCCGATGATCGGACCGGCTGCGCTACTACGTGATGGGCTTTCTCGACGACTTACTTGGCGGGCGGCATCGGCGAGTTGATGGTGGTGAAGTACTGCACCGCCGCGGCGATCGCGATCGGGGCGGTAATCAGTATCTGACCGGCCAAGGTGCCGAGGGCGCCGATCGCGAGGATGCCGCCGACGCAGCCGATGGCCGCGGCCGGGATGAAGGCGCCGAACAGACCGACGATGGTCGCCGAGGCCACGGTCGCACCGGCGATGCCGCCGAGTACGCAGCCCACGAGACCGCCGCTGATCCCGCCGACCACACCGCCGATGGTGGCGCCCATGGTGATCGTGCCGATCAGTCGACCGAACGCCGCCTGCTCGCGGTCGTACTGGGTCTTCCACGGCGCCTGATCCTCATACGGCAGCGCCACCGGCTTGTACACCGCGTGCGCCACATCGAACTGTGGGGTCAGGGTGACGCTGCGGCCGGCGATGTCGGCGGCGATCGGGAACTCGAAGTCGTCGACCCGGAACTTCAGCTCGGTGCCGGCGAGTACTGCGCCATTGGCCGCCCTGATCTCCAGCACGTCATCTCGGATACCGAGCGAACCCGCATCGGTCGAGATGATCGTCGACTTCTCATTGACCCTCGCCTGGAAGTTGACCGCACCGGCCTCTTCTCCGGGAGATGCACCGGCTGTGCACATTCCGACGCAGAGCGCTGTCGATACAGCGGCAGCCGCCACGGTTAGGTTCCTCATCTTCACGATAACTTCCTTCTTCCCTACGCGAATCTCTCTCTCCATTGAGAGAATGTCATTCTTACAAGGGATGCGGCAGTTAGCGGGGTTTTTGCGAATATTTGGGCAACTACTGCTGTCCGGGCAGCAAGGTGAGGAATAGCGCGTGCGCGTCGGCGCACAGTCGGTCGCCATCATGCAGGGTCGCGACCAAGAAGATCTTGCGCCCTTCCTGCCGCTCGACCCTGGCGCGGATGGTCAGCTCTGTGTCGAGCGGGGTAATGGACCGATAGTCGACGGTCAGTGAAGCGGTGCGGATCGCCGCCCCTGAATAGGCGACCCCGCTCATGCCGAGCACGGTGTCGAAGGCGAGCGCGATATGACCGCCGTGCACCGCCGTATTGCCGCCGAGATGGAAGCGGCGGAAGGTAATACGAGCCGACACGCCGTCGCGGTCGGAGCGGTCGACGACGAACGGCGGCAGGGTGATGTTGCCGTTCGCGGGCAAGTCGGATCGAACCCAAGTGGGCACCGACCACTCGTCGACCAGGACCGTGTCCAACAGGCCGTTGAGCTCCTTCAGTGTGGTGATCGTCTCGAGCGCCACGTCATCGGAGGGGCTGGCCAGTCGCACACGGTCCATCAGGCCGCGAATCTGTTCGATGAACTCCCCGTAGTGCGGGCCGCCACGGGAGATGTCGGGCGTGCGATCCAGCGACGGAGACCGTGCCGGCCGAAACCCACCTTCGTGGTGCTCTTCGGTGGGTAACGGCTCGAACTGGCTCTCATTCATGAGAATTACATTATCGCCCGGCGCTGCCGCACTGCGGACCGCCGCCCGCCCTACGGGACGTCGGCACCGTCGTGGGTGATCGCCTTTCCGTTCAACTGGTCGCCCAGCTGCGCGAGATCGTAGGACTGCCTGGCCAGCCAGAAGCGCAGGAATCCGGTCAGCGAATAGCGCAGGAACAGCGCCGATCCCACCACGCTCGCGGCCACGCCGCCGAGTGCGAGGGTTATCGCATCACGTTGTGCCAGTGGGTCTTTGGTGCCATGCGACATGAAGTACGACACCACGGCCACCAGCAGGCCGAGCACCATGAGGGTCACTCCGGTGCGCAGCCACAGCACGGCCCGGCCGGCCGCGGGGTCGGGAATCTTGGCCTCGTCGAGTTCGCGGACGAAGCGGTCCGCGCGTGTTTCGGTCATTCGGAGCTTCCTAAGTAGAGGGCCGCCAGTTCGTCGCGGATGCTGTCGGGGTGGCCTTGTTTTTCGATGCGGCCGCGCACGAGCACGGCCGCGTGGTCGGCGATATCCAGTACCGCCGCGGCGAACTGCTCGACGACCAGGACGGCCACGCCCTGGCGGGCGATTTCGGCGACCTGCTCGTAGAGCTGACCGACCACCAGCGGCGCCAACCCCATGGACAGCTCGTCGAGCATGAGCACCGCCGGATCGGTGGCCAGGCCGCGGGCCAGGGCGAGCATCTGCTGTTCGCCGCCGGACATGGTGCCCGCCGTCTGATCGGCCCGCTTCCCGAGAATCGGGAAGCGGGTGAAGGCGATCTCCTGGATCTCCTCGCGGGAGCGACCCGTGAAGGTCATCATCAGCAGGTTGTCGCGGACCGTCAGATTGGGGAATACGCCGCGTCCCTCCGGGATCAGGCACACCCCGGCCCTCGCGAGGTCGCGGGGGTCGGCACCGGTCATATCGCGTCCGCCCAACCACAGTTGGCCGGACGCGACCGGATGCACACCGGCGGCGACCTGCAGTGTGGTGGTCTTGCCCGCAC
This sequence comes from Nocardia sp. NPDC102475, assembly GCF_055584605.1. Classification (NCBI taxonomy): domain Bacteria; kingdom Bacillati; phylum Actinomycetota; class Actinomycetes; order Mycobacteriales; family Nocardiaceae; genus Nocardia; species Nocardia sp. NPDC102475. The sequence goes on along the minus strand of NZ_JBVJLS010000016.1, from coordinate 43,804 downwards.
CGTTCGGCCCGAGCAATGCGACCACCTGACCACCGACGACGCTCAGATCGATGCCGTGCAGCACCGTGATCGCGTCATAGGCCGCGCGCACCTCGCGCAGTTCCAATAGCGGGTCAGCGACGAGATCCGTTGTCGGCGTGACTGTTTCGATACTGTCCACGGTCATGCCGCTCCCAGATAGGCCGCGAGCACGGTTTCGTCGCGCCGGATCACCTCGGGTGGGCCCGAGGCGATGACCTTGCCGAGGTCGAGTACATAGACCTCGTCACAGACATTCATGACCAACCCCATATCGTGTTCGACCAGCAGCACCGCCGTCCCGTCGGCGGCCAGCGAGCGCAGTAGCGCCGCGAATCGTTCGGTCTCGCTGTGGTCCTGACCGGCCGCGGGTTCATCGAGCAGGATGAGCTCGGGTCGCGCGGCCAGCGCCCGGCCCACCTCGATCAACCGGCCGGTCCCCGTCGGTAGCGCATCGGCACTGCTGTCGGCGACTTCGCGCAGGTCCAACCGTTCGATGAGCTCGTCGACGACCCGGGCGGCATGCCGGCGCTGTGGCCCGAGTTCCGCGGCAACCAGCAGATTGTCACGAACGCTCAAGCGTCCGAACAGTTCCAGCCGCTGGAAGGTGCGAGCCATCCCGAGCCGGGCGCGGCGGCCCGTACCGAGCCGGGTGACATCGCGCCCGTTGATCAGCACGCGCCCCGAGGCCGGTTTACGCAGACCACAGATCACGTCGAAGAACGTGCTCTTGCCCGCACCGTTCGGACCGATCAATCCGGTGACATGACCGGCTTCGGCCACCAACCCCGCGCCGTCGAGCGCGCGGTGGCCGCCGAAGACGACGCTCACATCCTCAACTTGCAGCAACGGTGGCACGGCTCAACACCTCCTCGTCCTGGGTACGCCATGGCCGCCGAATCCCCCACCATTCGACCGGTAGTTCAGGTTCGGCCGGCACGCGCTGCCGCGCGATCCAGACGCGGGCACCGATGACGACGAGCACCAGTCCGAAGAACAAATGCCAGCCGGTGATCACATCAGCCAGTCGAAGCACCCACAGCAGCACCGAGACGACCAGCACCACCGGCATCACCACACGATCGCGGAGCATCGGCAGCCATTCCTCCCGCATGGTGGCAATCGCACCCTGGCCGAGCATGCCGCCGGCGAAGGCGATACCGCCCAGTGAAGGCAGCACCTGGGACAGGTTCAGCAGCGAGGGCCAGAGCACCGGAATCACCAGCAGCGGCCCGGCGTAGGCCACGCCGGTGAAGAAGCCGCTGCCGACCGCGCCGAGACCGGCGATCACGACGATCAGGAAGATCGGCAATCCGGAAACCAGGTTGAAGTGATCGGAGGTGACTGCGCGCAACTGCATGCCGTACAGCGCACCGCCGAGTCCGGCGATCGCCGCCGAGAGCGCGAACACCAGCACCTTCGCCATCAGCAGATTGCCGCCGAGGGTCGCGTACGCGGCCTCGCTGTCGCGCATCGCGATCAACCGCCGCCCGAACCGGCTGCGCCGCAGCATCGATATCGCGAAGCCCGCCGCGGCCAGGCATACCGCCGCGAACACGGTCACCTGGGCGGTGCTGTCGAGGTGCAGGCCGAACAGGTGCGGCCCGACCAGACTCACCGAGCCCTGTTCGAAGAAGTTGATCTTCACGCCGAATACGTGCACGGTCGGCAAGGTGAACACCCACCGGTCCAGGACGACCGAGAACGCTACCGTCGCCAGGGCCAGATAGACCCCGGACAGCCGGAGCGCGGGCAATGCGATCACCGCACCCACCGCACCCGCGACCGCCATCGCCAGCAGCAATGCCCACCATTGCCCGTCCGCGCCGTACTGGGCATAGATGACCGCCCCGACTCCGGCGATGCTGAGCTGACACAGCGAGATCTGCCCCGCGTATCCGGCCAGCGGTACGAACGACAACCCGATCACACCGAAGGCGAAGATCTGCCCGTAGGTGATCAGATCGGCCTCGCCGAGGACGGTGGCCAGCACGACGCCCAGCGCCACGACCACCGCCGCGAAGGCGGCCGATCCCGAAACCGTCGGCAGCGGCACCGGACTCAGGCGCCGATCCCGACCGCGCAGCCGTCCGTGCGGGAACAGCAGCAGCGCGATGAACAACAGCAGCGCGGGTGCGGCCAGCCGCAGACCCGGCAGATATTCGTTCTGCGGCAGATAGCCGGTGAGGTAACTCTCCAGACAGCCGACCACGATCGCGCCGAGGAAGGTCATCGGCAGGCTGCGCAACCGGCCGAAGATCGCCGCGGTGTAAGCGCTGACGATCAGCAGCGACAACTGTGGCGCATCGAGCGCGACGGTCGGCGCCACCAGGATGCCGCCGATCGCCGCCAACTCGATACCCAGAATCCATGCGACTCGGTTGGCCCGCCGCGGGTCGGCGCCGGTCAGACCCACCAGCGCACGATCGTCGACGGTGGCCCGCATCTCCGCACCGGTCCTGGTGCGGTACAACAGGATCCGCAGGCCGACGGCCACCGCGATCGCGACCACCATCGTCAATGCCTGATGCCAGGTGATGGTGACGACCCCGAAGTGCATCGGCCGCTGTTCGGCGAAGAACTTCGGCAGGGTGCGGGCCGTGTTGGGGTCCCACACCCATTGGGCGAGCAGGATCAGACCACTCAGCAGGGCAATGGTCATCACCAGCTTCTCCGCATCGCCCAGGCCCTGGGTAGGGGCCAACGCCCACGCGAAGAACAAGCCGAACAGCGGCGCGAATACCAGCAGCACCGCGGCGATCGCCAACGGCGCGGGCACGTCCCAGCCGATGTGCAACTGCCAGTACACGAATGCCGACATCATGCCTGCCGCCCCGTGCGCGAAATTGAATACGCCGGTGGTGGTGTAGGTGAGCACCAGGCCGCTACCGATGATCGCGTAGATCGCCGCGGTGCTCAGCCCGACGATGCCGAAGGCGAGGAATTGCTCCATTGCCGAACGACTCCGCTACTTCAAGTCGTTCATGCTGAGCCCGACATCGGCGAGGGTCATGGCCTTGCCGTAGTCGTTCTTGTACACGTAGGCGTCCATATCGCAGCGGTATGGACCGGTATCGGGTTTGAAACCGGTGGCCTGCTGCCAGCCCTGCGGGGTCGCCTGCACGATGTTGTAGCACTTCGGCAGCGCTCCGTTGGGCCGCACATCCACCGGTGCCTGCAGGCCGCCGGCGGTCCACGCCGTCTCCTTGTTGGCGGCGTCGTACACGCATTTGCGGGTCAACTGATCACCGCAGCTGGCAGCCGATTTGGCGAAAAGCAGCCACTCGGAGAATGCACGCAGCGCCGGATAGGTGACATCCTTACCGGGGGCGTACTTGGCGAACAGGTCCTTCACCAGCTTGACATCCGGCACCGTCGCGGACGCCTCGAGCGGCGCGATGCCACTGAGATCGGCGAAATTGTTCTGCGCCGCAAGGGATTTGCCCGCCAGCTCCAGGAACTGCGAGTTGTAGGCGTTGCTGTTGGCGTCGATCCAGTCCAGCTTGTAATCCATCCCGCTCAGCACATCCTCGAGCTTGGCCAGGCTGCGGAAATCGCCGAGGAAGATCAGCCCCTTGACGCCCTTGCTCTTGATCGACTGCGCGTACGGTGTCCAGTCCGCGACGCCGGTGGCCGGATAGAGCTCGTTGTACACCACCGAGGCGTTCATCGCGCTCAGCGATTCCTGGAATTTGGGCACCATCGCCTTGGTCACCGGCGAGTCGCCGGTGATGATGCCGACCGCACCGGCCGAGGCCGGGTAGGTCGTGAGCAGCCACTGGTGATATGCGGTGTATATGTCGTAGGGGCGAGAGGCCGACGCGCCGCCGCCGACCTGCAGGTCGGATCCGGAGTTCTTCACATCGACGACCTGCGCCGGAAACTCCGGCAGCAAGCACTTCAACCGATCCTCGACGCCGAGCGAATCCAGTGCCGCGCCGCCACCGACCAGCGCGAAGTCCTCGCGGCAGGCCTCGATCATGCGCTGGCGGACTTGCATGAGCTTCGCATCGCGCACGGTGGCGACCAGCTTGCGCCCGCCGACACCACCGGCCGCATTGCACCACGAGGTGAAAACGTTTGCCGCATCGACGAATTCGGTGTTCTTGGTGAACCCGACGTCACTGAAGACACCGACCTTGATCTCACCCGCGGTCACACCCTGCGCGGACGAACTCGACGGCTTACCGGCCTGGCAGACATTCTTCAGATCACCGAAGTCGCCCGACGCAGTCGAGCTGGTGGTGTTGGTGCCCTCGACTTCCTCACCACCACGACTACAGCCGGCCGCCAGCAGCGCGGCTGCCAGCAGAGCAACGAGTATTCGCTGCGATTTCACGTTTCCTCCTCTATGGGACGCCACCACGTTCGGTCGAGGCCCGCGTCCCTGTTCTTCATCGAGCGGCGCCCCTGCCGGATCTGATGCTCTCGCCGCTGGGAAAGCAGCTTTCCACATTAGGAGAATCAAGACGGTCAATTTGGGAAATGTGGTCTACATCGAACTTCGGCCACCGCGCGACCAAGCCCACCCCGCCACCACCCGCCAGCACGCGATTGCCTCCAGACAGGAATGAGAATAGGATTCTCACAAATAGTGAAGGAGGATCTCATGCCGGCCAAAACCCCGTTGCCGTATCCGCTGTTCGACGCGGACAACCACATGTACGAGACCAAGGAAGCACTGACTCGCCACCTGCCCAAGCGGTACGAGGGCATCATCCAGTACGTCGAGGTCAACGGCCGGACCAAGATCGCGGTGCGGGGGCAGATCAGCCAGTACATCCCCAATCCCACTTTCTCGGTGGTCGCGCGTCCGGGTGCGATGGAGGATTACTTCAAGAACGGCAACCCGGAGGGCAAGAGCCGCCGCGAGATCTTCGGCGAGCCGATGAAGGCCATCGACGCCTTCCGTGAGCCCGGGCCGCGCCTGGCGCTCATGGACGAGCTGAAGGTCGACCGGAGCTTGATGTTCCCCACCCTGGCCAGCCTGGTGGAGGAGCGCCTGCGCGATGATCCGGAAGCCATCCACGCCATCGTCCATTCGCTGAACCAGTGGATGCTCGAGACCTGGTCGTTCAATTACAAGGATCGGATTTTCGCGGTTCCGGTCATCACCCTGCCGATCGTCGAGGAGGCGATCAAGGAGCTGGAGTGGGTGGTCGAGCACGGCGCCAAGGCAATCCTGATCCGCCCCGCTCCGGTGCCGGGCTTCCGCGGCCCGCGTTCGTTCGCGCTGCCGGAATTCGATCCGTTCTGGAAGCGGGTGGTCGAGCTCGGCGTCGCCGTGACCATGCACACCTCCGACAGCGGCTACGCCCGCTACACCCAGGAATGGGACGGCGCCAACGCCGAGATGCTGCCCTTCGTCACCAATGCCTTCAGCATGGTCAACGAATGGCGACCGGTGGAGGACGCCGTGACCTCGCTGCTGTGCCACGGTGCGCTGCTGCGGCATCCGGAGCTGAAGGTCGCCATCATCGAAAGCGGCGCCGCCTGGCTGGGCCCGCTCATGAACAAACTGTCCGAAACCTTCAAGAAGGCGCCCGAAGGCTTCGGCATGCAGAACCCGATCGAGACCATCAAGAACCAGATCTTCGTCAGCCCCTTCTACGAGGAGGGTGTGAGCGACCTGATCGACCTCATCGGCGTGGATCGAGTGCTGTTCGGGTCCGACTACCCGCACCCCGAAGGCCTGGCCCAGCCCACCCACTTCGCCGATATGCTCACCCATCTGCCGGTCGAGGATCAGGCCAAGATCATGGGCGGCAACTTGGCGGGTCTGCTCGGCGTATGAGTGGTCAGGCCCGGAGGCGGCAGCGAAGCGTAACCATGCAGTGCCCCGCTCATGCGCCGAGTAGGCACAGCGTATGACTTGGGAGACCATCCCGCAGATGGTCATCAGTGCGGCCGACCGCTTCGGCGCCGCCGAAGCGGTCGTGGACGGACCATTGCGGATCAGCTTCACCGAACTGGCGGAACGGGTCCGGCGGGCCGCGGGCGCCTTCGCGAACGCCGGAGTCGAATCCGGTGACCGAGTGGCGATCTGGGCGCCCAATTCGGCCGAGTGGATCATCGCGGCGTTCGGGTTGCTGAGCGCGGGCGGGGTGCTCGTCCCGGTCAACACCCGGTTCAAGGCCGAGGAGGCCGACGATATCGTGCACCGCAGCGGGGCGAAATTGCTGCTGGTGCAACAGGGCTTCCTCGGCGTGGACTACGCGGGTCCGGACGGCGTACCGGTGATCGACCTGAAGTCGGACTTCCTGTCCAGCGGTGCGCCGTTCGAACGGCAGGTGCGTGGCAAGGATATCGCCGACATCATCTATACCTCGGGCACGACCGGAAAGCCCAAGGGCGCCATGATGAATCATCTGCAGACCCTGCGGCTGTATTCGGAATGGTGCGAGCTGGCCGATCTGCGGGAGGGCGATCGCTATCTGATCGTCAACCCGTTCTTCCACACCTTCGGATACAAGGCCGGGATCATCGCGTCGCTCATCCGCGGCGCGACGATCCTGCCGGTCCCGGTCTTCGATGTCGACCGGGTGCTCGAGTTGGTCGAGCGCGAGCGGGTGACGATGCTGCCCGGTCCGCCGACCCTCTATCACTCGCTGCTGGAGGCCAAGGACCGTTACGACCTGTCGTCGCTGCGGACGGCGGTCACCGGGGCCGCCGATATTCCGGTCGAACTGATCCGGCGAGTGCACGAGGAGTTGCCGTTCCGATCCATCATGACCGGATACGGGCTCACCGAGGCGGGCACCGCGACGGCGTCACGGCCCGGCGACACCTTCGAGCAGATCGCGACCACCGTCGGAACCGCCTGCGACGGCATCGAAGTGCGCATCGCCGATGACGGCGAGGTGCTCGTCCGCGGGTACTCAGTCATGCAGGGCTACCTCGGCGATCCCGAGGCAACCGCCGCGGCCGTCGACCCCGAGGGCTGGCTGCACACCGGCGATCTCGGCAGCCTCGATTCCGACGGCCGGCTGCGGATCATCGGCCGTAAGAAGGACATGTTCATCGTCGGCGGCTTCAACGCCTATCCGGCCGAGATCGAAGGCGTTCTCCTCGAGCATCCGGCCGTCGCGCAGGTGGCGGTGGTCGGCGTTCCCGACGAGCGGCTCGGGCAAGTCGGAAAGGCGTTCGTGGTGGCCACTGGACCGATCTCTGAACAAGAACTGATCGGCTGGGCCAAGACCCGCATGGCGGGTTACAAGGTCCCGCGTTTCGCGGATTTCCGGGAAGCGCTGCCGTTGAACGCCACCGGGAAGGTGATGAAGGATCAGCTGCGGTAGGCCTACCGCAGGTTCCCGATCACCTTCGCCCCGAATTCGGCCAATGTCTCCGGTGCGGCGAAATCGGTGAACCACACGTAGAACCGCTCGACGCCGCGCTCGACGAGGTCGCCGAAGTGTGCGACGAGTTGCGCGGCGTCACCGACGACAAGGCCCTCACCCAGCTGACCGAATCGCCGAGTGCTGCGCGCGTGCACCTGCGCGGCATCCCGGCCATGGCCGACGAAGCCGACCATCTGCTGGACGGATACCCGCGCCGATCCGATCTCGGGTCGCAGTTCGGTCAGCCGATTCAGTTGCGGCGCAGGCAGATTCCACCAGGTCGCATAGCCGCGCACCAATTCCAGCAGGGGTGCGCTGGTGCCGCCGATGACAATCGGAATCGGTGTACTCGGTGCCGGTACCTGCACCGGTCCCTCGGTATTCGGTGCGCCCCAATACTGGTGCAGCAGTTCCAGACTGCGCCGCAGCCGATCCCGTCGTGCGGCCGCTCGGTCCCGGGTGATGTCGAATCCCACCAGCTCGTGCGGTACCGACCCGGCGCCGAGACCGAGTTCGAATCTGCCGCCCGATGCCTCCTGCAGCGTCACCGCCTCCTTGGCGAGTATCGCCGGATGCCGGAACGAGTCGCACAACACCAGATGTCCGATCCGCAGCCGCTCGGTTCGCGCGGCCACCCATGCGGCCACCGTCATCGCCTCCCAGAGCGGCAGTTGTTCGGCGCCGGGCGCGACCAGATGATCGATGAACGCGATGCCGTCGAACCCGCCGGCCTCGGCCATGCGGGCCCGTTCCACGATGTCGTCGACGCGCAATTTGATCTGCGGCAAGAACAGAAACCACTCGGGCGTCGGATTGTTCACAACGCCAGGCCACCGTCGACGGCGACTGCCGCACCGGTCATCGCGCTGCTGTCCGGCCCGGCCAAAAAAGCCAGGACGCCGGCGATCTCACCCGGATCGAGCAACCGTCCGATCGGTTGTTGGCCGGCGAATCCCGTCACGTCGGGCAGCCGGTACAGGCGCGCGATCTCGGCCAGCAGAGCGGTATCGGCGGAGCCTGGACTCACCGCGTTCGCGGTTACCCCGGTACCGCCGAGTTCCGCGCCGAGTGCCCGAATCAGCCCTGTCACACCGGCTTTCGCCGCACAGTAGACGGCGAGCTGGGGCAGCCCCTTAGTCGCGGCGGCCGAGGCGACGGCCAGGAACCGCCCCGATCGCGGTGCGGGCCGGGCCAGCAGCGCCGGAACGGCCGCCCGCGCCAGATTCACGACTCCGCCCAGACAGACATCCAGGACCGCGCGCTCCTGCTCGATCGGCATCTCCCACAACGGAACTCCACCGGCGATCACCCCGGCCGCCGCGACCACCGCATCCAGCCCACCCCAAGTACCGACCGCCTCGGCCACCGCGGCCTGCAGTGCAGACGGATCGCGCACGTCGGCGATATACGGCCGCACCGCACCGACCCGGTTCACCCGGCTGCTCGCCTCGGTCGCCACCGCGACGAGTTCCTGTTTGCGCCCCATCGGATAGGGCAGCGCGGGATCATCGCTCGCCAGATCCACCGCGAGCACCGACCAGCCCCGAGACGCCAATTCCAGCACCGTCGCCGCACCGATCCCCCGCGCGGCGCCGGTGACCAGCGCGACCCGCCGATGCTCCGAACGCGAGGTCACGCCGACCTCGGAATCGGCGGATATTCGGCACCCGGTCGACGCCGATGCGAGTAGTCCTCCGACGGCCTCGACGCGGTTATGCGGTCGATCCGGGCCGACGCCGAATCACCGTGTCCACCTGGGCATTCCGTACGCGTGCCGCTGCTCGGCAGCCCGCGCAGTCCGGTGAACAGTTCCGAAGCGCGCCATATCGGTTCGAATCCGCCTGCGGCACGGATGTTTCCGGCGTGGAATCGGTCGTGGTCGGCGAACGCGAAGACATCGCCGATCGGGTCGATCACATACCGCACCCGGCCACCCCCGCGCAGGTTCGATCCCGGAATCGATGCGCCGTCGCCAGGCAGGTGGAAGAACGAATCTCCAGTCAGGACATCGGTATCGTGCGCGCGCTGCCAGTCGGCGAGTGTCCGCTGCTGAGCAGCCGTCGGGTGCGGCTCATCCGAGACGCGGCCGGATGGCCGGGTCAGCCGAAGCCGCGCACCGAACATATCGGCAATCGCCTTGAAAGCGTCGAGCTGGCCGACATTTTTGCTGGTCACGGCGACGGACAGCTCGAATCCATAGACGCCCGACGACGCGAGCAACTCCATCGCGCGCACCGCCGCCCGGTATGCCCCGGTGCCGCGCACCGCGTCGTTGACCGCCTCGGTCGCGCCGTCGAGGCAGATCCGCACGTCGATATCGCCGTTCCCGGCGATCCGCCGCGCGGCATCGGGAGTGATCCGAATTCCGTTGGTGGAGAACCTCACTCCGATGTGCTCGGCGGTGGCGTAGTCGACCAGTTCCCAGAAGTCCGGGCGCACGGTCGGCTCCCCGCCGCCGATATCGACGCGGCAAATCCGCATCCGCTCGAATTCGTCGATCAGGGCCTTGCATTCGGCGGTGCTCAGCTCGCGCGGATCGCGGCCGCGCGTGCTGGACGAGCAGTGGATGCAGGACAGATCGCAGGCGTGGGTCAGCTCCCAGGTCAGACAGGTCGGCGCGGCGACGGTTTCGCTGGTGTTGTCGATCATGGGGACTCCCGCGTCATTGCTTGCGCCACCGAGGTGGGAAATGTTGTTCTCGTCACAGGATAATGACATTCTGCAAGGGAAACAAGGAAGGCTGGCCCGCCCATTTCGGTATCAGGCGACGGCTTCCTCGCCGACGAGGGTGGTGCGGTGCATCAACCGGCGCGAGCTCACCTCATAGTGCTGGGCGCGGTGCAGCATGCCGGTGTTGTCCCACACCACCAGATCGCCGGGCCGCCATTGATGCTGCAGGGCGAACTGCGGCTGGGTCGACCATTCGAGCAACCGATCCAGCAGTGCCCGGCTCTCGTCCGCCGACATGCCGACGACCTGCGCCGCGGTCGCGCCGATCAGCAGCGACTTGCGGCCGTTCTTGCGCGTCCACACCAGCGGATGCACCCGGGTCGGCACCTTCGCCCAGGCGGCCCGCTCCCGATCCGTCGGATCCGGATTGGCCAGCGACTGCGCATGCGCGAAACTGTGCACCACGCGCAGCGTTTCGAGTTCGGCCCGCTCCGCGTCCGGCAGCGACGCGTAGGCGGCGAAGGTGTTGGCGAATTCGGTGCCACCGCCGTCGGCGGCCACCTCGAGCGCGGTCAGCAGGGTGGCCTGCTGCGGGACAGCGTCGGTCGCGCCATCGATATGCCAGAAGAAGGTGCCCTCCCGATAGGCGGCCAGGACGCTCTTCGCCGGATCACGGGTGATGGCCGATATCTCCGGATGCGCCTTCTCACCGCCGAACGGCGCGACCACGACCTCGCCGAGCAGGCGACTCAGCGCAACGAGCGCATCGTCATCGATGTGGGCGTCGCGGTAGATCACCACCCCGTAGCGGTCGAGCGCCGCGCGCAGGTCGTCGGCAACTCGCCGATCGGCGAGTTGCCTGCCGGACAGGCCGGTGATTTCCAATCCGATGTGGTCGGTCACGGGGATGGCGGTGACGGTCATGATGTGCCTCTTCGGTACGGCAGCACGCGGGTCGATGCCCTTCGAATGCTGAACTAGTGCCCAAACTTGATATGTGCATATGCTTAACACCGTGACGGATGACAGGTCAAGAGGCCGGGCGAGCACGGACGAGCCGACTGCCGGGCGCGGCACCGCCCGGGTACGCCGGATCGGCGCGCAGGATTCGACCACCCGGCTCGCCATCCTCGATGCCACCGCGCAGATCATGCTCGAGCAGGGACATGCCGCGGCGACGTCACGGCGGGTCGCCGCGCTGGCAGGGGTCAAACCCGCGCTGGTGCACTACTACTTCCCGACCATGGACGACCTGTTCCTCGCGGTATTCCGCCGCGGCGCGGAGGCCAATCTCGAGCGGCAGCGCCAAGCCATGTTCTCCGAGCAGCCGCTGCATGCGCTCTGGCAGCTCAGCCGGGAACCGTACGGCACCCGGCTACAGCAGGAATTCATGGCCCTGGCCAACCAGCGCCCGGCCATCCGGACCGAAATCGCCGCCTATATCGAACGTTTCCGCGATATCCAGGTGACCGCGCTGACCTTCATCGCCCGGGCCAGCGGTCTCGACCTCACCGAGCTGCCGCCGGTGGTGATTTCACTGCTCATCGCCAGCGTGTCCGGCGTCATCGCGACCGAGAATGCCGTGGGCGTCACACTCGGCCACGCCGATCTGGTCGCATTCGTCGAGCAGTACCTGGACCGGTTCGAGGCGAACGCATCCGAGCGCACCGAGATCGAGGCCGCGGATTCGTGATCCGCACATGCGTTCAGTCCGAGTTTGAGCACTAGTTCAGCATCCGAACTGGGGTAGCCCGCGGCTCCGACAGCTCGTCGTCGATATCCGGTGGGAATTTGTCGACCGCGCCCGCGCGCAGGGTGTATGGTCGACCTCACTGCGAGAGTGGCATTCTCCCAAATGAAGATTGACCATCTCTCCGCTTGTCGAGATCGGGGTGACGCACACCCCCGGCGGCGCACGAACAGCGAGGAGTCACGTGAACATCGACGACATGATCCTGGTGAGCATCGACGACCACGTCGTCGAGCCGCTCGATATGTTCGACGGTCGGGTGCCGAAGAAGTGGGCCGATCTGGCGCCAAAGGTGATCGTCGACGAAAAGGGCGTCGACCGGTGGGTCTACCGAGGGAAGCCGACGGGTGTCACCGGGCTCAACGCGGTCGTTTCCTGGCCGCCGGAGGAGTGGGGGTACGACCCGGCCGGTTACGCGGAAATGCGGCCCGGTGTCTACGACATCCACGCCCGCGTACGGGATATGAACGCCAACGGCATCCTGGCCTCGATGTGCTTCCCCACCTTCGCCGGATTCAGCGCCGGCCACCTGAGTCACTTCAAGGACGAGATCACCGTCGCGATGATCCAGGCATACAACGACTGGCATCTCGAGGGCTGGTGCGACATCTACCCCGGTCGGTTCATCCCGAACGCCATTCTGCCGCTGTGGGATCCGCAACTGGCGATCGCCGAGATCCACCGCGTCGCCGCCAAGGGCTTCCGCGGCGTCACGATGGCGGAACTGCCGCACCTGCAGGGCAGCCCCAGCTATTTCGACGAGGACTTCTGGGGGCCGGTCTTCGGGGCGCTGAACGAAACCGGACTGGTCATGAACCTGCATATCGGCACCGGATTCGGGGCGCTCAAGCTGGCGCCGGACGCGCCGATCGACAATCTGATGTGCCTGGCGCCGACGGTCTCCCAGATCACCGTCCAGGATCTGCTGTGGGGCCCGGCATTTCGCAACTATCCCAATCTGAAGGTGGCGCTGTCGGAGGGCGGCATCGGCTGGATCCCGTTCTTCCTGGATCGCTCCGATCGCCACTACACCAATCAGAGATGGCTGCGGCGCGACTTCGGCGGCAAGCTGCCGAGCGAGGTCTTCCGCGAGCACGTGATCGCCTGCTACGTCACCGACCCGACCGCACTCACCTATCGCGACGCGGTCGGGATGGACATCATCGCGTGGGAATGCGACTACCCGCACTCGGACTCGCTGTGGCCCGACGCACCCGAATTCGTGCTGAAGGAACTGAACGCCGCCCACGCCGACGACACCGATATCAACAAGATCACCTGGCAGAACGCCTGCCGTTTCCTGAATTTCGATCCATTCGAGCACACCCCGAAAGAGCAGGCCACCGTCGGTGCGCTGCGTGCGAAGGCCGCGGGTTGGGACACCTCGACGACGACGCGGCAGCAATACGCCGAAGCCTATGCCCAGCAAGCACACTGATCGAGGGATGACGACATGAAGTTGATGGTTTTCTCCCGCCCGCAGCCCGGCCGGGACGAGGAATACAACACCTGGTACGGCGAAGTCCACGTACCCGAGATGCTTGCCATCGATGGCGTGAAATCCTGTACGCGCCATCGTCTTCGGACCACCGAGGACCAGCCCACCGAATATCTGGCCGTCTACGACATCGACGGTGATATCGACACCGTGATCAAGGAACTGATGGCCCGGTCCAAGGACGGCCGGATGCGGCTCAGCCCGTCGATCGATCCGGCCAACACGCGGATGACGATCTGGGAGCCGATCTGACCCGCAGCCCGCGAGGCAATCCCGGCAAACGTCGATGTCACTGGGCTGGGTCCGCGACACAGCCGTCGACAAAGACCGCCGCATCCGCACCGCGATGCCCTGCAAGTCATGTCGACGATTTCGGCGGCAGTCTGCCAACATACCGACCCGGACACAACTGAACTCAAATAGCAACGGCCCCAGTCCATTACGTGTCGGACTGGGGCCGTACAGCCGTCAGGGTGGGGAACCCGCTACGGATCGAGTCGGTTGAACTCACCGTCTTTCACGCCTGCGGTAAGGCGTCCCATTCGCTCGGTGTGAAGATCAACGCCGGGCCAGTCGGGTTCTTCGAGTCGCGAACACCGACCGTTCCGCCGCATAGGTTTGCGACTTCCACGCAGTCCCCGCTCGGCTGGCTGTAGCTACTCTTAAACCAATTCGCGCCGGACAGGTCCTGGTCACGCGGCCGCACCACAGGGGTAATTGTCATCGGCGGTAGTCGAATGGTGGGCCGAGCACCGGCGACAGCCACCATTTGACTACCGTCGGCAGATGCTTTGCCAGAGATGAGCTGCGCAGTGCCAGCTCGTGCGGTGGGTCGGCCGTGAGTCGAACGACCGGGAACCGTATGTGCTCAGAAACCGAGATCGGCGAGCAGCCGCTCGCTTTCGGTCCAGAGGCGGATGGCGGCGGCATCGTCGAGAGCGACGGGGGCGGGTGTTTCGACCGTCTTCCGGTGGAAGTAGCGCCCACCGTCGCGACCGCCCTCGGGATCGGTGGCCAGCCACACCAGGGTGTCGGCCGGTTCATCCGGCGGCACCGTATCGGCCGCGGCCATATGTGCTCGCATCGCCGCATCGCCGTGCGTGGCGAAGTTACTGGCGACGACACCCGGGTGCATGGCCTGGGCGACGATGCCGTCAGGTGCCGCACGTCGCGCCAGTTCCCGGGTGAACAGAATATTGGCGAGTTTCGCGCGACAGTAGGCCGCTGTCGGGTGAAAGTCGTTCAGGCTCTGTGGATCCGACCAATCGAAGCCCTCGGTCGCACGGTGGGCGCTCGACGATACGGCGAGTACGCGCACCGATTCGGATGGCAGGCCCGCCGCGCTCTTCCGCAGCAGCGGCATCAGTTCCCTGGTCAACAAGAACGGGGCGAGGTGGTTGGTCGCGAAGGTCGCCTCGGTACCTTCCGCGCTGATGATCTTCCGGTCCCCCACGCCACCCGCATTGTTGATCAGCACATCCAGACACGTTGTGCGGCTTGCGATCTCGGTGGCCACACGCGCCACCTCCGTCATCAGGGTGAAGTCGGCGCGCACCATGTAGAAGCCGCCGCCATCACGCACGGCGGCCATGATCCGCGCTTGCGCGGCGGCACAACGTTGCCGATCGCGACCGACACCGATCACCTGCCAGCCGCGTGCCACCAGCTTTTCGGCGGTCGATGCGCCGATGCCGGAACTGGCTCCGGTCACGACCGCTACCGGACGAACTGCCTCGAATGTCAAAGTCATTGCCTCTCAGTGATTTCAGCGGGGCCGCAGGCCGTCGAGCAGAAGGCCGACGGTGAATTGGACCCGCTCGTCGAGTTGTTCAGGAGTTGGTGGGCGACCTGCCACGATGGAGCGCACCTGGCCGCCGACGACCATGCTCATAAAGGCGCGGGCGGCCTGTCCGGAGTTGGTCGGTGCGATCATCCCGGCGGCGATAGCGCGGTCGAGGACACCGGCTACGAAGTCGACCACCGGCCCGGCGCTCAGGTCGTAGTTGGCGACGAAGATCTCGGGGAAGCGATAGCTCTCGGTATTGATAATGCGTTGCAGGCGTAGCCCGTTCGGCGTCATCACCTGATCGATCCGCAGCCGGGCAACCTCGGTCAGCGTCTCGGCCAGGTCGCCGTTGTCGAAGCCCGCGAGCACGTCCGCGGGTACGACCTGTCGCTCGATGGCGCGCCGGACGGCGGCGAGGAACAGCGACGCCTTATCGGGATAGCGGGCGTAGACGGTGCGTTTGGTCATGTTCACGCGACCGGCGATCATCTCGATCGTCGCCAGCTCGTAGCCGTGCTCCAAGAAAAGATCCAGTGCGGTGTCGAGCAATTCCTCGTGCCGCGCCTCGGCCTGTGCCCGGGTGGGCCGCCCGGCCGTACGCCGAATGGGCGGTCCGACCTCCGTCATCCCCGTCTCCTCGATATTGCCGCTTGCGTCATCGTGCCTCCAGTCGCTAATAATGATACGCATGAGTTGCCATTTTTCCAGCGGGCAGCGCCACCGGGAAGGACTCCCCCGTGAGCTCAGCAATCGAAAGCCTGACACGGCTGGCCGATGCCGCCGATCGCTTCGACCACTCCGCCGCCGACCTGCGCGAAACCCAGGTCGCGGCACTCGACGAAAAACTCCGACAACACCAGGACCGGATCAAGTTGCTCGGACACCGCGCACGAGAAGCCGGTATCACCGAGATCCGCGACCGCGCGGATATGGTGCCGCTGCTGTTCCCGCACTCGGTCTACAAGAGCTATCCGGAAAGCTTTCTGATCGAGGAGAAGTGGGATCGGCTCGGCAAGTGGCTCGGCACCGTATCGCCCTACCCCATCAGCCCGATCGAGACCTCGGACATCGCCGATATCGACCACTGGATCGGGCGGCTGCAGGCCGCGGGGCATTATGTCTCCTGTTCCAGCGGAACGACCGGTAAGTCGGCCATGCTGCTCGCCTCGGAGCGGGATATGGAATGGTCGCGCAAGGATACGGTCAATGTCTTCTCCTGGGGTTCGGGTGTGCGGCCCGCACAGGACCGGCGGATGGTCGGGATCGCCGCCACCGCATCCGTCCCGAAGAACACCGTCATCGCCGCCGCCCAGCAGGCGGCGTTCGGCGATCCGGCCAAAGAGCGTTTCCGCCTGCCCATTCCACCGATCACCGTCGGCTCGCTGACCAAAATGGTGGTGCTGCGCAAGAAGATCGCCGACGGCACCGCGCGACCGGAGGAACTGGCCGATTTCGACCGGACCTCCCGGGAGCGGCAGGAGGCGCTCGACAAAGCAATGATCGCCGGCGCCGAGGCGCTCGTGCGATACCGCGCGGACAAGCTCTATATCTCGGGCATGTGGAATGCGCTGTACCAGGTGGCCGCGATCGTCCGGGATATGGGCTACTCCGCCGCGGACTTCCACCCCGACAACTGCCTCTACGTCGGCGGCGGGCTCAAGCGCGCCCAATTGCCGCCGGATTACCAGCAATTCGTCCACCAAACCTTCAACATCCCGGCCGACCGGGACTTCCAGAACTACTCGATGCAAGAACTGAATTCCGGAATGCCCAAGTGCCGCAAGGGCGATCGCTATCACATACCACCATGGATCGTGCCGTTCATCCTCGATGAGGACGGTGCGACACTGCTGCCGCATGAATCCGGTGAAATCGAAGGCCGCGCCGCGTTTTTCGATCTCTCACTGGACGGACGCTGGGGCGGGATCATCACCGGCGACAAGATCGCACTCGACGTCGACCCCTGCGCCTGTGGCAACAAGGGGCCGTCGGTCCGCAATGACATAGTCCGATACGCGGACATCAAGGGCGACGACAAGATCGGCTGCGCCGGAACCGTCGACGCGTATGTACGGGGGCTGTCATGACCATCGCCGACACCGTCGCGGCCGCGCCGTTCTTTCTGCGCGGCGAATTGCTCGAGGGTGAGGACGTCATGCATCGCTCACGCGATCTGGGCGTCACCTTCGCGACACCGCGCATCCCCATGGACCGCGCGGTGCATCCGCGCAGCGAGGTGCCGCCGCTGCTGAACGTCCCGCTCGCGGAGATCATCGATTTTCTCGTCGAGACCGGCCGACGGTTGCGCGCCCCCGAAAACCCGTTCGTGCGCGACTGCATCGACCGGATGTCGTCCACCCATGTGCTGCCGCGCGCCGTGCTGCAGGCACAGGTCATGGGCGCGGCGGGCTATCTCGACAAGCGGCTGCTCGAGACCGTGGTCGAACAGAATTTTCCGAACCCGCGGGCGCTGGACGAGTGGGTTCCCAAGCGGGACTTCACCGGTCGCCGGAGTTTCGTGCGGGCATTCGCACCCCGGCTGATTCACGTACTGCCTGGCAACTCACCCGGCGTCGCGGTGAAATCCATTGCCCACGGTGCACTGGTCAAGGCGGTCAATCTGTTCAAGATGTCGTCGAGTGATCCGTTCACCACGGTCGCGATCCTGCGGACCATGGCCGATATCGATCCCGACCACGCCATTGTGCAGTCGATGTCCGCGCTCTACTGGCGCGGCGGTGACGATGCGGTGGAACGGGTGCTGTACCGGCCGCAGTATTTCGACAAGATCGTCGCCTGGGGCGGCGGCGATGCGATCGATAACGTGATCAAATACCTCGGGCCGGGCTTCCAACTGGTGTCCTTCGACCCGAAGACGTCGATCTCGATGGTCGGCCGGGAGGCCTTCGCCTCGGACGAGTCGCTCGACCGGTCGGCAGAACTCGCCGCCACCGATGTGATGGTGCTCAACCAGGAGGCCTGCGTCGCAAGCCGTTTCGTCTATGTCGAAGCCGATCAGGCCGACGCCGACCGCTTCTGCGCCCGGCTGCACGCCCGCATCGTCGACAAGGCCGCCGGATCGGGCGACACCCGACCGCTCGATATCGATTTGCGCGAGCAGATCGACACCCTGATGATGCTCGACGACGAGTTCCAGGTCTGGGGACGGACCGACGGCAAGGGACTGGTGATCCGTTCCGAAGAACCGGTGGACTTCCACCCGATCAACAAGACCGCCAACGTGGTTCGCGTGGACAGCCTCGACACGGCGATGAAATACGTCAATGTGGCGACGCAGACAGTCGGCTTCTTTCCGTTCGACCGGATGGCCGACTACCGCGACCGGCTGGCCAGCGGCGGCGCACAGCGCATCGTCCGTCTCGGCGAGGCCGGACCGAGCACGATCGGCAACCCGCACGACGCGATGTATCCGCTGCACCGTTTCGTGCACTGGATGGCGCACGAGGACGGAGTCGCACCGGATTAGCTAGCCCGACTTTTTACCTTTGGCGAGGTCGTGGTGCGCATCGGGCAGCCGCACCGCGACCCGCACCCGGAACATCAGCGAGCGGGTCGGCAGCACCATGACCGCGCCGAGCGCCGCGGCCCGCCGCACCGCGACGGCGTGCGCGCCGACCGGCCCCCACCACCAATTCCAGCCGCAGCCGTGTGCCGAGAGAATACGGGCGGTGCTGGTGAAGTCCGCGTCCTCTAGCCCGACGGCGTCGACGAACAGTCCGCTCAATGCAATGGATCCGAAGAGCATCGACGGCGAGATCCCGTCACAGACGACGTACACGGTGCCCGTGGCGCCGACCCACCGTGCGGCCCGCTCCAATACGGCACGGCGACTCTTCGGGCTGCCCGAAACAAGCGCGACGGCCGCCACGGTCAAGCGCCGGGTCCTTCCAGGATCGTCACCGCCGACACCGCGGTCGGCCCACCGAGGTTGTGCGCCAAGCCGATCCGCGCACCGTCGACCTGATTGACCGCCGTACCGCGCAGTTGCTCGAACAACTCGACGCACTGGGCCACGCCGGTCGCCCCCGGCGGATGTCCCTTGGCCTTCAGGCCGCCACTCGGATTCACCGGCAGCGCGCCGCCGACCTCGGTGACCCCGCTCTCGATCAGTTTCGCGGCCCCGAATCGCTCGGCGAAGCCGAGGTCCTCGTAGCTGATCAGCTCGATACCGGTGAAGAAGTCGTGCACTTCGGCGACATCGACATCCGCAGGAGTCAGACCCGCCATCCCGAAAGCCGCCTTCGCGGCTCGCACCGTGGCCGGGAAGGACGTCATATCCCGCTTGTGCTGGTGCATCACCGAATCCAGGCCGAGGCCGACACCGCGGATCCACACCGGGCGATCGGTGTAGCGGTCGACCACATCCGCCGCGGCGAGCACCAGCGCCGCCGCACCGTCGCTCTGCGGTGCGCAATCGTAGAGCCCGAACGGTCCGGCCACGATCGGCGCTGCCAGCGCCTGTTCCATGCTGATCTCGAAACGCAAGCGGGCCTTGGGATTACGCACACCGTGCCGGTGGTTCTTCACCGCAACCATGGCCAAATGCTCTCTGGTCGCGGGCGATTCGTGCAGATATCGGGCCACGTGCAGCGCGAATCCGACGGGCGCGATCAGGCCGAGGGGATAGTCCCAGGCCATATCGCGCGCCATCGCCTCCCACTCCCACAGCATGTCCTTCTGCGCGGTCTCGCGCAACTTGTCCGCGCCGACGACGAGGGCCACGTCGAAAGCACCGGAGGCGATGCCGAACAGGGCATTGCGCACCGCGTCATTGCCTGTCGCACACGAGTTTTCGACCCGGGTCACCGGCAGATCCGGGAGCCCGAGCGCATCGGCGACAATCCCGGCCGGGAACCCGTCGGTATTGCCCATCGCGCCGAACCAGGCCGCCTGCAGATCAGAGGTGGCCAGCCCCTTGTCGATGCTGGCGGCGCATTCGGCGAACGCCATCGGCACCAGATCCTTGACGCCGAGGGCGAAATGCTCGGCGAAGGGCGTCATACCCGCACCGACGATAGCTACTTCCCTCATCGCGCGACCTCCGGTTCGAATGCGTATCCATAGTCGGGCACCCCCGACCGCACGGCGACCCGGCGCAGCACCATGCGGCCGCGGTCCCCGATCGCCACGGTGCCCGGATCGGTGCCGGTCACCTTCGCCAGCGCCCGCACCCCGACACCGTCGAGTTCGATGATCACCAGGGTGTACGGACTTCTCAGCCCCGGCACCGGTATCGCGACGGTGGCCTCGGTGTACACGGTGCCGGTGCGCGGCAGCGGCACCAGGGTGTAGTCGGTGCTCAGACCGCCGTTCGCGGCGACCCGATAGCGCGGCGGGAAATCCAGTTCATCACTGCCGGAGTGTTTTCCGGCCTCCCAGCGCACCTTCGCCTCGAATGCGCGCTCGTAGGCGGCAAGCGAGATCGGAATCTCGGATCCGGGCCACAGGTCACCGTCGGGCAGCTCTCTGGCCGCCGACTCGCGCCGGTGCAGCACGGCCGTACCGGTGGCCACCGTGATACCGGACAGGCTGGCCTGCTCCACCCCCACCAGCAGACCCGTGCTGCCCCATTCGGCCATGGCCGCCAAGGCGAACAGCCCGGCGCTGGCGCCCACCGTCGGCAGCGACGGCGGACCGCCGAGGCACAGCGCGGTCGCCTGTTTGTCGTCGACCCCGGCCACCGCCACCGGCGTATCCAGCCAGGCCGCAGCCAGCGAGGCCAACAAGCCGCGCGTGTGCAGCAGTCGCGGATCGCCGTAATCGTGTACGGCCCCAACGGCATTGCGGGTGCGCACCGGCAGGCTGCGCGCCACCCGGGCGGCGGTGCGCACCTGCAGGCCGTGATCGGAGACCAATGCCGCGGCCGCGCCCGCGGGCTCGGTATCGACCCCGATGATCAGGGTGCGCGGCCGGGCGGAACTGAGCGAGTCGAGGGTGGCGGGCGCGCCGCCGAGCCGCTCGATCACCTCCAGTTCCGGATCCAGCCCCAGCCCGGCCAGCAGGACCGCGGCATTACTGCTTTCCACCAGCGGCAGATCGCGGCTGACCACAATCACCCGTTCCACCGGACCGGCGTCGTGCAGCGCGGCGCGACCGGCCTCCACGGCCAGGGTGATCGCGTCCTCGTCGTCGCCGAGCACCCGATGGCGCTGGGCGCCCCAGCACGGCAGGTAGGTCCCTATCGAAGCGATGTAGGTCATGAGTACTCCAGCGAATTACGTGATCGCACCCGCGGTTTTGAGCGCGATGATGCGGTCCCAGTCCAGGCCGAGTTCGAGCAGGACCTCGTCGGTCTGCGCGGCGAATTCCGGGCCGGGACGCAGGTCGGGCGCGGTGAGATCGAATTGCACCGGGCTCGAAACCAACTGCAGCTCACCGGCTTTGCGGACATATTCGTTCGCCTGCACCTGCGGATCGTCGATCGCTTGGAGCGCGTCCTGCACCGGCGCCCACGGACCGGACAGAGTCGCGAAACGCTCGGTCCATTCGGCGAGCGTCCGGGTGGCGAACACCTCGCGCAGGATCTCCACGGCCACAGCGGTATTGGCCGCGATCGCGGCGGCATCGGCGAACCGCGGATCTTCTGCGAGGTCCGGCCGGTCGATATGTTGGCATACGTCGGCCCAGAATTTGCCGGGCTGCAACATGACCAGCGACAGATACCGACCGTCCTTGGTGGCGTACAACCCCGACAGCGGATTCGACGGCGAACCGTGTGATCCGGTCGGGAACGCCCGCAGCGGTTCTCCCATATACGCCGAGAGCGCGATGGTGTGCCCCATCGACCACAGCCCGCTGCTCAGCAGCGACACATCCACGATCGACGGCTCGCCCGTGCGTTCCCGCTTCAGCAGCGCGGCCGCGATGCCGCCCGCCAGATTGGTTCCGGAGATGGTGTCGCCGAATGCCGGACCGGGCGGCGGGATCAGCCCGTCGATATTGGGCGGAGTGATGGTGGCGGCGACGCTGCCGCGGCACCAGTAGGCGGTCATGTCGTAGCCGCCCTTGTCAGCCTCCGCACCGCGCGGGCCGAGACCGCTGCCGCGGGCATAGATGATCTTCGGGTTCACCGCGCGAATGTCGTCGACATCGATACCGAACTTGCTTCGGTGCTGCGGCAGGAAACTGGTCAGGAATACGTCCGCGGTCTTGGCCAGGTCGTGGATCACCGCCCGCCCCTCCGGCACCGACATATCGACCCCGATACTGCGCTTACCCCGATTGGCATGTTCCACATTGGGATTGGGATCGCCCTCGACCTTGAAGGTGGCGATCTGACGCAGCCCGCGCTGCGGGTCACCGGTGACCGCGTGCTCGACTTTGACCACGTCCGCACCCCAGTCGGAGAGCACGGCGCCCGCCGACGGCACGAACCCGTACATCGCGACCTCGAGGACGCGGATCCCGTCGAGTGGCCCCCGGCTCATCGGACCGCCGCCGCGAAGGTCTTGATCTCCAGGAATTCCGTCAACCCGTCGACTCCCATCTCCCGGCCGATGCCGGACTGTTTATAACCACCGAAGGGCGCGTCGGCGGCAAAGTAGTTGCCGCCGTTGATGCTCATGGTGCCGGTGCGGATACGCCGCGCCACCGCGAGCGCCCGCTCCTCATCGGCGCTGAACACGCCGCCGGACAGGCCGTAGATGGAGTTGTTCGCGATCCGTACGGCATCGTCGTCGTCCTCGTACGGGATCACCGCGAGCACCGGTCCGAAGACCTCCTCCTGGGCGATTTCGCTGTCCGGATCGACACCTGCCAGCAGCGTCGGCAGGTAGAAGAAGCCCGGGTCGACCTTCTTGCCACCGGTCACCAGCTGGGCACCCGCCGCCACCGCGCGCTGCACCAAGCCATCGACCTTGTCGCGCTGGCGCTCGCTGATCAATGGCCCCATATAGGTTTTCGGATCGCCGGGGTCGCCGTAGCGGACATGCGCGAAGTTCTGCGCGACCATTTCGACGATCGCATCGTGATCCTTGCGCGGCACCAGCAGCCGGGACGTCAGCGCACACCCCTGGCCGGCGTGATTGACAATGCTGAACGCCGCGAATTGCGCGGCCGTCCGGTAGTCCGCGTCGTCGAGCATGATCGCGGCCGATTTGCCGCCGAGCTCGAGGAATACCCGCTTCAGCGTCTCGCTCGCGGCGGCCATGATCTTGCGTCCCACCGGCGTCGAACCGGTGAAGGTGACCACGTCTACGTTGGGGTGCGTCGTCATCCGTTCGCCCACAGCAACATCCGAGGAGGTGAGGACATTGACCACACCGGCGGGAATGTCGGTGTGGTGCGCGATGATCTCGCCCAGCGCCAGGGTGGCCAGCGGCGTATCCGGTGCGCCCTTGAGCACCACCGTGCAACCGGCCGCGAGCGCGGGCGCGAGCTTGGCCAATGCGAGCTGATGCGGATAGTTGTAAGCCGCGATGGCCGACACCACGCCCGCGGCTTCCTTCTCGACCCAGCGCCGATGGCGCTGACCGCGGATTTCGATATCGCCGAGGTCCTCGGTGAAGGAGAACTTCGACAGCAGACCGGCGTAGAAGCGGACGATCTCGAAGGGAATCTCGAGCTGGTTACCGTGCGTGAGCTGCCTGGTCGCGCCGACCTCCGCGATCGTCAGCTCCCGCAGTTCTTCGACGTTATCGCGAAACGCCTGGTAGAGCTGTTCGAGGCAGTGCGCGCGGAATGCGGCGTCGGTGGCCCAGGTCGTGGTGTCGAAGGCCCGCCGGGCCGCGGCGATGGCCGCGTCGGTCTCGGTAAGGCCCGCCTCCGGTGCGTACCCGTACACCTCACCCGTCGCGGGATTGAGCGAGGCGAGCGTGCGCCCGGTCTCGAGCAACTGGCCGTCGACGAGCAGCCGCCGAGTCGGAATCTGCTCCGTCCGGGCGGCCACTTCTTCTTGCACTGACATCCGGTCTCCTACACTGCGCAATGGAAACTTCATTCTCGCTATTGGAGAATGATACATTCATCACTCGCGGACTGTAGCAACAATCCGAAAGCTGCGACACCCCCGTCGCACACGAACGACATCGCGGTTCACCTGCCGATATCCCGCATCACTCGGGAAGTCTTGCGCACGGGATCAACGCGAGAGTACGGTTCTCAACATCCGGAAGGGAGATTCTTGCGTGAAAACCGCTGTGGTCACCGGAGGCGCCTCGGGCATCGGCCTCGGCATCGTCGAGCGCCTGCGCACTGACGGCCTGCACGTCGCCACCCTCGACCTGAACCCGTCCGCCGAGGACGATTTCGCCTATCAGGTCGACGTGACGAAACCGGACGAGATCGCCGAGGCTCTGACCGACGTGCGCGCGAAGCTGGGTCCGATCACCGTGCTGGTCAATGCCGCCGGCATCGAGAAGTACCGCCGCTTCCAGAACCTCACCTTCGAGGAGTGGCAGCGCATCATCGATGTCAACCTGCACGGCGTATTCCACACCGTCCAAGCCGTTCTGCCGGATATGACGGCCGCGAACTGGGGACGCATCGTCAACATCTCCTCCTCCAGTACCCACTCCGGCCAGCCGTTCATGGCGGCCTACGTGGCGGCCAAGTCCGGACTCAACGGCCTCACCAAATCGCTTGCGCTGGAACTGGGTCCGTACGGGATCACCGTCAACGCGGTCCCGCCGGGCTTCATCGATACCCCCATGCTGCGCCGGTCCGAGGAGAAGCAGCTGCTCGGCGGAACCATCGAGGAGCACATCCAGCGCACCCCGGTGCGCCGGGTCGGCCGCCCCGCCGATATCGCCGCGGCCTGCTCGTTCCTGATCTCCGAGGACGCCGGCTACATCACCGGACAGATCCTCGGCGTCAACGGCGGCCGTAATACCTGAACCCGTCCGTGCCCGGCACGGACGGTGCAGCCCAGAAGAAGTAGGACCGAAAGGAAGAGCCGTGGGACGTGTGGAGGGCAAGGTCGCCTTCGTCACCGGAGCCGCGCGAGGCCAGGGCCGCAGTCATGCGGTGAAGCTTGCGGAGGAGGGTGCCGACATCATCGCGGTGGATATCTGCCGTGATATCGAGACCATCCAATACTCGCTATCGCGACCGGAGGATCTGGAGGAGACGACCCGTCTCGTCGAGAAGACCGGACGGCGCATCATCGCCGAACAGGCCGACGTGCGCGATCGAGCGCAGCTCGCCGCGGCGATCGAGCGCGGTATCGCCGAATTCGGCCATCTCGACATCGTGGTGGCGCAGGCCGGCATCGCCGGTATGAAGGGCGAGCCGCAGTGGCAGGCCTGGACCGATGTCATCGATACCAACCTGATCGGCGTCATCAATGCCGTCCAGGCGGCACTGCCGCACCTCGGCGCCGGCGCATCGATCATCGCGACCGGTTCGACCGCGGCGCTGATGGATCTGGCGAAGGTCGATCAGCCGGGCAAGGATCCGGGCGGTGTCGCGTATATGGTAGCCAAACGCCTTCTGTCGCAATACATCCACGAGATCGCCACCCACTTGGCGGCAAGCAGTATTCGGGCCAATGTCGTACATCCGACCAATTGCAACACCCCCATGCTGCAGAGCGAACCGATGTACCGCTCGTTCCGCCCGGATCTCGAACATCCCACCCGCACGGACGCCGAACCCGCCTTCTTCGTGCAGCAGGCCATGCCGGTCCCGTATATCGAGCCGGAGGAGATCAGCAACGCGGTGTTGTTCCTTGCCTCCGACGAGTCCCGTTTCATCACCGGTACCCAACTGCGGGTCGACGCCGGCGGCTATCTGAAGTGGTACGACTACCGCGTCTGAAGGGAAGAATACCGTGAAGGTTCGAGTCGATGACGAGCGCTGTCAGGGGCACACGCTGTGCGCGATGATCGCCCCGAAAGTGTTCGAACTCAGTGAAATCGACGGGCATTCGTCACCGGTCAGCGAAGACGTTCCAGCCGATCAGCAGGACAACGTGCGCGAGGCCGTCCGGTCCTGCCCCGAACGGGCGATCTCCAGCACCGAATAGAGGAACCGCCGATGACCGATATCGCATCCGATGCCGAGCGCAGACAGCCGGAATTTCATTTCGATCGACACACCCCGCAATATCGCGGACAATTCGTCGAGATCACCCAGCAGATGCAGAGCGAGTGCCCGGTCGCCTGGACCGAAACCTACGGCGGGCACTGGGTAGCCGCGGGTAACCGCGAAGTGTTCGAACTGGCCCGCTGCCCGCACATCTCCAACGACAACGACCCAAACGGTGAACGTCGTGGCTACAAGGGGATTTCCATTCCGACACCGGAACGCGGCCAGGGCATTCGCGCGGGCATCCTGGAAATGGACCCGCCCGAACAGCGGGAACTGCGCTCGGCGCTGAATCCGTACCTGTCCCCCGCGGCGGTGCAGCGCTGGATTCCGTTCGTCGACGAAATCGTGCGCGCCAGCATCGACGAGCAGATCGAAAGCGGCAGCATCGATTTCGTCGACGAGTTGGCGAATATAGTGCCCGCGGTGCTCACCCTGGCGATGCTGGGCATCCCACTGGACAAGTGGACCATCTACAACGAACCGGCGCATGCCTCGGTGTACACCCCACCGAATTCGCCGGACACCCCGCGCATCGCCGAGATGCACCGCACCATGGGCCTTGACCTGCTGACGAACTATCTGGAGGTCAAACAGAATCCGCGGCCGGGCATGCTGCACGCCGTCGCGGAGTCCACCCTGAACGGCGAGCCGATCTCCGATATGGACGCGCTCGGCATGCTCAGCCTCATTATCGGCGGCGGCTTCGACACCACCACCGCGCTCACCGCGCACGCGCTGGAATGGCTGTCGGAGAATCCGGATCAGCGCGAATTGCTCAGCCGCGAACGCGATCTCATCCTCGATTCCGCGACCGAGGAGTTCTTGCGCTACTTCACCCCCGCACCGGGTGACGGCCGCACGTTCGCCCAGGATTGCGAGGTCGGGGGCAAGCAGTTCGCCGAGGGTGAGCGGCTGTGGCTGTCGTGGGCGATGGCCAACCGGGATCCCGAGGTGTTCGACAACCCCAATGAGATCGATATGGAACGCCGGGGCAATCGGCACTACAGTTTCGGTCTCGGCGTGCACCGCTGCATCGGTTCCAATATGGCGCGCATGGTGTTCAAGCGAATGCTGCTCGCGGTGTTCGACCGTATGCCGGACTATCGCTGCGCTCCCGAGGACGCCGTACATTACGACACCATCGGCGTCATCCAGGGCATGCGGCATCTGCCCGCCACCTTCACCCCTGGTCCCCGGCTGGGCGCCGGACTCGACGAAACCCTGGCGAAACTGCAGCGCGTCTGTGATGAGCAGCGGCTGGCCGAACCGGTCACCGTGCGCAAGGGCGACGCCCAGATCTGACGAAAGAGCGAGGAGGCGATATGGGCGAAGCATCGGGACGTCCACTGCCATTGCTCACCCTCGAGAACGAGTTCTTCTGGACCTCGGGGAGCGATGGCACGCTGCGCATACAGGAATGTGAATCCTGTGCGGCACTGATCCATCCACCGCAGCCGGTATGCCGGTACTGCCGTGGACACGAGATGGGAGTGCGTGCCGTCTCGGGCTTCGCCACACTCGCCGGCTTCACCGTCAACCATCGTTTCGGTGTGCCGGGACTGCCCGCGCCCTATGTCGTGGCGCAGGTCGCGCTCGAGGAGGATCCGCGAGTTCGGCTGACCACCAATGTGATCGACTGCGATCCGGATGCCCTGGTCCTCGGCATGCGGCTCGAGGTGGTCTTCCAACAGGACGACGACGTCTGGCTGCCGCTGTTCCGGCCCGTCGAAACACAGCCGGAACCGGCCCCGCTGCCCGTGGACGATATTGCGCCACAAGAGTTCTGGCAGCACGTGCGGCCCATGGTGCGGTCGGAGAAATTCGAGGACCGGGTCGCGCTCACCGGTATCGGCATGTCGCCGATCGGGCGGCGGCTGCAGGTTCCACCGCTGCGGCTGACCATCCAGGCCTGCGAACGCGCGATCGCCGACGCCGGTCTGACGATCGACGATATCGACGGCCTGTCGACCTATCCGGGCGGCGGCAATATGGGCGGATTCAGCGAGGGCGGCGCCCTTGCCCTGGAGTCCGCCCTCGGCATCCGGCCGACCTGGCACAACGGCGGGATCGAAACCTTCGGCCCCGGCGGGTCGGTCATCTCGGCCATGTTGGCGGTCGCGGGCGGGCTGGCCCGGCATGTGCTGTGTTTCCGCACCCTGTGGGTAGCCACCTTCAACGATCTGATGCGCACGGGCAAGATCAAGCCCTCCGCCGCGCGCACACCCAGCTGGATGGCCCCATTCGGCGCCACCTCTGCGGCACATACTCTGGCGCAGAACGCGCAACGACATTTCCAGCGCTATGGCACCACTCGTGAAACCCTCGGCTGGATCGCATTGAATCAGCGCGCCAATGCCGAACTCGAGCCGACCGCGATCTACCGAGATCCGATGACCATGCAGGACTATCTCGAGGCGCGCACGATCACCACACCGTTCGGGCTCTACGACTGCGATGTGCCCTGTGACGGTGCGATCGCGGTCATCGTCTCCAGCGTGGACGCGGCGCGCGATCTGGCCAAGCCACCGGTCCTCGTGGAGGCGGTCGGCACCCAGATCATCGAGCGCATCGAATGGGACCAGAGCACCCTCACCCACGAACCGCAGGTGCTCGGCCCGGCCGCGCACCTGTGGACCCGAACCACGTTGCGCCCCACCGACGTCGACATCGCCGAGCTGTACGACGGCTTCACCTTCAACTGCCTGTCCTGGCTGGAGGCCCTCGGCTTCTGCGGTATCGGCGAGGCCAAGGACTTCCTCGACGGCGGTAAGAACATCGCCCGCGACGGCCTGCTGCCGCTCAATACCCACGGTGGCCAGCTCTCGCACGGCCGCACTCACGGCATGGGCCTGCTGCACGAGGCGATCTTGCAGTTGCGCGGTGAAGCCGGTGCGCGGCAGGTCCCCGATGCCCGCATCGGTGTGGTGTCCAGCGGCGGGCTCACCCCCGGTGGGGCGATGCTGCTGCGGAGTGATTCATGACGATTACCGAATCCGATTTCTCGCTACTGACCGGAGACGAACCGATTCCAGTCGTCACCGAAGTCGACGGCATTCCGATGTCGGGGCTGTTGGCCGAGGCGCAGACACCACGGGCGGTGCTGCTCGCCCTGCACGGCGGAGCCACCACCTCAGCGTATTTCGACTGCCCGGACCACCCGCGACTGTCACTGCTGCGGCTGGCCGCCGCGGCCGGATACACCGTGCTGGCCCTGGACCGGCCCGGATACGGCAGCTCGCACACGCATGCCGACGAACTCGCCGACCCACAGCGCCGTGTCGATCTGATGTATGCGGCCGCCGAGCAGCATCTCGGATCGCGGCCGCGCGGCGCGGGCACCTTCTTGCTCGCCCATTCCGCGGGCAGTGAATTGGCGTTGCGGATGGCGGCCGACGAGCGCGGCCGCGAATTGCTCGGCCTCGAATTGGCCGGGACCGGGCTGGAACATCAGCAGGAGGCCTACGACATCCTGTGGGGAGCGGATCCGCACGGGAAACGGCGCATGCGTCGCGACGGTGTGCCGGGCGGCGTCACCGAACTGCTGTGGTATCCGGCCCGGCTGTATCCGCCCGAGTTGGTCGGCGGTGCGCGGATCGGGTCCTATGGCCCACGCTACGAGGGGAATTCGGTCGAGGACTGGCCGACGGTCACCTTCCCCACACTTGCCGCCGAAGTGCGGATTCCGGTGCGGTTCACCGTCGGCGACCACGAACGGGTGTGGCGCAACGATCCGGACGCACTCGCTGAAGTCGGCGCCCGGTTCACCGCCGCACCGAGGGTCGTGCTCAATATCCAGCCCAACAGCGGCCACAACCTCAGCATTGGACATACGGCCGCCGCCTACCACCTCGGGCTGCTCGCCTTCGTCGAAGAAGCAGCCGTTGCCCGAAGAACCGGCGAATTCCACGGCCCGGCAATACAATTCAACGGCGCCACACAGGAGGTGAACTGATGGACGTCATCGACGTTGCCATCGCACTCGTGCGACTCGTTCTGGGAGCCACCATGATCGCCCACGGGGTCAATCACTGGGTGGGCGGCGGCAAGATCGCGGGCACCGCGCGCTGGTTCAGTGGCCTCGGACTGCGCGGCGGCATCCTGCACGCGTGGCTGAGCGTCGTCACCGAAATCGGTGCCGGCGTGTTGTTGATCGTCGGGCTGCTCACTCCCCTGGCGTGTGCGGCGGTCATCTCGGTGATGGCGGTCGCGGGCCTGCTCGCCCACCGCACCAACGGATTCTTCGTATTCAAAGAGGGTTACGAGTATGTGCTCGTGCTCGCGGTCGTTTCGCTGGCGCTGGGGCTGCTCGGTCCCGGGTG
This sequence comes from Nocardia sp. NPDC102475, assembly GCF_055584605.1. Taxonomy (NCBI): domain Bacteria; kingdom Bacillati; phylum Actinomycetota; class Actinomycetes; order Mycobacteriales; family Nocardiaceae; genus Nocardia; species Nocardia sp. NPDC102475. The sequence goes on along the minus strand of NZ_JBVJLS010000016.1, from coordinate 13,377 downwards.
GCTTTCCATCGATCACGCCGCCGATATCGAGATAACGGGTTGGGCCGGTGGCGGCATCGCCCTCGGGGTCGGCCTGGTCGCCACCGCGGGCCTGCTCGCCGTGTTCTGGCGGCCCGAAGCGAAAGGCGAAGCGTGATGCGGGTCGGATTCATCGGACTCGGCAGCCAAGGTGGGCCGATGGCGCGCCGGATCGTCGACTCCGGATATGAGACGACGCTCTGGGCGCGGCGGCCCGCCTCGCTCGAGCCGTTCGCCGATACGGCGGCGAAGATCGCCGCATCACCGGCGGAACTAGCCGCGGCGAGCGATCTCGTCTGCCTCTGCGTGGTCGGCGACGCCGACGTCCGCGAAGTCGTGACCGGCGCCGACGGCGTACTGGCGGGCATGGCCGCGGGCACGATCCTCGCCGTGCACAGCACGGTGCATCCGGACACCTGCCGCGATCTCGCCGATATCGCTGTGGCACAGGGGGTTTCGATCGTCGACGCACCGGTCAGCGGTGGCGGCGCTGCGGCCGCCGACGGCCGGTTGCTGGTGATGGTCGGCGGCTCGACCGATATCGTCGAACGCGCTCGCCCGGTATTCGAGACCTACGCCGAACCCGTCGTCCATCTGGGCCCGCTCGGCGCCGGACAGACCGCCAAGCTCCTCAACAACCTGCTGTTCACCGCGAATCTCGCCACCGCGGCAAGCACTCTCGCGCTCGGTACGTCCATCGGTATCGATCCGACCCGCCTCGGCGAGGTGATCTCGCACGGCACCGCCGACAGCTTCGCGCTCGGCCGTGTCGTCTCCGCGGGCGGCACCCTGGACCGGATCGCCGCACACGCCGGGCCGCTGCTGCGCAAGGATGTCGGCCTGATCGCGGACCTGGCCGCCGCCGCGAGCGCCGAACCCGGCATCGTGCTCGACGCCGCCGACGCGACCCTCACGATGATCGATCACCCGCGCTGATGCGCGTCGGATTCCTCGGCGCCGGACGGATGGGGCGTCCCATGGTCGAGCGGCTGGTCCGGGCCGGGCACGAGGTGTGCGCGCTCGGCCGGTCGCTCGAAGCGCGCCGAGCCCTCACCGAGATCGGCGCGCAGGCGGTATCCGCACCCGCAGCCGTCGGGACCAACGCCGATCTCGTCATCGTGTGCGTTTTCACCGATGAACAGGTTCGAGCGGTCTGTCTCGGCACACCGTTGCTGGCCGCCATGCCGTCCGGTTCGACTCTCGTCCTGCACACGACCGGCAGTCCGCACACAACTGCGGCCATCGCCGCCGAAGCCGTTGCCTCACATGGCATCCAGGTGCTCGACGCGCCCGTCAGCGGCGGCCCGCCCGATATCGCAGCAGGACGGCTCACCCTCTTCGTCGGTGGCCCGGCCGAAACCGTGGACCGGGTCCGGCCCGTGCTGGCCGCCTACGGCGACCCGATTCTGCACGTCGGTCCGCTCGGCGCGGGCCAGCGCGTCAAGTTGGTCAACAATGCCGTATTCGCCGCGCAGCTCGGAATACTCACCGCGGCAGTGGATCTCGGGAAACAGCTGGGCGTTGCCGAAACCACTCTGCTGGCCGCGCTGCCGCACGGCAGTGCGGCAAGTCGCGCGCTGTCCGGTGTCGCGAGCCGGGGGTCGGTGGCCGAATTCAGCGCATCGGTCGGCGATTTCGTCGGCAAGGATGTCGCGGCGGTCCGGTCGATCGCCGCGGAGCTCGGCACCGATCTCGGCCTGCTCGACGACGCGATCGACAAGCGGCACTGACGAATACAAGGCGGCGCTCCGAACCTGCTGCCGGTGCAGGTTCGGAGCGCCGTTCCCACCGCGCCACGCTGCGCGGGTGAGCCATCAGACTCGGGCGGGGACTTCCGCTTCGGTCTGCTCGGCCGGACTGGCGGCCATCGCCCGGCGGACCGGAATGGCCATGGCGACCAATGCCGCCAGAACCGATACGGCACAGCCGATCAAGAACGCGACGCGGAAACCGTCCTCGGTGGGGATGCTGTGACCGCCGACCGTGATGGTCAGCTGTGCCAGCACCGCGCCGACCACGGCCGCGGAGATCGAGGTGCCGATCGACCGCATCAGGGTGTTGAAGCCGTTGGCGGCGGCGGTTTCCGACTGCGGCACCGCACCCATGATCAGGGCGGGCATGGCGCCGTAAGCGAAACCGACACCCGAGCTGCAGATGATGTTCACGATCAGCAGTCCCCAGGTGCTGCCCATCAGGACCTGCGCGGCGCCGTAGCCGATGGCCATGACGACCGCACCGACGACAAGGGTGAACTTCGGACCGCGCACAGCCGACAGCTTCGCGCCGACCGGGGAGATGAGCATCATCATGATGCCGGCGGGGGCCATCCACAGACCCATCGCCATCATCGACTGGCCGAGACCGTAACCGAGCGAACGCGGCAGCTGCATCAACTGCGGGACGCTCAGCTGCAACGCGTACATGCCGACACCGATGGCGACCGTCGCGAGATTGGTGACGAGCACCTGTGGCCGGGCGGTCACCCGCAGGTCGACCAACGGCTCAACGGTCCGCAGCTCCCACCAACCCCACACCAGCAGCACCACTACGGCCGCGACGAACAGGCCGAGAATGCTGCCGCTCGTCCAACCCCATGTCGCGCCTTTGGACACGGCGAGCAGCAACGACACCAGGCCGGCGCCGAGCAGCACCGCACCGAGTCCGTCGAAACGACCCGACGGCCCTTCGGCAATACCCTCCGGGACGATCAGGGTGATCAGCGCGGTGGCGACCGCGACCAGCGCCGCCGCCGCCCAGAACAGCACCCGCCAGTTGCTGTACTCGGTGACCGCCGCCGCCAACGGCAGACCGAGCGCGCCACCGATACCGAGCGAGGAGCTGATCAGCGCGATGGCCGAGCCGAGTCGCTCGGGCGGCAGCACATCGCGCAGCAGCGCGACGGCCAGCGGGATGGTGCCGAAGCCGAGACCCTGCAGGCCGCGGCCGATGATCATCGGCAGCAATGACCCCGCCATGGCGCAGACCACCGAGCCGATGATGAGCGGCACGGTCGAGGCGATCACCATCCGGCGCTTGCCGAACATATCGCCGAGGCGTCCGGCGACCGGGGTGGCGACCGCACCCACGAGCAGGGTGATTGTCACGACCCAGGATGTATTGGCCGCCGAGGAATTCAGAATCTGCGGCAACTCGCCGAGCAATGGCACTACGAGCGTCTGCATCAGCGACGCGACGATGCCGGTATAGGCCAGCACCGCCAGGATGGCGCCTGGCCGGACAGCGGAATCAGGCTTGTCCACCTAAATCTCCCTCGGACTCATAACAATCAGCGTGTATCGTACACTACATGTGTATCATGCATTCCGCGTGAATAATACACGCACTGTGTGTGATGCACATCTCCGAGGAAGGAAGGCATGGACAAGCGCATACAACTGATCGAGTTCGAGACCTTGCTACTCGGCCACTACCGACTGAGCCCCCAACATCGGCGCACCGATGACCCGCTGGAGCGCAGCTCGTATCTGCTACTGAGCCGACTGCGAATCCAGGGCCCGATGTCACTGCGACAGCTCAGCGACGCACTGGGATTGGATGTGTCGACGCTGCATCGGCAGACCGCCACACTGCTGCGGGCCGGACTCGTGGAACGCATTCCCGATCCGGATGGCGGTGTCGCGCGCAAGTTTCGCGTCACCGCTGCGGGTGGTCGGCGCCTCGATCAGGAGCGCGCTGTCATCATCGAGGTCCTGGCAGCGGTGACGCAGGATTGGACCGGCGAGGAGCGCGCCGAATTCGCCAGCTATCTGGAGCGATTCAACAGCGATATCGAGCGGCTGTACGGACGGACGTGGCCGCGCCCAGAGCCGATGGCCGCCCGATAGGCCACTCAGCCGACCAGGGTGTCGTGGCCTTCCCAGTACTGGGCGCGCAGCTGGCGTTTGTAGAGCTTGCCGCTGGGATCACGGGGCAATTCGGTGACGAAGTCGACCGTGCGCGGGCATTTGTAGGCGGCTAGTTCCGCGCGACAGTAGGCGATCAGCTCGGCCGCGATCTCGGCACCGGCGGTAGCCGGATCAACCAGTTGGACAACGGCTTTCACCGCCTCGCCCATTTCCTCGTCCGGCACGCCGAGCACGGCGACGTCGGCGACCGCGGCATGTGCCGCGAGGACATTCTCGGCCTCCTGCGGGTAGATATTCACCCCGCCGGAGATGATCATGTGGGCTTGCCGATCGGTGAGATACAGATAGCCCTCGGCATCGAGATATCCCATATCGCCGAGTGTGCGCCACCCCTTCTCATGGGTCACCGAAGCGGTCTTCGCAGCATCGTGGTGATATTCGAACGGCCGTCCCCCACCGAAGTACACCACCCCGACCTGGCCGAGCGGCAACTCCTCGCCATCCGCGCCGACAATGTGACACTCCTGCGCCGGTCTGCCCACCGAGCCCGGATGCGCCAGCCACTCCTCGGCACTGATGTAGGTGTTCCCGACATCCTCGGTCCCGGAGTAGTACTCGCTGATGATCGGTCCCCACCAATGCAGCATCTGCCGTTTCACCGGCACCGGGCACGGCGCCGCCGAGTGGACCACATTCACCAGACTCGAGATGTCATACCGTTCGCGTTCGGCCTTCGGCAATCGCAACAGGCGCACGAACATCGTCGGCACCAGCTGCGCGTGCGTGACCCGATGACGCTCGATCAGCTCGAGGCATTGCCGAGGGTCGAAGCGTTCCATCACGATCACGGTCGCGCCGATTCGATGCCACGACATCGAGAACACCAGCGGCGCACCGTGATACAGCGGTGCGGGCGACAGATAGACCGCATCCGCACTGGCGCCGCTCACCAGCAGACCCCGCGCGATCTGCACCGGCGCCGAATCCGGATCGCCGAGCGGAGCGGCGGGCAGCGGTTTGCGAACTCCCTTGGGCTGCCCGGTCGTTCCCGACGAGTACAGCATCTCCCGGCCCTCGCATTCGTCGGAGCCGAGCGGATGCGGCGATGTCGCCGCCAGCACATCCTCGTACTGTTCGAAACCGACCAGTTCCCCCACCGCCACAATCCGGACCGGGAGGGCGGAGAGGTCGAGCTCGGCCACCACATCGGCCATGGACTCGCTGGTCACCAGCGCGCTGGCGCCGCAGTCGTCCAGGATGTACTGCACCTCACCGGCTTTCAGATGCCGGTTGATCGCGGTGTAGTACAGACCGCAGCGCTGCGCCGCCCACGCGATCTCGAGAAACGGGCGATTGTTCTCCATGAGAATCGCGATGTGGTCGCCGACCGCGAGTCCGCGCGAACGCATGGCCCTGGCGAACCGGATCGACCGCTGCTCCAATTGGGCATAGGTCACCACCTCGCCACTGGACGCCAGCACGATCGCCGGGCGATCCGGCGCCCGATCGGCGTGCCAGCCGGGCGTCATCGGTGCCGCGGTGGTCTGCGCAACGTCGCCGCCCGCCGCCGGATCACCTTGTTCGACAATGTGATTCTCGGCCATGGAACAACACTCTTCCTCGAATTGGATGCCGGTCAGCTGATGCAGGCGGCCGCACCGAACCGGTCAACTCGCGGTGATGGCATGCTCCGGACAGGCCGACACCGCCACCAGGACAGCACTGGCGTGGTCGGCCGGAACCTCGGGAGTCTGCACCTCGGCGTAGCCGTCGTCGTTGAGGGTGAACACCTCCGGGCACAACGACAGGCACACACCATGTCCGCGACAGCGATCGGAATCGACGGAGACCTTCATCGGGTACCACCTTCCGCGATATCGAATTCCAGATGCAGCGCGGTCAGGCCGCGCAGGACGAAGGTCGGCACATACTCGTACTCGCGTGCGCCGGCGGCGCCGTGCACCGCTTCGTCGATGCGGATATCGGTCGTGCGGTCCAGCAGCCGCTCGATGGCCACGCGAGCCTCGGCTCTGGCCAGCGGCGAACCCGGACAGGTGTGGATACCACGGCCGAAGGCGATGTGGGTGCGGGCATTCGAGCGCTCGGGATCGAAGGTCGACGGATCGTCGAAGCGGCGCGGATCCCGGTTGGCGCCGCTGTTCACCACCATCAAGGTGGTACCGGCGGGCAGGTCGACCCCGCCGACGCTGACCGGCACCCGCGACAACCGGAAGTCACCCTTCACCGGGCTCTCCATGCGCAGCACCTCCTCGACGAAATTCGGTACGCGCGAATGGTCCTCGCGCAACCACCGCTGCAGTTCGGGCTGTTCGCCGAGCAGTTTCAGCGCGGAGCTGAGCAGTCGAACGGTCGTCTCCTGACCGGCCGAGAACAGATTCGCCGCCACCCGGACGATATCGAGCACCGTGGGTTCGGAACCGTCCGGGAACATCGTGGTCGCCATGCTGCCGAGCACATCGCCGCGCGGTTCGCGACGACGGTCCTCGATGTAGTCGGCGAACCTGCCGTAGAGGAATTCGATCGGGTTGTGGTGCATGGATTCACCCTCGGTACTGCCGAGTGTGGAGCCCTCCCGGTGCGGGTCGCGCTGCAATGCCTGCAGGAATTCCTCCTGGTCGGCCGGGGGCACGCCGAGCAGGTCGGCGATGACGTACAGCGTGAACGGTCCGGCGAAGTCGCGGATGAAGTCGCCGCGACCGGGTGCGAGGTAGCTGTCGAGCATCCGGTCCGCGAGCGTCCACATCGCGTCCTCGTTCTCCTTGAGGCGCTTCGGGGTGATGAGCCGCATCAGCAGGCCGCGATGCTGGGTGTGCACCGGCGGGTCCAGGGTGGGCAGTTGGTCGCTGAACGGCAGTTTGTCGCGGTGCTCGGCGATCAGCGCATCGATATCGCCCTCCAGCGGCACCGGGAAACCGGGGAACGGACCGGTCACCGAGGTGCAAGAGGAGAAGTGCTCGGTGTCGTTCAGCACCTCGAGCGCCTCGTCGTAGCCGGTCACCATGTACACGCCGTGGTGGTTCTCGCGCGCCACCGGGCACTGCGCGCGCATGGCGTCGAAGTACGGATACGGATCCGCTATGAGCTCCCGCCCGAGAAAGAAATCCATCTCCTCGAAGTCGTTCACCACTGATGGCTCCCTTCGGCACCGCGCGCCCGCCATGGACCTACCGACCGGCACGCGAGAATGATACTCTCAATAACTGTTGAATCCGATTCTCACATCGGTATGAGAGACCGTCAAATAGGAGACCGCGGCGCGCGGTTTCCGACTAGCGCGTCTCAGTCCGGTGAGCAGGTGCTCAGCGGTTGATTCGGAGGGCCGAAATTCATGAGTGTCGAGCCGACCGGCGATCAGCGGTTGTTCCAGACGACGACCCGCGAGTTCCTCGACCGGACCGTCCCGATCGAGACGGTGCGCGAACTCGCCGATGCCGCATCGGGTTTCGATGACCTGTGGTGGCGACGAGGCGCGGAGCTGGGCTGGACGGCGATGCTGGTGCCCGAAAGCCTCGGGGGCGGCTCGATCTCCGGCCAGCCGATGACCGAACTCGCGCTGGTGGCCGAGGAGTTCGGTCGCACCTGCGCGCCCGGCCCGTTGATCCCCACCAGCGCCGTACTCGCCGGACTGGCAGCCGCGGGCGATCGGTTCGCGGATGTGATCGCCGAGATCGTCAGTGGGGACGCGATCGCCGCGTGGGCGCTCTACGAGCCCGGCCACGGTCTGGATCTCACCGCCCCGGACACCCGCGCCGAACCTGAGGGCACGGGCTACCGGCTAACCGGGCTCAAGGACCGCGTCGAAGCCGGTGACCGCGCCGACCTGTTCCTGGTCACCGCACATGGTCCCGACGGCCCGATCCAGCTCCTGGTGCGTGCCGATACCCCGGGCGTGACGGTCACCCCGACCTGGACACTCGACCTCGTTCGCCGCACCGCCCGGGTCGAGTTCGCGAAGGTCTTCGTCGGCGCCGACGCCGTGGTCCAGCAGGGCGAAACCGCCACCGCGGCAACGCGATCGCAACTGCATATCGCAGCGGCACTCAGCGCCGCGGAATCGGTCGGCGCCGCCCAGCGTGCCTTCGACGCCACCGTGACCTGGATGTTCGACCGCTACACCTTCGGCCGCCCGCTGGCCTCCTATCAGGCCCTCAAACACCGCATGGCCGATAACAAGACCTGGCTGGAGGCCTGCCATGCGACCGCCCGCGCCGCGGCTGCGGCCATCGACGAAAACCCCTCCACGGCAGCCGAATTCGTCAGCGTCGCCAAGTCCTATGTCGGCACGAAGGCCCCGGTGATCGTCCAGGACTGCGTCCAGATCCACGGCGGTATCGGCGTCACCTGGGAACACGACCTGCATCTGTTTCTGCGGCGCGTCACCTACGGCCGGGCCCTGTACGGCACCCCGGAGGAACATCACCGCCGCATCACCGATCTACTCGTCCGGAGCGCCGCATGACAACCGATCTCGAACCCCTCGACAGCTTCCGCGACCGCGCCCGGCGCTGGCTGAAGGAAAACCTCCCGCCCACCACGCAGTCCTACACCGGAGCGGATCACGACGAGGTGTGGGATCGCGCGCGCGAACTACAGCGCATCCTCTCCGACGGCGGCTTCGCCGGTATCTGCTTCCCGAAAGCCTATGGCGGCCAAGGGCTTACACCCGCCCACCAGCAAGCTTTCACCGAGGAGTCGCTCGGCTACGAGATGCCGCTGGTGCTGAATGTGCCGACGCTGGCAATCTGCGCGGCCACCCTGCTCGAACTGGGCACCGAAGAGCAGAAGCGCACGCATTTGACGGCGGTGCTGCGGGGTGAGGAGATCCTGGCCCAGTTCCTGTCCGAACCGCGCGGCGGCTCGGATCTGGCCGGGCTGACCACCCGCGCCGATCGCGACGGTGCCGAGTGGATCCTCAACGGCTCCAAGATCTGGAGTTCGGGCGCCTATGCCGCCGACTACGGGCTGTGCCTGGCCCGCACCGACTGGGATGTGCCGAAGCACAACGGGCTCACCCTGTTCCTCGTCCCGGTCACCGCGCCGGGCGTAACTATCCAGCGGATCAAACAGGTCACCGGATCGACCGAGTTCTGCCAGGAGTTCTTCGACGATGTCCGGTTACCCGCCGACGCCGTGATCGGCGAGGTCGGCGGCGGCTGGGCGGCGGCGTCGCGGCTGCTGAATCACGAACGGGCCGCCATGGGCGGCACCTCGCCCTACACCAGCGGTCAACGCCCCCACCTCGGCGCGGAGGCCACCACGTTGGTCGACTTGGCGCGGGCAACCGGCCGACTCGACGATCCACGGGTGCGTGAGGATGTCGGGGCGGCCAGGGCCATGATCGTGGTCCGCAACCAGCTCATCGCGCACGTTTCGCACGCCATCGGCATCGGCGCCCTGCCGCCTGCGGCGGGATCAATCGTTCGCCTGTTCAGTGCCGAAAATGCCTTGCTGCAAACCGATTCCGCGGTCACGATCGCGGGCGCGGCGGCGGTGACCGGCGATCCGGACGGTCCGGGCGTCGGCCAACTCGGCATCGACTATCTGTTCCGCAACGCCTGGAGCCTCGCGGGTGGCAGTACCGAAATGGCCCGCAACATCATCAGCGAACGCGTACTCGGCATGCCCCGCGAACACGCCGCCGACCGCGACGTGCCGTTCAACAAGGTCGAGCGAGGTCGTTGAGTGACGGGTTGGTTCGAACAGCGCAGCGGCCTCGACGGCACCGTGGCCGTGATCACCGGCGGCGCAGGCGGTCTCGGGCAGGCGATCGTGCACGATTTGGTCGCCAACGGTGTGCGGCCCGCAGTCCTCGACCTCGATGCCGAAGCAGCCGAGGCCCTGCGGCACACGATGGCCGACGGCGACGCCCTGGTGCAGGTCGGTGACGCCCGCGACCCCGAAACGCTGGCGGCACTGTTCGCCGCGGTCGACGAGCGCTGGGGTCGGCTCGACACCCTCGTCAATGTCGTCGGCGGCACCTTCCGTGCGCCGTTCACCGACACCACACCGAAGGGCTGGGACGCGCTGCTGCGCACCAATCTGCTGCATGTATTCCACGCCTGCGCACTGGCGGCGCCCCGGATGCGGGCCGGTGGGCGCGGCGGCAGCATCATCAATATCACCACTATCGAAGCGCACCGTGCCGCACCGGGTTTCGCCGTCTACGCCGCCGCGAAGGCGGCCGTCGAACAGTTCGGCCGCACCCTCGCCGTCGAACTCGCACCGGACCGGGTCCGGGTCAACAATGTGGCCCCGGACTTCGTGCCGACCCCCAACCTCGCCAGGTTCTCGCACGGTGACGGCGCCATGTCGGATCCGGCCGGGGCCCGGGTCGCCATCCCACTCGGCCGCCCCGGTCAGGTCACCGATGTCTCGAACTGCGTGGTCTTCCTCGCCTCGGCCCTTTCGGCCTACCTCACCGGCACCACCCTGCACCCCGACGGTGGCACCTCGGCATCGGCGGGCTGGTTCAACTGGCCGGATACCGGTTGGGCCAATTACGCTCCGCTGCGCTATCTCCAAAGTTGATCGGAGTGATCGCGCGCAGGCAGAACGCGGTCGTGCGGTCGATATCGGCGGCGGTCGGCTCCACTTGGCGCCAGAGGAAATCGGTCAGACTGCCGACGGTCGCATGCGCGACCAGCCCGGCATCGAATATCGGGTCCTGGCTGCCCAATTCGGCGAAAGCGCCGTGCAGCAGTGTCGCGAGCCGATCGCTCGGCGTGGGCGACCCGCCATCGAGATCCGGTGCCGACCCGCCACCATTCCACAGGACCGCCCTGGTCAATGTCGCCGTGGCCTCGGCCGCCTGGGACAGCACCGCCTCGACCCACCGGCGCACCTGATCCTCCGGTGTATCCGCCGTGCGCATTCGGCGGTCGGCATAACGCACCAGGCGCTCGGCACCATCCTCGATGAGCGCGGAGATGAGTGCGTCCTTCGACGGAAAGTGCCGGTAGAAGGCGTCATTGGACAGACCTGCGGCGGCGACGATATCGGCGACACGCGGTCGCGACGCGGTTCCGCTGGCGCGGATGACGGCCAGCGCGGCATCCAGCAGGCGGCGCACCTCGTCGGCGTAGGTCGCTTCCCGTTTGGCGAGAGCCCGCGCGGCAATGCGGCCCACCACGTCGACCCCTGGACCTGCAAGGCTATTCTCGCTCACAAGAAGAGTATTCTCAAAAATAGGAGTCGGCGCAAATGCCCGAGCGTGTCCTCACCCTGCAGGGTGCGACGAACTTCCGCGATCTCGGTGGCTATCCGACCGTCGACGGCGGATGCACCCGCTGGGGCATGGTCTATCGCTCCGACGCTCCGCACCGCCTCAGCATCGACGACCTCGCCATCATCGGACGCCTGGGCCTGCTGGTCGCCTATGACCTGCGCACCGACGAGGAACGCGACCGGTCTCCCTCGGCCCTACCGGCCACCGTGCGCCGGATACCACTCACCATCGGCGGCACCGCCGCTCACTCCCGGGTCAATGCCGAGATGATCCGGACCCGGCCCGCCGACATTCCCGACGACTTCCTCGCCGAAATGTATCGCCGGATGGCCGATTTCGACGCCGGGATATTCGGGCGGATCCTCACCGAGCTAGCCGATGCGGACGGTACACCGGCGCTGATCCATTGCACCGCGGGCAAGGATCGCACCGGCGTCGCCGCCGCATTACTGCTGGCGGCACTCGGTGTCGACGAGACGACGATTCTCGACGACTACGAACTCAGCGCCATCCACTTCACCGACCGGCGCCTGCCCCGGCTACTCGCCCGCCTCCCCGAGGATGTCGACCCCGCACGCTACCGCGCGGTGTTCGGCGCACCGCGGCTTGCGATGTCCACCCTGCTCACCACACTGCGGGAACAACACGGGAGTATCGAGGGCTACCTGCATGCCAGGGCCGGGCTATCACCCTCGACTCTCACCGCGCTGCGCGACCGGCTGGTCCAGTCAGCCGTTTCGTGACTCCGCCTGGTACCCGGCAACGACGTCGGTGGCCTGCTTGTGCAGATGCCGCAGCAGGATCTCCTGGTCATTGAGCGGGAACTCGGTGATCGCCCGTGATTCGAGCATGGTCTGGGTGGCCTCGAGGGTGTTGCAGTCCTGCAGGCCGAATTCCTTGAAGGTGAGCGCGGCCAGTTCCTGGCGCAACCGGTCGGTGGCATTGCGGGCGGGGGCGAAATAGCAGGTGCCCTCGAAGATGTGCTTGTTGTAGGCGGTCGGCCAGTAGTGATACGTCAGGTACCAACCCGGCGCCCACACGACGATCATGAAATTCGGGAAGAAGACGTAGGAGTCCAGGCCCCATGACCGGTGCCGGGCGGGGTTCAGGCCGGGTGGCAGATTGTCCAGCGCGGGGATGTCGGGGCGATCCCAGGCGCCGAAATTGCCGCTGCGCAATACCCGTTCGATCGGCTTGACCATATTCAGGTCCTTCGGCGGCGCCATGCCACCCCAGGAGGACACCATGCCGTGCGGCCCGTCCAGTTCGTAGTGCAGCGCCTCGAAGCCGAAGTTCGACAGCTTCGACGACTCACCGGACACGTACTGCTTCGCGTGCAGGATGGGCGCGTGGTAGAACTCGGCGAAGGCGTCGATATAGAGCTTCCAATTGCTGCCGACCTCGGCCCGGTACTTGTACACCTCGGTCATCTCCCCGAACGGGTAGCCCGCCAGGCCCTCGGCGAGCTTGCCGAGATAGTCGGTCAGCGGCGCGGCATCCCCATCGAGGTTGATGAATATGAAGCCTTCCCATACTTCGCATCGCACCGACTTCAGACCGAATCGGTCCTTGTCGAAGTCGAAGAACTCCTGCTCCTGCTGCACGAAGGTGGCCTCGCCTTCGAGGCTGTAGCGCCAGGCGTGATACTTACAGGTGAACTGCCGACAGGTACCGGCGGTCTCCTGGCCCGGATAGTCGTCCCAGACCAGCTTGTTGCCGCGGTGGCGGCAGACATTGTGGAAAGAGCGGATTTGCTGGTCGTTGTCTTTGACGATGATCAGCGACGTGTTCACCACCGCAAGCTCTTTGGTGAAGTAGCTGCCCTTGCGTGGAAGCTGTTCCACCCGACCGACATTCAGCCAGGTCCGCGCGAAGATCGCTTTGCGCTCGAGCTCATAGTGCTCCGGCGAGATCGAATCCTCGAACGACACCAGGCCGGTGCCGAGCTCTGGATAGTGCTCCGTCCACGACCCCTCCGCGGGCTTCGCGAAATGCGGCATCTGTAGCTCCCGTCATATCGAATACCACGGCCAACGGGCCGCCGACATCAGGAAATGCTAGTCGTTCGTAAAGTAGATTGCTAGCCGTTCGTAAAGTAAATGCCTTGCCGATCGTCAAGTACAGTCTTAGGCATCACGATGAGCTCACCGGAAGGACTCTCAATGATCGTGTCAAGCCGCGACTGCCGTCGGGACGGGTGTGTCGAGGGTGAATTCTCTCCCGTCGCGCAGCAGTGCCCACAGGACG
>NZ_JBVJLS010000015.1:0-241181 GCF_055584605.1 Nocardia sp. NPDC102475 | reverse complement strand
TCTCGATGGTGTCAGACACCAGGTCGGCGGCGCGGCCGGGGCGCTCGGCCTCCTCGGCGTCGATGGTGCGGCCGGTCAGGACCAGGTCCATCGCCGATTTGATGCCTGGGATTGATCCCGGCCAGGATCGAGTCCCAAGTACCCGGTGGGAGGCTCCCTAAGCGGCTGCCCGCCGATCTGTTGGTGTGGCTCACTCATGGCTTGCGTCCCACCGGGTTACTGTTCGCCGCCGAGATGAGGCAGGCCCGTGGAGGGCACGCTGCGCTGCTGTATGCTGTATGCACTGGCCGTGATGCTGGAACTCATAACAGGAGTCCGGATGTCTGTGCATTCTCCGCAGCAGGTCCCGCGTCCCGTGAAGCTGACAGATCTGGCGTATCAGCAGCTGCGTGCCAGCATTCTCGACGGTGAATTCGACAGCAGCCGAACGACGAGTGTCGTCGCACTGGCGGCGAAGATGGGGATGAGCCGCAGTCCGGTGCGGTCGGCGGTCGAACGGCTGACCGTGGAGGGGCTGATGACGCCGACCGCCGGCGGTCTGGTCGTCCCGGCCCCGAACCGACACGATCTGCTGGACGCATTGGTCGCGCGGGCGCCGTTGGAGGGATTGGCCGCCCGGCTGGCGGCTCCCCAGTTCGACGAACGCGACGCCGCTGAACTCTCGAACATCCACGAGCGGTTCTCGGCGGCGGTAGCCGACGAAGACAGGCAAGCCGCGCAGAAGGCCGACCTGGAGTTCCATCAGCGGATTCAGGCGGTGTGCGGCAATCCGTGCCTGATCGAACTGCTGGAAATGGTGCAAGCGAGGGTGATCCTGGCGATGTACTCGACGTCGTGCACCGTCAACCACCGGATAGCGGTGTCCGAGCACGCGCGCATCATGACCGCTCTGGAGAATAAGGACGGTGAGGCGGCGGAACGGGCGGCGATCCTGCATCTGCGCAACCTCACCGACCGGACCCGCTTGGAGTGGCGGCACCGCGACGAGGCCGCCGCACACGCTGCATGCATTCAACCCGAGCGGTGAAATCGTAGGAAATATGCATTGACCAGCTAGGTTGCAGTACCTGATGCTATGCTTCCTTGACATGTCTGCATGCAGCATGCAACATAGACCTGTCGTGTAGAGCAGGCACTGCGCCGAGGCCGCGACGTGGCGGCAATCGCACTCCCCGGGAAGGGTCAGCCGGGTGTCAGCTGTCCATTCGCGGTCAACTCGCGATCAGGCGCGATCTGCACGCAGCGGCTGCACCCGGAGATTCCGTACGGACTCGCAGCGCTGCCGCAGTGCAAGCTCCATCGCCGGCCCACCACCCCTGCGATGACGATGTCGGCCCGGCACGTGCCGGGTATCGCTGCTTTGTCCAGAGAGGCCAACCAATGATGATGTGGTGCGAGGATCGGGGACGCCTAGCCAGTGATGCCGCCGATGCGGTCGTCGTCTCCGACTGTGCACGACCTGCGTCGCCCGAGCCGCCAGTGCCCGGGACCTTCGAAGTCCGGCATGAAGGTGATGTACATCTGCGGATTTGGCTGGGCGGCATGGCATTCGATTACCTGGCAAACGCGGCGGCGGCGTGCAATCTGATTCGCGATTGGAACAGAAAACATTGGTACGCAATCGAATTGATTCTGAAATCGGCAGGCGACAGTCTACTGCTGCCCCGTCTGCCGTGTGAACAGTTGTTCGCCGGACCTTGAGTCCAGGCGCAACGATCCGGCTTGTAATTTCTGTGGCGCTGGGATTGCAATTGTTCGCGCATTTCAGGTGGAGGTTTCGCGCATCAGGTCCCGGTGCGAAACAGTTGATCTTGCATGAATACTGCGTATCCGATGTAACTCGGTCGGCGAGAAGTCGAGCTGGGCACCTCGGCCAGGACGTGTGCCGGACACAGTCCGGCACCATGGCGTACGAGCTACAGGAATATGGCGTCGAGGTCGCCACGGTCAATCCGGGGCCATTTCTGACCGGTTTCAACGACCGAATGTTCCAGACCTGGGAGAGCTGGGAGGACGACCCGTCCGGCAGATTGTTCGACTATTCGGAGTTGGCCTTTCCCGCGTGCGCAGTTCCAACCGGAACCGGTGTACGCGACGTTGACGGCCGTCGCCGCCGGCGACATCGACAGCTTCCGCAATCTGGAGCCTGCGTCGATGCGGGAGGAGACCGAACGCCTCCAGCGGATTCCGTGGGAACGCAAAGTCACCGACGGTCTCGGGACCAGGCATGAAGCCGTGCAGTGCTCGTATCAGATGCAGCCCGAAACCCTGGTCGAGCGCTGAGCATTTCCGGCCGACGGGCACCGACGCGAACGGTTGCGCGAAATGCAGGCGATACCAAGACGCAGTGCGAAGGTGAACTATGCCTGAGGATATTCCCCGCAAGGCGCTGATCTCCATCAGTAGCTACCACGGCGTGATCTATCCGGACGGTACGAAGACCGGTCTCTTCTACACCGAAGCCCTGCATCCGTTCGAAGTGTTCACGAAGGCGGGTTTCGACGTAGACCTTGCCACGGAAACAGGAACATTCGGTTTGGACGATCTGTCGCTCACCGATCGATTCTTGGCGGGTGACGACAAGTCCGGTGTCGAACGTGGTTGTGGACGTAGCTGTTACAGCTCCTGATCGTGCCGCATCGCCGGATGGCCTTCAGGGGTGGCGGGTGCCGTCCTGCCGGGGCGGTTCGACGCGTACCAGCCCCGACTGGAAGGCGATTACCACGAGTTGGGCGCGGTTCTGGACGCCCAGTTTCGACATGGCGCGTTGGACGTGGGTGCGGACGGTGAGTGGGCTGACGTACATCTTCTCGGCGATCTCCTCGTTGGACAGGCCTTCTGCGACCATGGCGAGGACTTCGCGTTCGCGGGCGGTGAGGACATCGAGGGATTCGGCTGCGCTGATGCGGCTTTCGGGACGGGCGAGGTAGCGGGCGATCAGGGTGCGGGTCGCCGTGGGAGAGAGCAGCGCGTCACCCGCGGCGACGGCGCGGATGGATCGCAACAGTTCCTCCGGGCCTACGTCTTTGCCGAGGAATCCGCTGGCCCCGGCGCGAAGGGCCTGTGCCACATACTCGTCGAGTTCGAAGGTGGTGAGGATCAGGACGCGGGTCTCGAGCAGGGCGGGGTCGTCACAGATCTGCTGGGTCGCGGTGAGGCCGTCGACGCCGGGCATGCGGATGTCCATGACCACAACGTCGGGTTTGGCCGCTCGGGCCAGTTCGACTGCCGCACGCCCGTTTCCGGCGATGCCGACGACTTCCATGTCCTCGGCCGAATCGATCAGCAGCTGGAAGGTACCGGCCAGCAGGGCTTGATCGTCGGCCAGCAGTACCCGGATGGTCATGGTGTCTTGTCCTCGTGGTCAGGGGTTATTGGTGGCTCGAGTGGAAGTTCGGTGGTGACTTCGAAGCCGCCGTCGGGCCTGCGTCCGGCGTGCAAGTGGCCGCCGACAGAGATGGCTCGTTCGTTCATGCCGATCAGGCCGTAGCCCTGGCTGTCGGAATCCTGTTCGCCGCGATCGGGTTCGGATAGTTTGCCGCCATCGTCGGTGACACTGATCGTCAGCAATAGCCGGGAGTAGACGAGCCGCACCGTCGCCGCGGCGCTGCCCGCGTGCTTGGTGACATTGGTGAGTGCCTCCTGGACGATCCGGTACGCCGTCAAGTCCGCGCCGGGGGAGAGCGGCCGCGGCACACCGGTGATCGACAGCGACAGGGTGAGGCCGGTCCGCTCGAAAGAGGTGAGCAGTTCGGACAATTGAGCCAGGCCGGGGGTCGGTTCCAGCGGGGCGTCGGAGTCGTCCTCGCGCAGCAATCCCACGGTGGCCTTGAGTTCCCGCAGTGCCGCGGAGGTGGTGCCGGCCAGTTGATCGAGCATCTCCTGTGCCTGATCCGGTTGGCTACCCAAAAGGTATGCGGCGGTGGAGGCTTGGGCGTGTGCGAGGGCCATATGGTGCGCGACGATATCGTGCAGTTCGCGCGCGATGCGGAGCCGCTCCTCGCCGACTCGCTGCCGAGCCTCCTCTTCGCGGGTGCGTTCGGCCAGTTCGGCTCTCGCGTGCAGGGCCGCCAGGTAGTTGCGTCTGCTGCGCCCGGCTTCGGCGAACGCGCCCGCCACCAGCACTCCGGCGATCAGCGAGATGCGTCCACCGGTCAGCACCGGCGTGAAATTGTGGACAAGGGAAGTGATCAACAAGGCCCCGCCCGAGACCACCGGCGCGATCTTGGCCGTGCGCAGATCCGATGACCACAGCCCGAGCGAGTATGCCGCGACGAAGGCCGCGCCCGCAGTGAAGATGGAGACCTCGAAACCCAGTGCGCCGATCGCGATACCACAGGCGGTGGTAATCACCAGGACCGCACATGGAAACCTCCGCCGCCACAGCAACGTGAGCGAGGCCATCGCCGACAATCCGAACACCGCGAGCGACGCCGGACGGACCACTACCGGACCCTGCCCGTGGCCCTCATCGGCCAACCGGCTCGCGTATGTGGCCAGAGCGCACAACAGAATGGCGATGATCACATCGACGGCACGGCTGTGCCGGCGCGGCCATTGCGACCATTCGGCGGTCATGTGCGTTCCTCCCTGTCGTTGAGAACCCTAATCGGCAGGGGCTCCGAAGTGACCGGTAGGCCGCCCAGCCGGGACGGCCTACAGTGCGTTTCCATTCAGGCGTTGGCGGACTCGAGTTCCCGGACCGGCTCGACGGCCTGGATTCGGTTCAGGCTCTCGCCCTCCACGTCCACGTTCGGCAGGATCTTGGCCAGCCATTGCGGCAGCCACCAGGCCTTGTCGCCGAGCAGTGCGAGCACGGCCGGGACCAGGGTCATCCGGACGATGAAGGCGTCGAAGAAGACCGCCGCCGCGAGCCCGAGACCCATCATCTTGATCATCGGTTCGCCGCCGCCGATGAATCCGGCGAACACCGCGATCATGATGGCGGCCGCGGCCACCACCACCCGGCCGCTGTGCCGGAATCCGGTGACGATGGCGTTGTCCGCGCTCTCGCCCTGGGCGAAAGCCTCACGCATCCGGGTGACCAGGAAGACCTCGTAGTCCATCGCGAGTCCGAACACCACGCCGATCAGGAAGATCGGCATCATGCTCATCACGGGTCCGGTCTGCTGTACTCCGATGAGGTCGGCCAGCCAACCCCACTGGAACACCGCGACGATCACACCGAACGCCGCACCGACCGACAGCAGGAAGCCCAGCGCCGCCTTGATCGGCACCGCAATCGAGCGGAACACGATCATCAGCAACAGAATCGCCAGCCCGACCACCACCGCGAGATAGGGCAGCAGTGCATCGGCCATTTTCTGCGAGACGTCGATATTCATGGCGGTCGCGCCGGTGACCAGTATGGTCGCGCCGGTGGATGCTTTCAGATCGCCCGCCTCACCGCGTAGTGCGTGCACGAGATCTTTGGTCTCGACCGACGATGGACCGGTGGCGGGCACTACGGTGAGCATGGCGGCGTCACCTGCCTGATTGAACATCGCGGGTGATACTGATACGACGCCCTTGGTCGTTGCCAGGGTCATGGATACCTGCTCCAGCGCGTCCTTCGGGTCATCGACGCCCTGCACATCCACGGCGATGGTGAGCGGCCCGTTGAATCCGGGACCGAACCCCGCGGCGAGCGCATCGTAGGCGCGGCGTTGTGTCGTAGAGGTCGGCTGCGATTCGTCGCCGGGCATGCCGAGTTCGAGACTCCGCACCGGCAAGGCCAGCACGCCCATACCGAGGAGGCCGATCAGCAACACTGCCACCGGGCGGCGGACGACGAATGTGGCCCAGCGCGTGCCCATACTGGGCTTTTCCGCTTGAATCGCTTTGTCCGCCAGCGTATTTCCGTCGACCGGTATCCGCGCATCAGTGGCTTGCGCCTTGCGGAATGCCCGCGGCATGACCGCCCGCTGAAAGAAGCCGAGCAGCGCGGGCAGCAGCGTCAGGGCGATCGCGACGGCGACGGCGACGGTGCCCGCCGCGGCCAGACCCATCTTGGTGAGGACGGGGATACCGACGACGGCCAGTCCGGCCAGTGCGATGACCACGGTGAGTCCGGCGAAAACCACGGCCGATCCGGCGGTCCCGACGGCCCGGCCCGCCGCCTGCTCGGCGCTGTATCCCTCGGCGCGTTCGGTCCGGTACCGGGAGACGATGAACAGCGCGTAGTCGATGCCGACCGCGAGCCCGAGCATCATGGCCAGCGTGGTGGTCGTGGTGGACATGCCGATCGCCACGATCGCGGCGATACCGACGCCGATCCCGACCAGCGCGGTGAGCAAGGGCAGACCGGCGGCCGCGAACGCACCGAAGGTGATCATCAGTACGACGGCCGCGATGGCGATGCCGACGGCCTCGGTGGCGCCACCCATTTCAGGCTTGGCCTGCAGCGCGGACCCCCCGACCTCGACGGTGACCCCGGCGGCCTTGCCGGTGTCGACCGCGGCGGTGAGCGCCGTCTTGGTGGCGTCGGTGAGGTTGTCGCTGGTCGCGCCGTAGCTCACGGTCGCATAGGCGGTCGTGCCGTTCTTACTGACCGCATCGGTCTGGAACGGGTCGAGTACGCCGGTCACTTGCGCACCGCCCGCCACGCCCGAGACGATCCTCTCGACCGCCGCCTTGTTCGGTTCGGAACTGATCTGCTGGCCCTCGGGTGCTACGAACACGATTCGTGCTTGTGCGCCATCGGATTTGGTGCCGGGAAAACGTTCGCCGAGCAGATCGAACGCCTGCTGGGATTCCGTGCCCGGGATCGAGAAAGTATCCGGCGGGGCCGTCGGCGCATTGGCCGCCCCGGCCACCAGCGCGGCCATAACCCCCAGCCAGAGCAGGACAACCAGCCGCCGCTTCTCGAACGCGAACCGACCGAGTCGGTACAGGAATTTCGCCATGTCGCCATGGTTGTTCGATGGGTCTGTAGTCGGCATCGTGCGTGTGAAGGCCGTTGCGCGTACTGCCGATGCAGTACGCGCGCCAGCCACGTACTGCATCCGCAGGCTGGAGTGCTCCAAAACCTGCTCGATTCCCCTCGAGGTCTGCGTAGCTTTTCCACCCCGTTGGTCGACAACACTCGCTCATCGTCCTGGGCGTACGGCCGTAGTTGGTGGGTGCGGGTGCTCGATCTGTTCGCTCGGAAGATCAACCTTTCTCGTCCTGGAGCCGTATCGGCCCGTAGCGGCCAGACTGAGTGCCAACGAAAGTCGTTCGTGCCGTATCGCATCCCATAGCTCGGTGAATCCGAGGAATGCTTCGCGGGCAGTGACGGAGATCCGGCGGGACGCTTCATCGAATAGCACCAGGCCGCGCGCCGCGCTGGGCACGTGCTTGTGATCCGGCCACCGGTACGTGGCCGAGGCATCCGTGCGGTTCTGGACCTGATAGATGTGTGGCACCGATCAACCGCACGAGGAGTTCGGGTCACCCATTGGGCCACCGGGTTAACGAGTCCGCATAACCGGCGTGGTGAACGGCATCGGTGCTGCCCTCGACAGGCGAGATCATGAACTGATGGTGCTGGACCGACTCGACGGGTATCCGTCGGCGTATGCCGCCTGCCACGCGCTTGCTCCGAAGCTCGGCATCCACGCCGAAACGCTGCGTGTCTGGGTGAAGCAGGCCCAGATCGACATTGGGAAGGCTCCCGGAGTGACGAGCGCGGAGCAGGCGCGGATCAAGGAACTCGAACGAGAAGTGCGAGATCTGAAGGAGGCCAACGAGATTCTGAAAGCGGCCTCGATTTTCTTCGCGTCAATGATCGAGCGAACTTGCCGTCAGACGCTGCCCTTCGCCTATCCCGACGATGGTGATCGACTTGCGGAATACCCTATTCGCTATGCGGCTGGGGGAACCTGGGAAAGCCCGCCCCAGCACAGGTCGATGACAGTCGTGATCGCGTCCGCCTTCGGGACTGCCCTGCCAGTAGCGAGCCAGTACCGTGCCGTGAACTGGCTGGCGCCCACCAGGCCCGCTGCAAATAGCCGAGCTTGGTAGGCGTTCAGTTCTGAGTCGTGCGAGACGATCTCGGAAATCGCGTCCACGCAGGCATCTGTCGCTCGGTCCACGCGCCACCGCACCGACGGCTCGCTGACCAGGTCGGAATCGAAGACCAGCCGGAAACCCTGTGTCTCATGATCGACGAAGTCGAAGCATGCCTGCACTGCTGCGCGCAGTCGATGCTGGTTGGCGCTGGTGGAGTGCAGCGCCTGCTGCACACTGCGCGTCAGAGTATCGGCGTGGTCCTGCAGTACCGTGAGGTATAGCTCAAGTTTGCCCGAAAATTGTTCGTACAGAACAGGTTTGCTGTATCCGGCACAGTGTGCGACGTCATCCATGGTGGCTGCGTGGTAGCCGCGCGCGACGAACACTTCTGTTGCCGCGGCGAGCGCGCGCTTACGTGTCTGCTGTCGCCGAACCAGGCGCAGGGTGCGTTTGGGGAGATTATCCGGTACCGCGATCGGAGGCGGTTGCGCATGGTTCACGGTCGGAACTATGCGTGGTAGCCAGCGGTTCCGGCGCGGGACATGACGATGTTCGGGATCACGGCACGTGATGACAGCCGCAGTATCGAGTGGACCACCTCGACGACGTCGCTGACCGCGAGCATCCGGTCCGGGGGGATGCGGTCGTGGATCCATGCGGTCATTTCGGTGTCGACGTAGCCGGGTGCGATGGTGGTGCCCGTGACGCCGTTGCCCGATTCCTCGGCGTTCAGGGTGGCGATAAGTGAGATGAGTGCTGCTTTGGTCGCGCCGTATACCGACAGTCCGGCTTCGGCGTATACGCCGGTGATCGAGGCCAGCCCGATCACCTTCGCGCCACAGTCGGGTTCGGCAGCCGCACCGGCGCGCAGCATCGGCAGGGCGCCCTGGATGAGTTGCACCGGGGCGCGCAAGTTCACTGCGAGGGTCTTGTCGAAGCGGCGCATGGCGGCGTCGGCGAGGGCACCCGAAGTGCCGACTCCGGCGTTGAGGATCAGTGCGGACAGCGTGCCGAATCGGTCCTGGTGCTGGGTGAGCGTTTGTTCGACGCTGTCGGAATCGGACATATCTGCGGCGACGGTGACGATGTCGGTGGCGCCGGCCGTGCGCAGGCCGGTGGCGACCTCTTCGAGGCGGGCGGCATCGCGGGCGGTGATGGTGAGTGAATATCCTTGCTGGGCGAGTCTATTCGCGATCCCGAGGCCGATACCACGGGTTGCGCCGCTGATCAGGGCGGTCTTGGTGTTGCCGGTCATCGTTGGCGTCCTTTCAATGCGCGTAATCCAGCGGCCATGAATTCCGGAGTCGCCTCGGCCGCGCGCTCGGCGGCCGATCCGGCGTCGGAGCCCTTCCGCGCTCGGTGTGCGATGCCTTCGCCGATTACGCCGAGCTTGAAATTGGCCAATGCGAGGTAGAAACCCCAGTTTCTGAGGTCGCGACCGGATGCGGTGGCGTATGTCTGTGCGAGCGCGTCGGGGGTGGGCATGCGGTCGCTTGTCCATGCGGCTTGCGCGCCGAGCACCTGATCGAACATCGGTGCCCGGTACACGCACATCAGCGCGACAT
Organism: Nocardia sp. NPDC102475; assembly: GCF_055584605.1. Taxonomy (NCBI): domain Bacteria; kingdom Bacillati; phylum Actinomycetota; class Actinomycetes; order Mycobacteriales; family Nocardiaceae; genus Nocardia; species Nocardia sp. NPDC102475. The sequence continues at coordinate 231,624 of NZ_JBVJLS010000015.1, read as the reverse complement.
CGGTGAGCGGCTCACCGAGGGTGGATAGCTCCCAGTCGACCACGGCCCGAACCCGGGTTGGGTCGGCTGAGTCGAGGATGGCGTTATCGATTCGGAGGTCGCCGTGCACGATCGAGGCAGCCGAGTGCTGTGGCACGGCGTCGGAGAGCGCGGCGTGCAGGGCCGCGACGTCGGGGAGGTCGCGAGTTTTGACCCGCTCCCATTGGGACGCCCAGAGATTCACCTGGCGCGACACGAATCCCTCTGGCCGTCCGAACTTTTCCAGGCCGACCTCTCGGGGGTCCACCGCGTGTAATTGAGCTAGTACCCGCACCAACTCGCCGGCACTGGAAGTCACTTGGTCGTCACCGAGCGCGGCGAGGTCGTCCTGATCGCGAATCACGGTTCCGTCGACGAACTCGACGACGGTCATCGGGGCGCCGAGCGTGGAGCCTTCAGCATCGAATGCGACCGTCTTCGCGACGGGCACAGCGGATTCCCGGAGCGCATGCGTGACGGTGAATTCGCGCGCCATGTCGTGTGCGGAAGGGGTGAGTCCCGCGACGGGTGGGCGTCGTACAACCCACTTCGAAACGTCGTCGTATGCGGTGAAGGTCAGGTTGGATCGGCCACCGCTGATCAGTTCCACCCGCAGCTCGCCGCGCACGTCGAGGCCCTGCTCCCGCAGGAACCGCTCCAGTGCGGCGATATTCATGCCCGGCAGGTTCATTCGCTGTCTCGCAGGGCGCGTTTGGTGGCGCCGACCGCTCGTTTGGCGATCGCCCACCGATGCACCTCCGAAGGCCCGTCGTAGATGCGGAACGGACGTACCTCGCGTGATAGCCGCGCCAACGGGAGGTCGCTGGAGACGCCGAGGCCTCCGCACATCTGCATACTGCGGTCGATGATCCGGAAGATCGCTTCGGCGGCAAATGTTTTCGCGATCGAGGTGGCATTCGCGGCCGGTTCTGCGCGATCGAGCTCCCAGCAGGCGCGGGTCAGCAGGGCGCGGGTGGCAGCGATGTCGATCTCGTTGTCGGCGATCATCTTCTGAACCATCCCGAGCTCACCTAATCGCGACCCGAAACCCTGTCGTTCGGTCACGTGGGTGACCGCCACGTCGTGTCCGCGGCGGGCGGCGCCGAGCCACCGCATCACATGCGTCATGCGTGCGGGGCCGAGGCGTACCTGCGCATATTCGAAGCCGCGGTCGACCTCGCCCAGCACACCCGCATCCGGAACCAGCACGTCTTCGAAGAACACCTCACAGTGGCCGCCGACCATCGAACGATCCAGGGTGTCGAGGTGTCGTCCCACCCGAATTCCCGGGGTGTCGGCTGGTGCGAGAAACATCGTCGCGCCACCACGCTGGCCGGGCTCGCCGGAGGTGCGCGCCATGATGATGAAAAAGCCTGCGCCGTCGGCGCCGGTGATGAACCATTTCCGGCCGTTGATCCGCCATCCGCCCTTGGCTCGTACTGCGCGGGTCGCCAATGCCGAGGGGTCCGAACCCGCGCCGGGCGCTGGCTCGGTCATCGCGAATGCCGAGCGCACATCGCCGAGCGCGAGCGGAGCGAGATATTGCTGCTTCTGCTCCGGGTCAGCGATGTGGGCGAGCATGTGCACATTGCCCTCGTCGGGTGCAGCGATATTGAGAGCTGTCGGACCGAACAGCGAGTAGCCCGCCTCCTCGAAGACGGGAGCCCGGTCCGACATGCCCAGGCCGTGCCCGCCGTATTCGATTGGTGCGTGGGGTGCGAACACCCCGGCGTCGCGGGCGGCCTGCTGTAGCTCCACGCGGAACTTGTCGCCCTCCGCTGCCGTGATGTCGCCATCGTGCGCATCCTCGAGTGGCACTACACGTTCGCGGATGAAGCCACGGGTGCGCTCCGCGAGAGCTTGCACCTCGGGCGGAAGTGACAGATCGATCGACACGGATCCACTCCTCGATCTCATTTGCCGAACGACCGCTCGGCAATCAACTGCCAAGCAGCCTGGCATGCGGTAATAAGCACTGTCAATTCAGTGCTTATTCGATTTCGGGTGTGTTCAGCTATCCTGAACACCATGGATTATGAGGACCGCGATCGGCAAGCTGTGGCAGCGCGGGTGCGGCAGGCCAGGCTCGCGGCAGGTCTTTCGCTGCGTGCGGCCGCGCGGCGAATCGAGGTCAGCCCGGCCACCCTCAGCGCCCTGGAGAACGGCAAGACCGGAGTATCGATCCCGCGGCTACGTGCGCTGGCTACCGCACTCGACACCACGGTGTTCCGGCTGATCGGCGAGCAGCTTTCATTTGCCACCGATAATTCGCGACCGCGGCTCGGTGCCGTACTCAACGCTGACGACGATTCGGTGCGCGCCTGGCGTGAATTCCCGCCGCTGGATATTGATCCTGTCCTGGCCGCTGCCATCGACTCGTTCGTCGAGACCGGATACCACGGCGCCACAATGCGATCGATTGCCCATCGTGCCGGTATGAGCGTGCCTGGTGTGTATCACCATTACCACGATAAGCAGGACCTACTCGTGCGAGCGCTCGACCTGACTATGGACGATTTGCACTGGCGGGTACGCGCGGCGCGACGTGAGGCGGTTACCGGGCGTGGCCGCGTGAGTCGCGTCGTCGAAGCGCTAGCGCTGTTCCACACCCACCGCCGCAAACTCGCCTTCATCGGAGCAAGCGAGATGCGGAGCTTGACCTCGGCGAACCGACGCCGAATCATCCAGTCCCGCAATGAGATCCAATATATTCTCGATGCGGACATCGACACGGCGATATCCGAGGAAAACCTGGCCACCGGCCACGCCCGGGTCGCCGGCCGGGCCATCGCGACCATGTGTACCTCACTGCCGCAATGGTTCCGGCTCGACGGGCCCGCCACACCTGAACAAATCGCCATCGAATACGCAGACTTCGCCCTTGGACTACTCGGAATTCGCCCACGTCCGGTATCGCTGGACGAGCTTCGACAGTGAGAGGACTGCGCAGGCTTTGCCTGGTTCATGGCAGTTAACTCGTTGAAGTCCCGACACTTGGCCTCGTTTCCGTTCAGACGGGGGGTGGTCAGCGGGCGGTTGGGATGGCGGCGGAGTGGGCTTGGTAGAACGCCAGATGGGCTTGTGCGGCTCGTTCCCAGCTGAATCGGGCGGCCAGAGCCTTGCCGTGCGCGGCCCGGCGTGGGTCGGGCCGCAGTGCGTGGGCCATGCCGTTGGCCATGTCGGTGGTGGTCACGGCGTAGTGGACAGTGTCGCCGAATACCTCGCGCAGGACGGGGAGATCGCGTGCCACGATGGGGATGCCGGCGGCGAGGGCTTCCATGGCGGCCAGTCCGAAGCCTTCCTTGGTGGAGAAGAATGGAACCAGTGCGGCTCCGGCCATCAAGGCGGGTAGGCGGGTATGTGGGACGGTGCCCAGGACGGTCGGGTGTATGCCGAGTTCGGTGGCGCGGGCGTCGAAGTGGGTGCGGTAGTCGCGGTAGTCGAAAAGTGTTTCGCCGCCTGCGAATACGAGGTTCAGTTGGGGTTGGTCGTGTTTCAGGAGGGCGAAGGCTTCGAGGAGGTCGACGCTGCCTTTGCGGGGTTCGATGCCGCCGATGGCGAGGATGTATCGGCCGAGGCGTTGTTGCCATGCGGTGCGTGCGGTGGTGGCGGCGGGGGAGTCGGTCGCCGCAGTGGCGAAGCGGTCGTATTCGACGCCATTGGGGATCACGGTCGGTCGCAGGCCCCAGCCGGTGTGGACCTCGTCCGCGACGGCGGCGGATACGCAGATGTGTGCGTAGGGTTCGACGATGGCGCGTTCATGGCAGCGGGCGAGTTCGGGGGTGGTGAAGGTGTCGAGGTGGTGGATGGTGCGGATGCAGTGGCCGACGGCGTTGGCGCTGATGCAGTCCTGGGCGTGCACGATGTCGTAGTCGTGCGAGGTGAATGCGGCGCGTAAAACGTTGATAGAACGTATGATTCGCGTGCCCACGGATTCACCGTCGATGCCGTCGAAGGGGATGACGCGCAGGCTCACGGAGGGGTCGATCGGGCGGAAGAACCCTGCGTCGCCGCCGCGGCCGAGTGTCCATATGGTGACCTCGGCCCCGAGGCGGGTGAGGGCTTCGGCGAGGTTGAGGGTGTGCACGACTCCGCCGCGGGGTTTGGTGGAGTAGGTGAGCAGCGCGATCCGCATCAGTGCTCGTCTTTCATCGGCGGCCGCCTTTATCGGTCAGCAGGTTGTGGTAGGTGTCGACGCGGCGTTCCTCGAGGTGCCGCAGCACACGTCGCGCGCGTTCGACCTCGATGTCGATGTCGATGTCGGCGACGGCGAGTCCGCCTTTGGACCAGGTTTTGGCGAGTATGTCCCCGCCGGGACCGACGATCTTGGCTTGGCCGAGGAACCGTAGGTTGCCGGTAATGCCGGTTTGGTTGGCGGAGGCGAGCACGATCTGGTTTTCGGCGGCGCGGGCTTGGTCGTAGAGGTCGAACAGGCGGGATTGGCGGTCGTTGGGCATGCGGGAGGCGCGGTCGGTGACGCTGGCCGGCCATGCCGAGAGCGCGGCGATGGTGCGGGCGCCGTCGAGGGCGAGGGTGCGTGCGGATTCGGGGAAGGTCTTGTCGTAGTCGATGAGCATGCCGATCCGCCCGACCGGGGTATCGAAGGCGGCGAAGCGGTCTCCGGCGGCGTAGGCGAGGTGCTCCCCGGCGGGTTGGTGCACTTTGCGGTGGCGGCCGAGGACGCCGTCGCCGGTGAGGCATACCGCGGAGTTGTAGCGCGCACCGTCGGCGTGCTCGGCGTAGCCGACGCAGATGGTCATGGCTCCTGCTATGCGGCACAGCAGCCGGATTTCCGGCCCGTCGGGGTCGATGGCCTCCGGCCCGGTGGACGGGTCCGGGTTGCGAAGGTCGCCGATATAGCCGCCGAGGGTGGCGTCGGGCAGTACCAGCAGATTTACGCCGTCGCGCCCCAGCCGGTCGACGATTCCGGTGATCTTGTCGAGGGCGCGGGCGATGTCTGCGCCGAAATGTGCTGCGACGGCTGCGATTCGGGTGACTGCCATGGTTCGGTCTCAGGCAGCGGCGGTAGTGCGGGCGGTGACGGTGATCCGGTCGGCGAGGTGTTCGGCGTCGCGGGCGATGGCCGCGAAGCGACCGGAACCCCAGGTGTGTAGCCACGGAAGGCCGAGGAAGTACAGGCCGGAGGTGGTGGTGACGCCGCGGTTGTGGCAGGGGTGTCCTTCTCCGTCGAAGACCCCGACCTTCAGCCAGCGGTAGTCGGTGCGGAAGCCGACCGACCACACCACCGAGCTGATATCACTTGTGGCCAAGTCGATTTCGGTGACCTCATGCTCAGGTCGCCATACCGGTCGATAGCGCGGTTCGGTGGGGGCGTCGATGTTCTCGCGGGCGATGTAGGCGTCGATGGAGTCCTTGATGCTCTCGGCCACGGCATCGGCGGCGTCGAGAGCCTGCTCCAAGGCCGGTTCGAAATACGCTGTGCCGCCGACAACATCGACCATTCGGCCGTAGAGACTCATGCCTTCGACAGCGAATTGACGCAGGTCGATGTCGCGGCCGCCGTCGCGGCCGGTGACGTAGTGGTTGGTGTTCTCGCGTTTGCCGAGCCCGCCGGGCTGGTCGTCGATGGGGATATCGTAGTGGCCCATGTCCTGTAGCCACGCCACGCAGTCGCGTCCCCGATAGAAGCGGGCCACGCGCGGTGCGCTCCCCACCGCGAGATGTACCTGGCGGCCCGCCAAATGTAGATCCTCGGCGATCTGCGCGCCCGATTGGCCCGTGCCGACGACGAGGACCGCCCCCTCGGGCAACTCTGCGGCGCTGCGGTATTCGGCCGAGTGCAATTGCAGGATCGAGTTCGGCAACCGCGCGGCGAAGCGCGGCAGGGTCGGTGTGTGATAACCGCCAACGGCGACCACCACCTGATCGGAATGCAATAGGCCGGAGGTGGTTTCGATATCGAAGCCGCCATCCGCGGCCAAGGTGACCCCGGCGACGGTGACATGCTCGCGCACCGGCGGGTCGAAGGTATCGGCGTAGCCGCGGACCCAGGCGTAGACCTCCTCGCGTTTCATGAACCCGTGCGGGTCGGGTCCGTCGTAGCGGTAGCCGGGCAGGACGCACTGCCAGTTCGGGGTGACGAGAGTGAAGTTGTCCCAGCGGGTGTCGCGCCATTCGTGGGCGATGGTGTCGCGTTCGAGCACTACGTGGTCGATACCGCGGTCGGTCAGATGCCAGGACATCGACAGTCCGGCCTGCCCGCCACCGATCACGACGACATCGCGGTGCTCGACAGGAGTCGAATCCAGAAGCGGGGTCACGATTTTCCTCCGGAAGTAACGGCTTGCACGGACGGCGGGGTCATCGACAGCACGCGGACGACTCCGGGTGTGGTGCGCGCCTGTGCGGCAGCCGATTCGATGGCGTCCAGGCTCTGCATGGCCGAGGTGCAGTAGAAGCCGAACTTCTCCTTCACGCGTTCGGCGGCGATGGTCAGGGCGGTCGAGGCCCGGTGCACGAACTCCTCGACCGGATAGTCGACACCGGTGGCGAGATGGTCGTGGATCACCAGCGACGGTGAGTAGCAGGTCTGGACGCTGCCGTCGGGCCAGCGGATGTCGAAGGTCATCTCAGGCATGAGCCGCCGCCAGTTGTTCGGGTTGGCCGACGACGCCGTGGCGGGCGACCACGCTGTGGTAGACCTCTGGTCGCCGGTCGCCCAGGTTGTACATGCCCCCGCCGCGCGCCTGTCCGAGCGCGTGCTCGACATCGACGGTGGCCGTGGCCAGTCCAGGTCGGGTGCCGGTAGTGGCCAGGACGTCCCCGCCGGGCCCGACGATCTTGGCGCTGCACACGAATCGCAGCGAGCCGAAGGTGCCGGCCTGGTTGGAGGCGATCCAGACGACCTGGTTTTCCACGGCGCGGGCGCGGTCGAAGATATCGAAACGCTGGGTCCAGCGGTCGTCCTCGAGCCGTTCGGCGGTTGCGGTGCGCGAGGTCGGCCATGCCGACAGCGATGTGATGATCTGCGCGCCGTCCAACGCCAAAGCGCGCGCGGCTTCGGGGAAGGCCTTGTCGTAGCAGATCTGCATACCCATCCGTCCGATCGGGGTATCGAACGCGCAATACTCCGATCCGGCTGCGTAGCAGAGGTTTTCACCGAGCGGTTGATGAACCTTGCGGTAAGAGCCGAGGATGCCGTCGCCGGTGAGGGTGACCGCGGCGTTGTAGCGCACCTCGCCGTCGGCTTCGCAGAAACCGAGGGTCAGGACCAGATCCCCGGCCATGGCCGCGATCCGGCGCAATTCGGGCCCGTCGAGGGTGAGCGCGGGCGGCAGGCTGCGCAGACGTTGCTGTCTGGCCTCCTCGCTTTCGTCGCCTCCGCCCAGGCTGGGCAGATACCCGCCCAGGCAGGCTTCGGGCAGGACCAGCAGCCGGCTGCCGCGGGTACGCGCCTGCTCGATCAGTCCGGCGATGGTGCTGTAGCAGGTGTCCATGTCGCGGCCGAATTCGGCGGCGGCCACGGAGATCGATAGTTCGGTCATGAGTGTCCCAATCCGGTGACGGTGCCGGGCACCGCTGTGGTGGTTGTTCCGTCCGGCCAGCGCAGGCGCACGCCGGGCGTGGAGGTGAGCACTCCGCACACCGCGGAGGTGGCGGGTCCGGGGTCGGCGATGGCCGCACCGGCCCGGTCGGCGGTCAGCATGGCGAACCCGGGAAAACAGGTGATCCAGTCCGCGAGATCGGCATTCGCCGGGCGCGGGATGCGTGTCAGGTCCAACTCGACGCCGACTCCGGACGCCTCGGCGAGCATGCCCGCAGTACCGGCGATACCAGCCATGCTCACGTCCTTCGCCGCAGCCGGGGCGGTATCGGCGACGAACCGGCCCAGCGCCCGTAGCTGCGCGCCGTTGCGGTGCGAGGATGAATCCCATTGGCCGCCTTGGTATCCGGGACGCCAACCGCCGCCGAGATCTGCCGTCAGGCGCAGCTCGTCACCGACTCGTCCGCCACCGCCCGGTATGGGCCGCGTCGTGCGGCCCAGCGCGGTCACCGACAGCGCGGCCGGACCGTCCTGGGTGTGCCCGCCCAACACGGGAACATTCCAGGTTCGGCTGGCTCGGGCCAACCCGCGCAGAACTCGAGTGAGCAACGACCGGGTGGGCGCCGCGACCGCGTCGAGTAATCCGACGGGTTCTGCGCCCATGGCCGCCAGATCGTTGAGGTTCACCAGCACCGAACACCACCCGGCCCATTCCGGATCGCGTTCGACCATCGACGGAACAATCGCATCACAGGCGGCGATGAGGTCGCTGCCCGGCACAGGTGCGCCGTCGTCACCGCGGAATCCGGTGCCGCCCAGCGTCATCGGCTGCGAACCGAGTCCAGTCAGCAGCGTGCCGAGCATCGACTTGGTGGTCCGAGCGAGTCGTTCGATACGGTCGATCGGCCAGCGCATGAGTACATGAGGCACGCCGTGGATCTCGGCCTCACTCAGTCGATTCCAGCCCAGGTGAGTGAACATCGCGGCATAGCGCGCCTGGACCGTCGCCTCGAAGCGCAGCACGTTGTTGCTCTCGGCGTAGGCGCAGGCCGCGCGGACCAGAGCGTTGCCCACACCGCGGGTGCGGCGGCCACAGTTCACGACCAACCGGCTGCCGGTCCACCAGCCGATGTCCTCGGCAGTGACCGGTGCCAGACGCACGCCACCGAGGACTGCGCCGTCGGTGGCCACCGCAACCAGGATAACGGTGCGTGGATCGTCGTCGAGGCCATCGGCGTCACTGCCGTCGAACAGCCCCTGTTCGACCACGAAGTTCTCGCGACGCAGCGCCCGATAGGCAGCCAACTGGGTGCCATCGGCCGTGCGGATCAGAAACGCGTCCTCCGGCTCGGCCGGATACCGATGACCGGACAGCACACAGTAATCCAGCGACAGTGTGCCGGCCTGGGCCGATTCATCGAGCCACGATCGTTGCACACGAGGGGGTTTGGTGACAGGGGTTTCGGTGGTGGTCATGTCATGCTCCCGCGATCTGGAGCACACTGCACGCCCCGCACGCCGCGCAACCGGCTTTCTGACCTGCTCCGAACATGCCAGCGTTGCGCAATTCCATTGCAACCCTGCGGGTTACGTCCTCGAGTTGCTCAGGAGTCGGTGCCATCGCGCCGTCGACGTCGACGGCGAGGGTGCCCGCTAGCGGCCGGAACGGCACGATGAACGGATACACCCCCAACGCAATCAATTCCCTTGCGCCGGAGACTAATTCGTCCGGGTTCTCGCCGAGGCCGACCAGTAGATAGGTCGAGACCTGATTGCGGCCGAACACGCGCACCGCCTCGGCCCATGCCGCCTGGTAATCCGCCAGCGGTACCGTCGATTTACCCGGCATCCAGCGTGCCCGTACTCGATCGTCGAGGGATTCGACGTGGATCCCGATGGAATCCGCCCCAGCGTCGTGCAGGTCGGTGAGGACCGACAGCTCAGCGGGGGGCTCACACTGCACCTGGATCGGCAGATCCGGCACGGCCTGCTTAACCGCCCGCACGCAGCGCGCCAGATGCCTTGCGCCACGGTCCTTTCCGGCAGAGGTTCCGGTGGTCATCACCATCTGCCGCACCCCGTCGAGCCGGACGGAGGCCGCCGCGACCTCGGCGAGTTGGTCGGGTCGTTTGACCGCGATCGTCTGGCCCGCATCCAGGGATGCCTCGATCGCGCAGAAGCGGCAGCGTTGGTCCTCGGCGTACCGGATACACGTCTGTACCACGGTCGTGGCGAGCACGTCCGCGCCGTGCAGCTTGGCGATCTGCTCGTAGGCGATGCCGTCGGCGGTGCGCAGATCGTAGAACCGGGGCCGCCGCACCGGCTCGACCGATACGCCCAGGTCCGCACCGTCGAGCAGCAGCCGGTCACCGTGGAGGGTGTAGGGGCTGTCGGATCGGATGGGGATGGCAGCGCCGGCACCCCCGAACAGCACATGACCGTCGTCGCTGGGACCGGCTCCGGAACGGCGCTGCACCGGCACATCGACGCGAATGCCGAGTAGCGCGAGGTCTACTCGTGTGGATACCTCGGTCATGGCGGCGGCCTACACCTGGTAGGTGGAGTTGATGATCGCGCCCTTGCGTGCATAGTGGATCAGCGCGTCCTGCACATCGAGCGGATGCGCCGGAATCACACCCTCGATGAGGTCCTCCTCGCGCGCGCCGTGCAACGCCAGCCCGAACCGGCAGGCGAATACCTTGCCGCCCTCCTTGATGAAGGTCGCCAAGGCGTCGTTGATGTTCTGCTCACCCGGAAAACCACTGTCGCCGGTGGTTGGGAAGCCTCGGGTGGCAACCGCATTGATGGCGCCTGGCCCGTAGAAGTAGATGGCCGACTCGAAACCCTTGCGCAGCGCGCGGGTCGCCTGCAGTACCGCCACGAAACTCACCGACGACTCGTGGGCTATGCCGTGGACAAGGGTGAAGTAGGTTTCCCCGGCCTCGGCCTGGTAGTCGGGGAATATCTTGGTCGCCCCGTAGATGTTGGTGCCTTTGGGCAGCGCCGGATGCGGGATCTCGGCCAACGATTTGGCGATGTTCTCCTCGATCGCCTTGTCGATGTCGGCAGTCGACTTGGTGGGTGCGGACATGATTCATCTCCTGGGTACGTGTGACGAGAATCGGCGATAACGGACCTGCCGGGTGGGGGAGCGGCTCACCGATGAATCAAGTTGACGCCCGGGGTATTTCGGGTTGGTCACGTCCGGAAGAAGACGAAGTTGCCGACTGTTCACCATCCGAGAGGTCGGGATGTTTCACGTAACTACTTGTGCAGCAATGGATTTCAGTCCGAAATTCGGATAGGGTCGCGTTTCGGGCTGCCGTGAAGGTCGCGCGGTGTAATCGTTGTCCTGGACTTTTCGATGTCAATTAACAATAGGAACCCGCGCGCAGCGCCCATTCGTAACATTGGGGAAACCGCTAGCGGCAGGCCGAGCGCATATGACATCGACCGTGGCCGCGACCACGGTGAGAGGTGGCGACCGAAGGTCGAACACACCCAGTGTTGACACTGCTTACATTGGTGGCTGGCCTGATGTTTACACCCGCATCCATTCGAGCGCGAAGGTGCACCGATGCCATCCGCGCACCAGGACACCGTCGAGGTCACCCTCGGCGACCCACCCATCGCGGTCCCCAAAGGGGGCCTGTACGACCGGTACCGGATGCGGACCGACCTCGACGAGGTCGCGCCCGGGATCCGCGGATCAGCGGCGTGGCCGGCGAGCGGTGCCGTATCGCGCGACCATTCGGCCGCTTGGCGGCGCGGTGCGCCGAGGCCGAATGCAGCGGCATAGCTGCCAGTGCTAGTTCGTCGTGCCAGCCGAACGAATCCCGGAATGCGCAGCGCTGAAACATGCTCCGGTATCTGCACTGGCGGAACTGGCGGACTTGCTGACCAGTTCTTCAGCGTCGGGTTGCTGAGAGCTCCAGCCCTTTGCGGCTGCGTCTCTTCGAACCACATGGTGGTGGTTGTTGGTTGACAACTCGGATGTGTACCCAGCAGTGGGAGCGGGGTTTCAAGATCACGTCCATCGCCATTGTCGACACCGTGGTTGCGGCGGAATGAGTTTGGACCAGAAGTCGTGGCGTACCGCGTCCCACAACTTGTTCATTTTCGGAAGGAGTTCTCGTGCTTGTGCGAGATCCGGAAAGTCCTCTGGGCCGAAAGATATAATCGGCGTGACGCCGGATTCGTCGTGGACGGCGACAATGGAGATCAGGTGGTCCTGAAACAGGCGCCATGTCGCGCACAATCCATCGGCTTCGGTTCGTCGCGTATCGTGCATGTTTTGTTTCCAACTCGTCGATTTTGTTCCAGGGCGTTTTCAACCGTTGTCAATGTCGACCTTCTGCTGATTCTGATTGCACAAGTACTATCGGTGGGTCGGGCATGGGCGAGAAAACGCGAAAATGCCCCTATATTCGCGACTTATAGGCGTACGGCTCCGTATGAAATCTGCGATTGGAAGCACCTGGTGGCGCTCGCCAGTGGGGGTGCAGCCGTGCCGCAACGGCTGGAACGGCGGACGCTGATCGACTGGAGTAATTCAGTAATTCCGCCTCCGCTCGACCACGCCTGGCTCACCTGCGGTAAGTGTGGGCAACCAATGCCGAACGCAGGTGCCACAGCCCGCTCGCCTGGGTGGGATCGAACCCGGTGAGCTGACCGATCCGCTTGAGCCGGTAGTCCACGGTATTGGTGTGTACGTGCAGCAGCCGCGCAGTGCGCTGGCGGTTCAGGTTGTGCGCGATATGGACCTGCAGGGTCTCCAGCAGTTCCGGATGCTCGTCCAGCGGATCGAGCAGCGACCCGAGATGCTCGCGGGCGGGGCCGGGACGGGTGAGCTGGTATTCCAGGGCCAGATCGTCGAAGTGATACAGGCCCGGCACCGACCGCAACCGGGTAACCATGTCGAGTAGTTCGTGGGCTTGATCGGCAGCGGTGGGCACGGTGTCGGTGGGGGCGGTGACCGCCGTGGCGGTGATGGGCACGCGCGCCGCCCGCGACAGCTGCCCGATCAGTTCCTTCAGTGTGCCCTCGGTGATGTGATCGGCGGGGATGAGCAGGGTGCCGCCATCGATCGACAGCAGCGACAATACGGTGTCGTCGCAGCGCGTGGCCAGTTCCGCCTGCACGCGCCGGAGTTTGCGGCGGGCAACGACTTTCGCGTCCAGCATCGGGTTGGACTCGTCCGGGTGGGAAGGAATGGCGAGGGCTATTACGCGATAACGGTCGGAGATGTCGATGCCACACTCTCGGGCCATCGTGGAGGTGGGGTGTCCCCCGAGCAGCGCTGAGGTGAGCGTGTGCACCGCGGTGTGGTGCTCCGACACGACCGCGCGCAGTTCGCGCACATAGGCCACCGAGACCGCCGTGGTCATGGTGTCGAGCATTTCGACGACGAGTTTCGCGCTGTCAAGGATACTTTGGTAGTCGGCCATGCTGAGGAGCATCGGGTCGGTGTCGGCCGAGCCGGAGGCACACTGCTGAGCCAAGGCGGTGGACACCACCAGGTCGAAGCCGATCTTGAAGCCCTCGTGGATGGCGTGGTGAATAGTATCGATGGGCACGCCCTCGCGAGCCCATTGGGCCGCGGCGTTCTCGAGCCGCTCGGTCTTCTCCGGAATGTTGCTGCCGTCCAGCATGCTGACGGCCAGTTCCAAGCACACGCGTGTGATGATGGTGATGTCGCCGTGGATCGCGTCACCGGGCAAGGTGCCGCAGGGAGCGACGGTTTCGACGAAATGTCCGACCATCTGCCGCGACAAGGCCCGTACGTCTTTCAACGGCGACGATATGGGACGACCGGATACAGTGAGTCCTTGGCGGTGTGGAGCGGTGACAGACATAGTCGAACTTCCTTCAATCTCTGTTAGCTGCACTATTGCACCAGCGTAACCAGAACATGATTCGTAAATGTCGGTTTACTCCGAGTAATGTGATACTTCGGGAGGGGCGGTCGACAAGCGATAGTGATAGTTCACAATTGCGGTCGGCTAGAGCTGCGACTAGCGTGCCGAGACGTCGGCGAGCAGCGAGTCGAGCACGACCAGGAGACGGCCGCCGAAACGAGCGCGAACGGCGAGATGGACGGCGCGTATCCACACTCTCAGTGCACATTTAGTGCCTCGTCCAGGTAGGTCGGTGCGGTAGCCGGGTGTTGGCTTGCTCGTGCGGTCGGGGCAGTTGATGCTGCTGGGTGCTGATGGTGGCTCGTAACCCGGAAGTGTTCGCCCGGCACTGTCCCCGGAGGAGGGACGCCGGTTGCAGAAGATCCTCGAGACGAGTAGGCAACCGATCAGGATGCAGCGGGCGACCAGCGAGGCTCACCTGCTGCGGTCCGAGTTTCGGGTTCGACCAGCGGTTCCGGTACGTCCCTGGTAGCCGGTGCTTATCGCCGGCTCCGATAGATGCGGTTCACAGTCGGCCATCGGTCCGATCTCCGATCAGCCGTGCGGGATTCGTGGCCATGATGTCGTGCAGTACGGGGGATTCGACGAGCCTGGACAACCACTGCACGCAGTCGGCGTAGGTGCGGCCGCGCTCGTGCTGGGTCCACGGCCAGTCGCTGCCCCACAGTAACCGCTGTGGTCCGCACTCGTCGAGCAGTCGTTTCAGCATCGCCTCGGCGGCTCCGGTGAGGGAGCGGTATGGTGCCGAGACCTTGACCCAGACATGCTGGCGACGGCTCAGTTGCAGTATCAGCTCATCGGCCGGTGTCCCCGGCAGCCCTAGATGGTCGATAACCACGGCAGAGGGCCAATCGGCAAGTGCCGGTACGAGTTCCAGCCATTGGATAGTGGATGCCTGCACCTCGAGATGCTGGCCGCGTCGGGCGAGTTCGCGCCCCAGCTGCCGCCATGCGCGGCCGGTCAGGTCAGGGACCTCGCCACCGATCGCATTGATCCGGGCACCGATCACGCCCACACGGTCAAGTGACCCGATATCCCCAGGGTGGTCGAGCACGACCACACCGCGGAACCGGTCCGTCCGGCTGGTGAGACAGTCGAGCAGGAATTCGTTGCGCGAGCCGAGAAAACTCGGCTGGATCAGGAAGGCCGTGGCGATTCCGTGCTCGTCGAGCAGCGCCAGGTAGCGGTCTGGCGTTGCGTCATAGTCCGGGAAATATCGCGGGTGCCGGACGGCGGGCAGAGAGCAGAGGAAGACATGGGCGTGGGTGTCGATCCATCCCTTTGCGTGCACGGACGCCCCTTTCGACGCGATTCCTTTAGAGCTATAGACCTATAGAGGATTATGTGACATAGTTTCCGCCATGCCTCACCGAGAGACGCGCGTCACACCGGGCCGTGCCGAGTTGGACAGTGGCGATTCGCGGCTACCGCTGCACGCCCGGCTGCGCGATGTGCTGACCACCCGCATCCAAGCCGGCGAATGGAATCCCAGCACCGCGTTGCCCGCCGAGAGCGCCCTCGCTGCTCATTACGGGGTCGCGCTGGGCACCATGCGCAGAGTCCTCGGGGAACTTGTCGATGAAGGATTGCTCGAGCGGCAGCAAGGCGCGGGAACGTTCGTGCGCCGCGCCAGCCTGGACTCCTCCCTATTCCGGTTCTTCCGCTACGGGCAACCGCAGGAAGGCATTCCATCCAGCCGGATCCTGAACTTCCGGGAAAGTGTCGTACCCCCGGGACCTGCCGCCGCGCTCGGCCTCGCCACCGGAGCCGCGGCGCTGTGGCTGCACCGCCTGCGCTTGCGGGACGAGGTTCCGTTCCTGATCGAGGAGATCTGGCTGCCGCTGCCCCGCTTCGCCGCACTCGTCGACGTCGGCGCGGACAACCTCGGTGATCTGCTCTACCCGGCCTACGAACGACATTGCGACGTCGTCATCGCCGCGGCGGAGGAGATCCTCACCGTCGACACCGCGAGCGCGGGCGACGCGCTGCTGCTGCGATGCCGCCGCGACGAGCCGCTGGTGGTGATCGAGCGAACCGCTCGCACCCATGACGGCACCTCCGTCGAATGGCGGCGTTCCCGCGGCCGGGCCGGCGACTTCCGGTACCGCATCGAAATCAAATAGGGCGCGCGTCATGAAGTGGTATAGCGACACCCCACCGGCCGGTCGGCGCGCGTTCTGGGCGGCGTTCGGCGGCTGGGCGCTGGAGGCGGCGGACGCCCAGATCTACGGCCTGGTCCTGCCGACCCTGATCAGCCTGTGGGGACTATCGAAAGGGGACGCTGGGCTCATCTCCTCGGTCACCCTGATCAGCACCGCGTTCGGCGGCTGGCTGGCCGGGGCCGCCTCCGACCGCTGGGGACGCGCCCGCGTCCTACGGATCACCATCATGTGGTACGCGATCGCCACCGCGGCAGTCGGTTTCGCGAACGGATTCACCTCACTGCTGATCTTCCGCAGCCTGCAGGGCATCGGCTTCGGCGGGGAATGGGCCGCGGGCGCGGTCCTGGTCAGCGAATTCGTCCGCACCCGGTACCGGGGTCGGGTCCTCGGTACGGTGCAGAGCGGCTGGGCTGTCGGCTGGGGTATCTCGCTGATCGTGTACTCGCTGCTGGTCGTGGCGCTGCCGTCACCATGGGTATGGCGGGTGCAGTTCTGGCTGGGTGTGCTGCCCGCGCTACTGGTGGTGGCGATCCGGCGCGGTGTCACCGACGCGCCCGTTCGCGCCGGACATCGAGGCAGCGGTTCCCCGTTGGCGTTGTTCCGCCCGAACCTGTTGCGCGCCACCGTCTTCGGAGCGGTGCTCGGGCTCGGCAGTCACGGCGGATACTACGCGCTGACCACATTTCTCCCGACTTTTCTGCGCAGCAGCCGCGGGCTGACGGTGCTGGCCAGCAACGGGTATCTGGCCGTGCTGATCACCGCGTCGTTCTTCGGATATCTCACCTCCGGCTGGTTGTCGGACCGAATCGGCCGACGCCGCAACATCGTGTTCTTCGCGCTCTGCTGTCTGCTGACCTTGCCGCCCTATCTGCTCATCGACCTCGGTTCCGCCGCCACCCTCATCGCCGGTGCGCCGCTCGGTTTCTTCACCGCGGGCATTCCCGGCGGGCTCGGGGCTCTGTTCGCCGAGCTGTACCCCACCGAGGTCCGCGGCACCGGAGAAGGCTTCTGCTACAACGCCGGTCGCCTCGTCAGCGCCGCATTCCCCGCACTGGTCGGCTACCTCTCCGACCGGCTGGGCCTGGCGCTCAGCATCGCCGTCTTCGCGGGGCTGGCCTACACCCTGGCCGCTGCCGCCGCCTACTGCCTACCCGAAACCCGTGAACGCGGGCTGCCCGATGTCCCCGACGAGACCGCGAAACCGGTCTCCCCCAAGGAAAGACTGTCGTGACTGGTCACACCTGGATCCTGCTGTTCGACCTCGCCGCAGCGATCGGACTGCTGATTTTCCTCATCAACTCCCGGCTGCGGCTGCATCCGTTCGTCGCGCTCGTCATCGTCTCGGTGCTGGCGGCGCTGGTCGCCGGGGAACCGCTGGGCAAGATCGCCGATTCGATCGAGCATGGCGCCGGGGGCCAGCTCGGTGACGTCGGCGTGACGCTGGCGTTCGGGGCCATGCTCGGGCGGCTACTCAGCGCATCCGGCGCGACCGACGCCATCGCCCAGTCGATTATCGACCGGGCCGGCCGCAGGATGCTGCCGTGGGCGGTCACCGCCGCCGCCTTCGTGATCGGCATCCCGATGTTCTTCGAGGTCGGCCTCATCGTGCTGCTGCCGTTGATCTTCAGCGTGGCTCGCAGGCTCGGGGACGAAAACGACGGCCAGGGCTCGCCCTACCTGCTCGTCGGACTGCCCGCCATCGCGGCGCTCGCCACCCTGCACGGCATGGTGCCGCCGCATCCGGGGCCGCTGACTTCGATGGCGGGTCTGCACGCGAACCTCGGCCTCACCATCGTCGTCGGATTCGTCTGTGCCATACCGGCAATCGTCATCGCCGGTCCTGTCTACGCTCGCTGGATCGCCCCGCGGCTGCCCGGTGTCCACCCGGATCCCGCCGTGCTCGCACAGTTCACCGGCTCGGCCCACGGTGACGGTCCGGGCACGCTGGCTGGCCCGCGGATGTCGACCCGGTTCGCCGTCGTCCCGGCGCTGGTACCGGTCGCGCTCATGCTGCTGCGCGCGCTCGCCGAAATCGCCCTCTCCGAGGGCAATTCCGTTCGAACCTTCCTGACGTTCCTCGGTGAACCCGTCATGGCCATGCTCGCCGGATTCGTCGTCGCACTCGCCGTCACCATCCCCCGAACTTCTGGCACCGCCGAGGACATCCGCGAAACCCTGACCGACAGCCTGAAGTCGATCGCCGGGATCCTGCTGATCATTGGCGGCGGTGGCGCGTTCGCGCAGGTGCTCAAGGACTCCGGCATCGGCAAGGCCATCGTGACCGCCGCCGGGGGCATGTCATTGAGCCCGATCCTGCTCGGCTGGCTGCTCGCGCTGCTGCTGTCGCTGGCTACGGGGTCTGCCACCGTCGGAATTGTCTCCGCCACCGGCATTGTCGCCCCCCTCGTGGGAACCCACGGCGGCCTGCAGGCCTCGCTGCTGGTGGTCGCCATCGGCGCTGGCTCCATCGGCTTGAACTGGGTGAACCACGCCGGATTCTGGCTGGTCAAAGAGTCGTTCGGAATGTCGCTGAACGACGCCACCAAAACCCACACCGTAGTGCAGACCCTGGTCAGCGTCGTCGGCCTCGCAATGACTCTGGCCTTATCCGTCTTCACCTGAGCCTGCAGTACGTCGGCATCTGGCGGGCGACGCCTCGAGATCGGCGGGGCCAATTGTCGTCGGGGGATCGGACACTCGACAATGGCATCGCGGCACCGTCGTCGGCTGCCCGGGCTTCACGGCGGGAGTTCGGATCCCACGCCATGGCTGCGGCCGCACCGCCGAGCAGAACCAGGACGATAGCCACGATCACCACCCACAGCAGTACCACCGCGCCTTCTCTCCGGTCATCCCCGCCCGTTCGCTTCATATGGGTCGTTATCCCCAGGCGGACAATCACTTTCGTACTCACCAGAATTCTTTACAGGGGTGAGTGACCGGCGCGACTCGAGGCGAAGATTCTGTGGCGTTACAGCACACCCGACTCCTGATCTTTGGGATATGTCTGGTGACGCATACCGCTACCGCCATGAGCTGATCGGTCGGCAGCTCGCATTCGCGTCCCGACACCTCGTCGGCATCAGCCGCTCATGGTCGGCTCCGCTGGCTCGAAGACAACCCGGAACTATTCTCGATCAGAATCGAATCCCATACCGCGCTGATCGCACTGTGCTGGATCTGAACCGGCGTGGTGGGTGGCGGCGCAGCTGGCGATGCTCTGCCGTGTTCTGGCTTTGTCGGCCCTAGGGTTCGACCCCGCCTGGACACTGCAAGGCAAGCTCGAACGCACCAGTCCTTACGACCACGTCGAAGCGCACCTAGCGCAATGCGAGGGCCGACGACCGGCCGTTGGACGCCCTCATCATGCGGCTGCTTATGGAGACCACCTGCCACAGAGCCGGTCGGCTGCAGCTGATTGTCGAGAGCGGATTCGTCAGGAAGGAAGTGCTGTTTCGCGGCGAAACAGCAGCGGCGCTCGCGGGCGCGGCGGCATGGCTAACTTTCGGACAGGACTCCGTCGACCACGACGTTGACCAGCTTTTCGGGAAGGTCCGGCGTTATCGGCCTGCCCGTCAGGATTACACGCATCTGGATGGTGGCGAATAATGGCTCGAGTACATCAATGGCGGCGATTCCGGAGTGCACCTCACCGCGGGTGATCGCGCGCTCGACGACAGGCTCCATCGCCCGAAGCCGGCTCTCGAAATACAGCCGTCGCGCCTCGCTCGCCGCGGGGTTGTCCGCCGAGGCGACACTCATTTGCAAAAGAGAACGCCCGACGGGGCTGCCGAGGTAATCACAGGCCTGTTTCATGAGATCGGTCAGATCTTCCCGCAGCGAGCCGTGGTCGGGTACGACCAGCGACGCCTGGCTTCGCGTCGTCAGCGCGTCGAGGATCATGCGTTCGCGCGTCTTCCAGCGTCGGTAGACCGATGTCTCGTGTATGCCGGCCAGCCGTGCGACGGCCGCGACGGACACAGCGTGTACCGGGGTGCCGTTCATGATTTCCGATAGCACGGCATTGCGCACAGAAGTAACGATGTCCGGTGTGTCGGTGACCTGGGGCACGCTGAACTTGTCAGGCATTTTCGCAGTATAACGGCGCTAGCGCATTGTTCCCGTCGCTGGCATTCAATTGAGATTGCACACAATGGGCCGGAGCTGACGGGTACATCGAGCCGGACGGGTTCGGAATAACACGGCCTCGAATTCGACTGCGGGGCAAGTCGATCCGGACGCATTGGAGGAAGTAGTCGCCGAGCTTGTGATGGCGCGTTCGATGCTCTGCCTATCCTTCGGTCGACTGGTACTCGGCACCGAATGGCACTCGGCAGTCGACGACCGGCACGCTCTCGGTAGGGCACTCGTAGCGTCCGTATGCGCGCCGCACGGCAGGCTGAGGCGCGCACGGCAGGCTGAGGATGTGCGGCATCACGCGCTCTCCCGGCGGATCCGCTTCGCTGCCACCAGCGTTCGATCCCGTGAGCGTGCACCGACGTGCAGTCTGACTAAAGATGCCTGTAGTTACAGAAACTCGAGTTGCGCAGTCGGGTGCACCCGATTATGGTCGTACGCAAGTCGACTTGCGCAACGCCGGGCGGGACCCGGTGGTGGGGATCTTGAAGCGCTTTGGGGTGTACACGCGGTGACCATGCGGCGGGAATTGCTGCGCCTGAAGAAAGTCGACTAGAGCGCGACATTGCTGTCGCCGCGTTCGACAATGCTGTCGCTACGTGCATTGCAAATAACCGGCCCGATAGGGCCGCTCTGCACAGTGAAGGGGAGATCCAGATGAGCCTCGAAACGGACGTGTACGGCGATATCGCCGACTACCTGGAAAATCACTACAGCATCGAGGTCGACAAGGTGGACCCCTCTGCAACATTCGAGGAATTGGGCCTGGATTCGCTTGGGCTGCTCGGCATTGCGGAGATCCTGGAACGCAAGTACACGATTGCGCTGAATGACGAGCGCATCGCAAGCATCAAGACGTTCGGAGAACTCGTCGAAGCCGTGCGGTCACGCTCGGAGGAATCCAGCGCGAAGTCCCTATAACGCACCGAGTGACACATTCAATAGCATTGGAGTTCCGGTGACCGCATATATCACCAGCACTGGCCGATTTCTACCAGGCGATCCGGTAACAAACGACGAAATCGAAGACTTTATCGGCAAGGCGGGGAACGCGAGTTCCGCTCTTCGGGACACGATCCTCGCCAATAGCGGTATCAAGACACGCTATTACGCCCTCGATCGGGCTCAGCAAACCGTGTTCTCGAATACGGAGCTGGCCGCTCGGGCGGTGGAGGACGCCGTCGAACGATCGGAGATCGCTGCCGAGGATCTGCAGTTACTCGCCGCCGCCACGACATTGCCGGACCTGATGGGACCGGGTCACGCGAGTATGGTCCACGGCCGCCTCGCCTATCCGCCCGTCGAGATCGTCACCGCGCACGGCATCTGCAGCTCGGGAATGATGGCGCTGAAGAACGCCTATCTGCAGGTCGCGATCGGCGAGAAGTCGGCCGCCGTCGCGGTCGCCAGCGAGTTCGCTTCTCGTGGCTTCAAGAGCAGCCGATACAAGGCACTCGAGAGCCGGACGGAGGACGGTTCGCTGCCCATGGAGACCGCGTTTCTGCGGTATATGCTCTCCGACGGCGCGGGAGCGGCGGTCGTCCAGGACAAGCCGAGGTCGAACGGGGTGAGCCTGCGCATCGACTGGATTTCGCTGACCTCGTATGCCAATACCGAGCAGGCATGTATGTATTTCGGCAGCGAGTCCAACGATGCCGAGAAGACCTGGATGGACTACGCCGACGCGACAGCGGCCGCGGAAGCGGGCACTCTGGTTGCCCGGCAGCGTCTTTCGCTGCTGCCGCATCTGGTCAAGGTCGGCATCGATGAGTACGAGCGGCTGCTGAACGCGGGCAAATTCGACCCGACCACCCTGACGTGGCTTCCGGCCCACTATTCGAGTGAGCGCATGAAGTCGATGGTGCTGGGCGAATTGTCGCGGCGCGACGTGCCACGGCCTGGCCCGGAGGTGTGGTACAGCAACCTCACCCGCGTCGGGAACATCGGTAGCGCAAGCATTTTCGTGATCCTCGACGAGATGTTGCGCGAAGAGCTCGTCACGCCGGGCGACACCATGCTCTGCATGGTTCCGGAATCGGGCCGTTTCGCGATTTCATACATGCACCTCACGGCAGTGGACGGCGGCACGAGCGCATGAGTACCGTGCCAGCGGATCTACCCGTGCGGGAGGTCGGCGCCGAACCCGCGGTGATCGCGGTGTACTGGTACTCGCAGACCGGGCAACTGCGAGAGTGTCTCGAACATTTTCTCGAGCCGCTCGTTGCCGCGGGTTGCGAGGTCCGGTGGATCGAAGTCACCACCTCCGGTGACTTTCCGTTTCCGTGGTCACTCGGTCGCTTCTTCGGTGTCTTCGCGCAGGCCGCCGATGCCGAGTCGACCGCGGACATCTCCGTCGGAGACGGCGGTAGGCAAGTCGGCGATGACGTGGACCTGGTGCTGGTCGCGCACCAGGTGTGGTATCTGAACCCGTCGATCCCGATGCGGTCACTGGTGCGGAACTTCCCCGAGCGGGTGAGCGGTCTGCCGGTTGTGCAGTTCATCGCCTGCCGCAATATGTGGGTGTCCGCGGCGGTCAGTATGCGCAGCATGCTGACCGCCGCGGGCGCTCGCCCGGTCGGCGTGATCGCGGTGACCGATACCGCCAACCAACTTGTGTCGCTGTTCATCACCCTGCGGTGGCTGCTGCTGGGGCGGCGGGAGGCATCGCTGGGTCTGCGTGCCGCTGGTGTGCCCGATGCCGAGCATCGACGGTTGCGCAGCCTCGGACGACAATTGGTCGAGGCCGGCGCGAACACCGGCGAGCAGCTCACCGCGGTGCTGCCCGAGGTGTTGGCACAGGCCGAATCCGCTCGTGAGAATGCCGCGGTGATCGGTCCGGATCTGTTGGCGGGCACGGCTTTTCGGTTCGCGTCACGACTGATCCGCCGGTACACCGAGCCGGGTGGTCTCGGCGAGAAGACGGCACTGGCCGTTTTCGTCGGTGCGCTGGGTACGGGGATCGCACTCGGCCTGCCGGTGGCCACGGTGCTGCGCATCGCCTTCCGGCGGCGCGTGGATGCCGCCATGACGAGCTATCTCGACCGCGCGCTGTACGCGGTCGCCGACGACGCTGTGTCAGTCCGGCGCAGTCGCGAGGTGCGACCATGACTGTCGACAACTGCGAGGTATTGATCGTCGGTGGCGGGCCGACCGGCCTGGTCGCCGCACATCTTTTGGGCCGCAAGGGGATTCGCACCCACCTGGTGGAGAGTCGATCGAGTGCGTCCGAACATCCGCGGGCCACGATGGTCAATGTTCGTACCGCGGAAATACTCCGAGAGCTCGAGTTGCTCGGTCCGGCGCAGGGGGTCGGCACCAGCCTGGAGGCGTCCGGTCGGGTCAGTTTCCACACCACCCTGGTCGGTGCCGAGCTCGGCGAGATCGACATGGTGGGGGACGCCGAGAAACTCATGCGGACGGTATCGGCGAGTCCGGTGCTGCCGCTGATCTGTCCGCAGAACGAGTTGCAGACGCTGTTGCTGCGTGAGTTATCCAACTACCCCTCCGTCAGCGTCGAGTCGGGTGTGGAGATCACCGATCTGCTCGCCGATCCCGATGGGGTGGGCGCTATGCGAGCCGACGGTTCCGCGCTACGCGCGTCCTACGTGGTACTCGCCGAGGGAATTCACGGTCGATTGCGTGAGCGTGTCGGCATTTCGGTCGAGGCCCGCGCACCGCTCGGAACGATGTTGGATATCCATTTCACCGCCGATCTCGGCTCGGCCGTCGGCGGTAAGGAGAGCGCCTTGTACTGGGTCATCAACGATGAACTACAGGGGGTGCTCATCACCGTCTCGCCGCAGCGCGGTACCTGGCTACTCGAGCTGACCGGCGTCGACGTCGACTCGTCCGCGAAGCCCGACAAGAGCGAATGCGAGCGCCTGGTCCGAACGGCCATCGGTGCAGCCGATATCGACATCACGATCGAGTCGGTCCGGACGTGGGCGATGGGTACGACGGCGGTCGACCGCTGGAGTGACGTCCACCAACGGGTATTCGTGGCAGGCGACGCGGCGCACAGTTTCCCGCCGACCGGTGGCTTCGGCATGAATACCGGCATCCAGGACGCGCACAACCTCGCGTGGAAGCTGCACGGTGTGCTGCGTGGCTGGTCGAGTCCGCGGCTGCTGAGCACCTACGAAACCGAGCGTCGCCCCGTCGCGGACTTCAACGCCGCGCGCAGCGTGCACAACGCCGTTGCCATGGACGAGTTCTTCACATCGGCGCGGTCACTGATCGGACCGGGGACCGAGATCAGCGATGCCGCCGCACTCGCGGACGGCATCGAACGACAACGGCCGCATTTCGATTTCTACGGTCAGGCAAGGGGATTCGTCTACTCCACCGACGAAGACCGCCCGGTGGTCGCGGACGTGGTCGAGTATCACCCCGGAGTGGTGGTCGGTGCCGTCGCACCACATCTGTGGCTGGAAGAGGATGGCCGACGCACGGCCGTCGCGGATCTGACCAGCGGGACCTTCGCGCTGCTGACTTCCGTCGAAGGCGCGCCCGAATGGCGGGACTCGTTCGGTGCGTGGGCGTCGGTGCTCGGCGACATACCGCTGCGGGTATGGCCGGTATCCCCGGTACCGCGTCCGGACGCCTTACACGATTTCCGCGACGACGCCATCGGGGTCTTCGGTTTGTCCGACGCCGCGGCGGTCGTCGTGCGTCCCGACGGTCACATCGGCGCGATATTGCCAGGTGCGGATCCGCACGGCGAATTGGCCCGATATCTCAACTCGATACTCGGCGAGAAAGCGGTGATCTCATGACCGACATTTCCCAGGACGACACTTCCGGGGTGGATCCGCAGCTCGCGGCGGATCTGCTCAGCAATGACCGGGCTCGGGTCAGGCGCGCGATCGAGAGTATCTCCGCACAGCGGCTCGCGGACCACCTCGAGACCGATACCGGCACTGAGGGTTTGGTCGCGGCATTCGATTTGATGCCGACGTTCTATCGCGGCGGTCTGCCTGAGCGCGCGGTCATCCGCTGGGCTGTGACCCGGCGCTCGCACGGCAAACTCGAACGCGACGTCGAGTTGACACCCGACAGCTGCACGGTCGGGGAAAAGGATGCCTTCTCCACACAACCGGGGGCCACGCTTACCGCGCCCGCATCGGCGTTCGTCGCGCTGGCCTGCGGTGCGGCGCGCGGTGTCGAATTGATGTCGCGGGGTGACCTTCGGGTGGCGGGCAACGTGCAGCTCGCGATGAAGATGGAGCGGCTGTTCGATCTCGAACCGAATGCGACATCGTCATGAGCGCGCCGAGCCTGCCGCGCGCGGTGACCGCGCGGCGCAAGGTCGCCCTCACCGGGATCGGTGTGGTGTCGCCGGTGGGGAACTACCCCGGCGTGCTGTGGGACAACCTGCTCGAAGGTCGTTCGGGCGTCGGGCCCATCACCACGTTCGACGTCTCGACCAAACGGGTTCGGATCGCCGCGGCGGTCGATGATTTCGCGGCGACGGACTGGATGGAGCGCAGGGATGCCATCCGGTTCGATCGTTTCTGTCAGCTCGCGATGGCAGCCTCCGATCTGGCACTCAAAGACGCTGGTGAGCTCAGTGCCGATCCGTCCGACGTTGCGGTCATCATCGCCAGCGCACTCGGTGGGGCCGACACCATTCGCGCCACCGTCGGTAACGACCCGGACGGTGAACGGATCCCGCCGACCTTCATTCCCGTATCGATGTCCAATGTCGCGGCCTCGGTGGTGGCCCAACGCCACGATTTCGGAGGGCCGAGCTACTCGCCGAGCAGCGCGTGCGCATCCTCGGCCGACGCCGTCGGCCAGGGCATGCGGATGATCAGGGACGGATACGCCGATGCTTGCGTTGTCGGCGGATCCGAAGCCTGTGTCAATCCCGTTATCATGGCCGGTTTCGCCAGCATGCGGGCGTTGTCGCGGCGCAACGACAGTCCCGAGCAGGCCGCGCGCCCATTCGACGCCGACCGTGACGGATTCGTCTTGGGCGAGGGCGCGGCGGTGCTGATTCTCGAGGACATGGATCGCGCTCTCGCGCGGGGAGCGACCATATACGCCGAGATCGCGGGCTACGGTCAAACCAACGACAGCCACCATCTGACCGCACCGAGGGCCGATGGTTCCAGTGCCGCCCGGGCGATTCGCATCGCGCTGCGCGACGCGGGCATCGCGACAACCGATGTGGACTACATCAACGCACACGGCACCGGCACGGTACTCAACGACAGCGCGGAAATAGCCGCATTGCGTACGGTTTTCGGTGCCGATCTCGCGAAAACCATTGTGGGTTCTACCAAATCCATGACCGGCCACCTCCTCGGCGCCGGAGGTGCGTTGGAAGCCGCCATCGCCGCGCTGGCCGTCCATACATCGATGATCCCGCCGTCGGTCAATTTGGACCGGATAGCCGAGGACTGCACGGGCGCGTCGTTCGTCTCGGCAGCTACCGAGTCCGACGTCGCTGCCGTGCTGACGAATTCCTTCGCATTCGGCGGCCACAACTCGTCATTGGTCCTGCGCCGTAACGACCCTTCCCGCACGGAGGAGTAGTCCATGGAATTGAAGTTCGAAGGTGAAGTCACCGCGTCATTGCATCCTCCTCGCATGGTGGGCAATACCCCGCACGGCATTCGCATGTTCATCGAGGTCGGTGAGGGAAAGCTGGAGGGTGAGCGCATCAACGGGCGGGTGCTTCCCGGCGGCGGTGACTGGGTGCTGATCGGCACCGACCAGTGGGCGCGCGCCGATGTGCGCGTGCAATTCGAGACCGACGACGGTGCGATCATCTACGCGCAGTTCGATGGGCTGATCGAGATGACCGACGCCGTGCAGACAGCGTTCGCGGACGGGGTGCCCACCGCATTCGAGGACCAATACTTCCGGGTGCTGCCGCGCCTGGAGACCGGTGATCCCGACTACGAATGGGTCAACCAGGCGCTTTTCGTCGGTGAAGGCCGATTCACCGAAGGCTTCGGTCTGCAATACCGCTTCTACCGGATCACCTGACCCGAACTGACCGCCCCGCACAGGGTCACATCCTTCCTCCCTCTGTCTGAAAGTGAGGTGATCGGCCCGATGAATTCATCGGATGCCAACTCGTCGTCACGTGCGATCGACGTCCGGTCGGTGACTGTGCGCCGGAAGCGGAAAACGATCCTCGACAACATCTCGTTCACCGTCGGCCAAGGCTCGGTGACGGGTTTGCTCGGCCCGAGCGGCTGCGGCAAGACAACACTGATGCGCACCGTCGTCGGCGTGCAGAAGTTCTCGTCGGGCACGATCACCGTGCTCGGTCAGCCGGCCGGGCATCGGCGGCTGCGCCGTGACGTCGGCTACGTGACCCAGTCGCCGTCGATCTACGACGATCTGACCGTTCGGCAGAATGTCCGCTACTTCGGGGTGATGTACGGGACGAAGGCCGAGTCGGTGGATCGGGCCATCGAGGATGTCGGGCTGCTCACCTACCGAGACACGCTCGCCGCCAAGCTTTCCGGCGGACAGCGTGCCCGGGTGTCGCTGGCGTGCGCGCTGATCGCTGCGCCCAAGCTGTTGGTGCTCGACGAGCCGACCGTCGGCCTCGACCCGGTGTTGCGTCGTGACCTGTGGGCCTCCTTTCACAGCCTGGCGAATGGCGGCACGACGTTGTTGGTGTCCAGCCACGTGATGGATGAGGCCGAACGCTGTGATCGGCTGCTGCTCATGCGGGAGGGCAGTGTGCTCGCCGATTCCGACCCCGCGGGCTTGCTGCGGCGAACCGGAGCCGAGACGTTGGAGGGCGCCTTCCTGCGGCTGATCGAGTCCGGCGACGGAGCACGATCGGCCGCCACCGTGAGTCACCTTGCGACTCAGCATGTTTCCGAAGAGACCCGGCCGGAGGTTTCGTTGTGAATGCCCACATGCTGTTGCACACCACCGCGCGTGTGCTCACCCAGATTCGCCACGACCGCCGCACAGTGGGTCTACTGCTCGTGGTGCCGAGCGTGCTGCTCACCTTGCTGCGCTTCGTCTTCAACGGTCGCCCCGACATCTTCGACCAATTGGGATTGATGCTGCTCGGCATCTTCCCGTACGTGTCGATGTTCATGGTCACCAGCGTCGCCATGCTGCGTGAACGCACTACCGGCACGTTGGAACGACTCATGAGCACGCCACTGTCGAAGATGGATCTACTACTCGGCTACGGACTGGCCTTCGCGGTGGTCGCCGTGGTGCAGGCCGCGGTGGCGGCCACGGTCGCCTACCAGTTCCTGGGGCTCGAATCGCAGGGGTCCATCGCGGCAGTGCTGCTGATCGTCATCGCGACGGCCGTGCTCGGCTCATCGACCGGCCTGCTGACCAGTGCGTTCGCGCAGTCGGAGTTCCAGGCGATGCAGTTCATGCCCGCCTTGGTGATCCCGCAGCTGCTGCTCTGCGGTCTGGTCTGGCCACGGGAGCAGATGAGCGGTTTCTTGCAGGGGTTGAGCAACGTCGTGCCGTTGCGCTACGCCGCGCAGGGGCTCACGGAAATCGGCACATACCCACACCCGACCACCACGATGTGGATCGACCTGGCTGTCGTGACAGGGTTCGCCGCGGCCTCCTTGCTCACCGGCGCGGTAACGCTACGCCGACGCAGTTCGTAATCACCACCCGATCGCAGCAGGAGCTTCCACGTGACAGCACTTCGCGTTCTTCGCCGAATACTGCCCGTGCCCACTCGCGCCGACGCGCTGTTCGCACGCCGTGGGTTCCCGACCTCGGCAGCGATAACCAGCACGCTCGAACAGGTTGGGGTACAGGTGATCCGGGGCTTCGAGATGGGCGCAGACATTGCCGACATCGATGACCTCGCAGCGGCTCTCGACCATATCGACCCGTTCTATCGCAGCCTCGCCTACGAAGGGGCGGTGACCGCGCTCGTCACCCGCGACCTCATCGGCTTTCGGCGGCGACACCTGGCCCGGCAATTCGTCGAGGGTCCAGCTGCGCCACACGCCTATATGGCCTATGTCGGCTACGGGCTACTCATGCCGCGCCTGCCGAGGTTCCTGTGGCGACGGTGCACGCCGAACCTCGGCGACGATGCGGTGTTGTCACAGTTGACCTGGCTGGCGGCCGACGGATTCGGTTTCGACGGAGCGTTTTTCCGGACACCGCGATGGGTCGACAGGCAGTGGCGGCCCAAGCCGTACTCATGGGAGGGGGACAGTTCCTACTTCCTGCGCGCCGTCGACCAGGGCGTCGGACGAGCGTTGTACTTCGTCGACGACGCGGACTTGGCGGCGATCGCCGACCGGATCGACCGCATGGATCCACACCGCCGAGCCGACCTGTGGAGCGGTATCGGCGCCGCCATCGCCTATCTCGGCGGAGTCGCGGAGTCCGAGGTACGCACGGCGCAGCGACGTGCCGGGCCCGCCGCCGCGGACATGGCGCAGGGTGCCGCGTTCGCGATCAAGGCCAGAGCACATGCCGGGTACGTACCGGAATGCTCGGTGTCGGCGGCACGAGTGCTCTGTGGTCGCGATGTCGATGCGGTCGTCGCGGTCGTCGACGAGACGAGCACCCAACCGGTCAGTACCGGCGAGCCCGGTTATGAGCAATGGCGACGCCGGTTACGTGAGCGCCTCGCGCCACCGACGCTATTGCCCGCGGTCGATCAACCACGAGGAGCTTAGATGTCGCGCTTTATCGATGACGTACTGTCCAACAGCACCTCCGACCGGGGCTTCTCCTACGGCGAGCCGGACGCACTGCGCCGTCGGACGTGGGCGGAGTTGTTGCGGCACAGTCGATGTGCCGCGCAGTCGCTGACCGAGCATGGTGCGTCGATGGGTTCGCGGGTCGCCATCCTCGCCGGTGAACCCGAGGACGTCGTGGTATCGGTCCTGGCCTGCTGGTTGCTCGGTGCCTCGGCCACCATGCTGCATCAACCGACGCACCGAACCGATCTGACCGTCTGGGCCCGTGACACCCTCAGATCCCTCGATGTCATCGACGCCAAACTGGTGTTGATCGGAACCCCCTTCGACAGCGCGGCGACCATCCTCGCCGAGCACGATGTGCCGAGTGTGTCGATCGCGCGGCTCGGCGCGTCGACACCGTTGGAGCCCGCCGATGTTCCGGATGACACCCTGGCGCTACTTCAGCTGACGTCGGGGTCCACCGGCACCCCGAAAGCCGTCGCCATCACCCACGCCAACCTGTACGCCAGCGGCCACGCCATCGCGCGGAGCGCCGATATCGATCCGGCCGGAGATATCGGGGTGAGCTGGCTTCCGCTGTTCCATGACATGGGCATGGTCGGGTTCGTGGCGACGCCGTTGCAGTTCGGGATCGAGGTTGTGTGCGTGAGTCCGACGCATTTCCTGCGTGCACCGCTGGTATGGATGGATCTCATCACTCGATATCGCGGCACGATGACCGCCGCGCCGAACTTCGCATACGAGATCGCGGCCCGGCGAATGGAGGTGGCTCCGGACGGGGCGTTCGACCTGTCGAGTATGCGGTTCGCGTTGAACGGCGCCGAACCGATCGATGCGACCGCGGTCGCGCGATTCATCGAGGCCGGAGCACGTTTCGGCCTTTCCCCCGGTGCGGTGGTGCCCGCGTACGGCATGGCTGAGGCCACGCTCGCGGTGTCGTTCAGTCCGGTTGGTCTCGGTGTGCGAACCGATGCCGTGCGGCCCGACTCCATCGAGACGGCGGGTTACGCGCAGCCGACCGACGATGCGGACGCCCGGATCTTCGTGACGCTCGGGGCACCGGTGCCCGGTGTCGAGGCACGAGTGCTGGACGACACCGGAGCATCCGTCGCGCCGCGCACGGTCGGCGAGATCTTCATCGCCGGTGCCGCGGTCACCGCTGGTTACTTCACCGAAAACGGTTACAGCTCAGCACGAAACGACCACGGGTGGTTACCGACCGGCGATCTCGGCTACCTCACCGAATCAGGGGAGGTCGTCGTATGTGGGCGCAAGAAGGACACCATCATCGTCGGGGGCCGCAATATTTTCCCCACTGATATCGAGCGCGCCGCCGCGACGGTGGCGGGTGTGCGACGCGGCAACACAGTCGCCGTGCGACTCGAACCCGGGGAAATCCGTGAGGGTTTCGCGGTCGCCGTCGAGTCCGCCGAGTGGAACGACGACGAGCACGTCGCACGCATCCAACGGGAGGTGACCCGCGTCGTCCGCGACAGCGTGGGGGCGACACCACGCTCGGTTGCCGTTGTCAGTCCGGGGTCGATACCGAAGACTCCGTCGGGCAAGGTGCGCCGAACCAACTCCGCCCACCTGATCCGATGATCGGCAGACGCGCCGGTATCGGCATCGCCGTGGCGGCCCTGCTGTTGCTGATCGGCGGCACCGGCTGCACCGCGGATGGCGGTCTGCCGCGACCTGCCCAGTTGCTGCGCAACGCCGCCGCCGCGGCGCGTGCGACGACAAGCGCGCACGTTACCTTGCAACTCAGCGGCGCGCCCCTGAGCGGAGTGAGCGTACGGGCCATGTCGGCCGACGTGGCCCGTGACGGTGACCCGCGAGCGAAAGGGCAGCTCGTGGTGCCGTCGGTGTTCGGTGACACCCGCCTCGATTTCGTCGAGATCGACTCGACCATCTACACCCGCGACGCTTCCGGACGATTCGCGCCCGCGCCGCCACAGCAGAACGGGTCGGCCAATCCGTTGCCAACCACGCTGATCGACCCGCACCGAGGAGTCGCGAACCTACTGTCATCAATGACTTCGGTGCAGACCGAGGCCAGGGAGACCGTCGACAACGTCGATGCGTTCCGCGTCACCGGAATCGTGGCGGCCCACGACATCGCGCAGGTGGTCCCGAACGTCACCACGGACGGCACATTGACGGTGTGGTTCAAGGTGGGGGGTCGACACGAGCCGGTCGCGACAAGGCTGGTGATCGGCCACGGGGACCCCGCATCGCAATCCGTGCTCGATGTGACGGTCAGCGACGTCAACCGACCCGTCCATGTCGCCGATCCGCGCAGCTAGCTCGACACCCGAGAACACCGTGACTCGAACGCGCCGAAGCCATTCGGCGTCCGATGGAGGGAATCCGATGGACGACATCACCGAGATCGACCCCGAGCAAGTCTCGCCGGGGGAGTTCAAGAACCTCATCACCAGTACCTCCGATGAACAGTTGCGCGCAGCGCTGGCCGACCCGGAGTTGCGAAGCACCATGCTCGACACCGTTTTCACGCGCATGCCGGACCGATTGAGTGTCGATGAGGCACGCGGTGTCGATGCCACCGTGCTGTGGCGAGTAGGACAGACTCCCGACGAGTGGTTGGTAACGATTCGCGACGGCGCGTGCACCGTGACGAAGGCGACGGCGGGTGTCAAACCGACAGTGTCGTTGACACTGGGCGATGTGCTGTTCCTACGATTGCTGTCCGGTCAGGCGTCGGGAACGAAATCAATGCTTTCGGGCAAGCTGCGTGTCAAGGGTGACGTACTGTTCGCCAGGCGAGTGGAGAAGCTGTTCAACACCGATTAGCCAGGAGTGTCCGCCATAATCCCCGTCCCACACGGTTGGCGTGGGAGGGCGGCGGCCGAATATCTCGCAGCGGTGGCGAGCTATACGTCGCAGGCGCTGCGCTCCGACGGTGCGGCGTTCCTCGAAACTCTGCGTGAGGCAGCGGCGTTGGATGCAGCCGCCTGGGAAGCCCGCATAGCCCGCTACAGCCGTCGCGGGCACCAGGTCCTGGTGCTCGCCGAGGATCTTTGGCTTCGGTGTCGTTACCGAAAGCCTGGCAAATAAACTCATGGTACGACTATTGCCATCACATCAGTCGGATCGGTCTACCCATTGACGAACTCCGGATAAACGTACCTTTCGGTGGCTGCCCTTCATCCGGAGGTTTTCGCCGCTGTCCCTTCTGCTGTAGCGTGCTCGGCTAGCTGAACGCGCGGCCGGCTGGGAGCCCGAGTTTACGCAGAAGTGCTGCGGCAGGGCAGAATCCGGTGACGCTCGCCTGGAGTTGGTTGGCTCCCGCGAACGCGGTCAGCAGGAGGAACCAGGGCGAGATCAGCACCGCGAGTGTCAAGCCGAGCAGGGTGATGGTGCCTGCGAGGGTGAGCGCAGCGCGGTCGATGTTCATGTGGGGCATGGGTTCACCTACTTTCCGAGGATTCGGTGCAGCCAGCTGCTTCGTTCGGCATCCGGATGGCCTGGACACCATTGATCGGCGGGGACTGTGGCCTTGACCTGGGCGATGTGTTGTCCACAGCCGGACCAGGTGGTTTTGGCGCAGGTTTTGCAGCGGATGGGTCGGCACACGGATGGATCCTCTTCCCTTGAATCAGGCGGGGTTCTCGTCGGCGTCGACGGCCGCGGCGAATTCGGAGAAGGCCTCGTAGGCGCGGGCGCCGTGGATGGTCGCGGGTCCGCCGTGCATCAGGAAGGTGACGCCGATGGCTTCGGCGGCCTCCTGTCGGGTCGCCCCGGCGCGTGCCGCGGCTTGGCCGTGCGAGGCGATGCACCCGTCGCAGCCTTCGACGACGCCGATCGCGAAGGCGATGAGTTCCTTGGTTTTGCGGTCGAGCGCGCCGGGGGCGAACGCGGCCTTGCTCAGTTCGCCGAAGCCTTGGTACACGTCGGGGATGGCCTTGCGCAGGTCGCGGTGCAGTGGAGTCAGTTCGCGGAGCACCTGTTTGCCGTGGCTGCTGGCGTGTTCGGTCGTTGTCATTCGGATTCCTTTCGAATTCAGCCGTGCGAGAAGTGGATGGTGGGCAGGATTCGGCGCAGCCAGGTCGGCGTGGCCCAGGCGGTGCGCCCGGCCAGCCGCAGCATCACCGGCAGCAGGACCAGCCGGACCAGGAAGGCGTCGAGCAGGACAGCGACGCCGAGGATCACGCCCATCTCCTTGGGCGGCAGCGGGCCGGACAGTGCGAAGGTGAAAAACACCGCGACCATGACGCCACCGGCGGCGAAGATGACCCGCCCCGAGTGTGCGACAGCGCCGACCATGGCCTCTCGGGGATCGCCTGAGCGTTCCCAGTGCTCTTTGGCCGAGGCGAGCAGGAACACGGTGTAGTCCATGGCGATCGCGAAGATCATCGCGAAGAAGAACACCGGCGCCCAGGCGTCCAGGAAGCCCTGGTGCTCGAAGCCGAGCATGCCGGAACCGATCCCGTCCTGGAACACCAGCCGGGCGACGCCGAAGGCGGCGGCAGTTGAGAGCAGGCTGGTCAAGGTACCGAGCAGCGAGATCAGTGGTGCCTGCAATGCGAACAGCAGCAGCGCGAAGCCTAGGACGAGCACCACGCCGATCACGATCGGGGTGTAGCGATCCAGTTGCTGCTTCAGGTCGATGTTCTCCACCGCCGCCCCGCCGACCTGTGCGGATGCCGGTAGCTCGGCCCGCAGGCGAGCCACGGTGGCGGTGAGCGTCGGGTCGGACGGGTCGACCGTCGGGACCGCCTCGATCATGCGGTAGTCGCTGCCGTCGGCGGAGGGCACCATCGGCATCACGGCACCGATACCCTTGTCGGCCGCCAGAATTCGGTTCGTGGCCTCGGCATCGTGTGAGCTGGTCACCACTTGCAGCATGCCCGGCGCACCGGGTCCGAAGGCCTGCTGTACCAGCGAGTACCCGACTCGGGCGCTCGCGTTCTCGGGCAGCACCTTGATCGACGGCATCGCCGTCTTCAACCCGACGGCCGGCGCGGCCAGCGCCACCAGCACGATCAACGATCCCAGACCCCACACGAGCGGTCGGCGCCACAGCCGTTCGCCCCAGCGGGCGAAGGCGGGCGACCGGTGCTCACCGGTATGCACCCAGGGCAGCGATAGCTTGTTGATCCGATCTCCCAGCTTGAACAGCACGACCGGCAGCAGGGTCAGGGTCGCGGCGAGGACGAAGACGACCGAGAGCATGATGCCGCCGGCCATCGACCGGAACGACGGCGAGGGCACGAGCATGACCGCCGACAGCGACACCAGGACGGTGGCGCCGGACAGCAGTACCGCCTTTCCGGCGGTTTCCATGGTTTCCGCGACGGCTTCGCGTGGCGACTCGTGCCGGCCCATCAGCGCCGCGCGGAACCGGACCACGAGGAAGAGTGCGTAGTCGATACCGAGCGCGAGTGAGAACATCATCGCGAAGTTCATCGCCCAGATGGATACCGGCACGAAGTGGTTGATCAGCACGAGTGAACCGGCCGAGGCTATCAGCCCGGCGAGGGTCAGCAGCAGGGGGAGACCGGCGGCGACCAGCGCCCCGAACGCCAGCACCAGGATCGCCAAAGTGACCGGCCAGGAGAACATTTCGGATTTCATCATCGCGTCGAGGTTGGCGGCGTTGAAATCCGACCACAACAGTGACGATCCGGTGGGATTCACCTGCACCGTATCGGTCGACAACGCCTGCAACCGGCCCTTCAGATCGGTTGCGGCGCGCACCATTTCGTTGGTATCGGCGCCCGCGCCGGCGAGCACCACTGCCGTGCGATGGTCCGGCGACAGGCTCGCGCCGGGCGTCGGAGCAATCACCTGCGCGATCCGCGAATCGCTTTGGACCACCCGCGTGACCTCGGCGATTACCGCCGGACCGTCACCGCTGTCGAGCGGACCGGCGCTGCTGTGCACCACCACCTGGATCGCGTGACTGGCGTTACCGCCGAAATAGTCCTGCGCCAACTGCCGGACGGCGACCGATTGCGAGCCATCGGCCTGCCAACCTGCGCCCGACAGGCTCTTCTCCACCATGGGCGCGAAGGCGCCCAAGCTGATCACCAGCAGCACCCATGCCGCCGTGACCAGCCTCCGATGGTCGATCGCCCATGTTCCGAGCCGTCCCAGCGGACCGAACCGGCCTGCTGACACGGGCTTTGCACCACGAATTTTCTGCACCGTCTCTACCACGTCTCACCGCCTTCCTGCATATCCCCCCGGGGGGATGTTTCGACCGACGATAGCATCCCCCCGGGGGGATGTACACTGGCGAGTGACAAAGCCGCCGACCGCGGCGGGTTGGATCGGTGCGCACGCCAGGCACAGCCGATCGGCACTACTGAAGGAGAACCGCGATGCAGCTGGAACCCGAGGCCGTGAAGGCGGTGACCCTCCGCATGAAGCGAGCCCACGGACACCTGGCCAGCGTCATTCGCATGCTGGAAGAAGGCGCGGAATGCGAGGACGTCATCACCCAGCTCGCGGCCGTCAACAAGGCCCTCAGCCGCAGCGGCTACGCGCTTGTCGCCACTGGACTCCAGCAGTGCCTCACCACCGGTGGCCCCGACGGCGTCGACACCAAGAAGATGGAAAAGCTCTTCCTCTCCCTGGCCTGAACTGGCGGCAACCGCTTGCGCGCACAGTCGATCTCGTCGATCACCCCTCGTGTTCCGCCCAGGCAGCAACCCGCGTCGTTCACGTGGCGGTGCTGCCGCGGTGATCGGCGTGCCATGTCACGGATGCGGCCCCGAGATCGGCCAGCTCGGCGGGCATGAGTGGTTATGCCGTGGTTTCAACTCGCCACTTACTAATGCTGGCTCGATGCTGCGGGCGGTCGGGTTCGGTGCGCAAAATGGACGGGCACCCCGATCAGACGCCTCAGGTCAATGCGCCGACTGTAGCTGTCGGCGGGTCGCCGACCATCGCCGGAATCTACGGGATATTCAGGTCATGTCGAGGATGCATGGATCATGAGAGAGGCGGTCTACCAGTCTTTTTCGGCAATACGGCGCACGGTTGATCGTGAGGAGGGTTTCCGCGCCATGCGCTGACCGGACCAGCGGCGGTGCTGAGGGCAAACATGATGTCGGAGGGCTGAAGGCTTCGCGGCTTTGTCCGGAGAGCATCGTCGGAACGAGGATCATGTCGCAGGCGGATCACCGAATCTCGCAGCTATCGAAATCGGTGACAGCCGTTGACTTCTCGCCATCGAGCAGCAGATTGTCTCGGTGGTGGCCGCCCGTACCCGTCGCGGGCGGCCGGTTCCGTGACCGATCAGTAGGTGTAGAAGCCGCGGCCGGTTTTGCGGCCCAGGTATCCGGCGTCGACCATGCGGCGCAGCAGCACTGGGGGTGCGTATTGGGGTTCGCCGAATTCGGCGTAGAGGGATTCGGCGACGGCGAGGGTGACATCGAGGCCGACGGTGTCGGTCAGGCGTAGTGGGCCCATGGGGTGGGCGCAGCCGCTGACCATGCCTTCGTCGATGTCCTCGGCGCTGGCGAAACCGGTTTCGAACATGCGGATCGCGTTGCACAGGTAGGGGATCAGCAGGGCGTTGACGATGAAGCCGGCCTGGTCCTTGGATTCGATGGTGCGCTTGCCCAGCACGTCGCGGGCGTAGGCGGTCACCTTGTCGACGATTGCGCGCTCGGTTCTGAGTGTTACGACGATCTCGACCAGCGGCAGTACGGGGACCGGGTTGAAGAAGTGCACACCCACCACCCGGCCCGGGTTGGCGGTGGCGTTGGCCAGGCGGATGACCGGGATCGAGGAGGTGTTGGTGGCAAGGATGGTCTCGGGAGAGACGATGGCATCGAGCTTGGTGAAGAAGTCGACCTTGAGCGATTCGATCTCGGGTGCGGCCTCGATGACCAGCTCGCGGTCGGCGAAATCGTCGATCGAGGTGGTGAGTGTGATGTGGGCGCGGGCCGCGTCGGCGGCGGCTTGTTCGAGGCGGCCGGATTTCACCGCGCGGGCCAGGGACTTCTCGATACGCCCGACGGCTGCGTCGGCCGCCTCGGTGTCGCGTTCGAGAACCAGGACCGACCCGCCTGCGCGGGCGGCTACCTCGGCGATACCGGCACCCATGGTGCCGCCGCCGATCACGCCGATGCGTTCCACTTTTGTTTCTCCTCAGTATTCGGTTTGCTCGCAGTCATCCTGCTAGACCGCGCGCACCCACCGTCGGGCGGGCAGGCACTGTGAGGTCTGATCAGCTGACAGTGAGTTCCCGTGGGCGAGCGAGGGCTTCGGTCGGTGACATCGCCTCGAGGTGGTTGATGGTCGGGCTGCGCGCT
Organism: Nocardia sp. NPDC102475; assembly: GCF_055584605.1. NCBI lineage: Bacteria > Bacillati > Actinomycetota > Actinomycetes > Mycobacteriales > Nocardiaceae > Nocardia > Nocardia sp. NPDC102475. Next base: position 193,923 of record NZ_JBVJLS010000015.1, on the reverse strand, counting down.
GAGTGCGGCGGGTGCGCGGGCAGTGACAACGACCTTCGAGGCGGATTTTGGCGTCGAGTTCGAACATGATGGACTTCATGTACGCCTTTGTCTTCCAACGGCGCCAGCATGAGCTGACCCTGTGGCTCGGTAGCACCCGCTCTGTCTCGGAGACCTTCAGGCGTGCCCGGTGGATCTCTAGTCAACCAGTCGGCAAGATCACCGAGCTCGCTGGGTGCTCAGCGCCTATTATTAATTAGATAGGCTAAGCAGTGTGGCGCGGCAGACCGGAACCCTGTCGGCCCGTGTGGTCACTGCAGAGTTCGTCGCCGGGCTGGCCGCGCACTATCGTTCACACGGGCGCCGCGCCGCATCCGCTTCTCAGGCCCATCCGTAGCAACCGAATGTTGCTTGTCCACCGAACAAGGAGCTGAACAGCAGGAAAGGCAGTCTTGACCGCGACCCGCACCGACGACTACGAGAACACCGGCGTCACCGATTCAGTCCGGCCCGATCTGGTGGACCCGGCATCGGAGCAGCCACATCGCACGGGTGGAATGTTCGCCTCCCTGACCGTCCCCAATTACCGCTATTACTTTGCCGGCCAAGTGGTTTCGAATACCGGCACCTGGATGCAGCGGATCGCCCAGGACTGGCTGGTACTCGGTCTCACCGGCAGCTCGTTCGCCGTCGGAATCACCACTGCCATGCAGTTTCTGCCGATGCTGCTGTTCGGTCTCTACGGCGGCGTCATCGCCGACCGCTTCCCCAAGCGGGGCCTCCTGGTCATCACCCAAGCCACGATGGGACTGCTCGCCGCGATACTCGCCGTCCTGACGCTGACCGGCAGGGTCGAGGTCTGGCACGTGTACCTGCTGGCGCTGCTTCTGGGCATGGTGACCGTGGTCGACAACCCGACGCGGCAGTCGTTCGTCCCGGAAATCGTCGGCCGCCAACGGCTGCGCAACGCTGTCAGCCTCAATTCCGCCAACTTCCAGGCCGCTCGGCTGGTCGGGCCGGCGATCGCCGGTGCCCTGATCGCCGCGGTCGGATCCGGCTGGGCCTTCGTGATCAACGCCTGCTCCTTCGCGGCCGTTATCGGCGGCCTACTGGCGATGCGACGAACAGAGTTGACGCCGGTGCCGCGCTTGCCGAGACGGAAAGGTCAGCTGCGCGAAGGTCTTCGCTACGTGCGTGCGCATCCGCAATTGCTCTGGCCGATCGTGTTGGTGGGCTTCATCGGAACCTTCGGCTACAACTTTCCGACCGTGCTGTCGGGTTACGCCTACCACGTCTTCGATGTCGACGCCGGAAAATACGGCCTGCTCAACACCGCACTGGCCGCGGGATCGCTCGTCGGCGCGCTCCTGGCGAGCCGCCGCGGACGGGTGCGGATGCGGATGCTGGTCGCCACCGCGATCGGTTTCGGAGTGCTGGAGGCGGTCACCGCCTTCGCCCCGGACTACTGGCTTTTCACGGCCATGCTCACGGTGGTCGGTCTACTCGGCCTCACCTTCAACACTTCGGGCAACTCGATGGTGCAGCTCGAGACGGACCCGGCCATGCGGGGCCGGGTGATGTCGCTGTACATGATGGTGTTCACCGGAGGCACCCCGATCGGCGGCCCGATCGTGGGCTGGGTCACCGAACGGTTCGGCCCCCGGTTCGGGTTTTTCGCCTGTGGGGCGGTCTCCGCAGCGGCGGCGGCACTGGTCGGTCTCGTTCTCGCCCGATCCGCTGGCCTGCGGGTGCAGATCTGCGGTGCTCGGCTGTCGCTCGTTGCCCGCGAGGAAGCTGCTTCGCGGCCATTCTGAACGGCACGGCGTCGCGCCCACGGCGTGAACCGAAGCGTCACATCATGACCGCGCGATGCCGTCCGCGATCATGTCGACCTCCGACGCGATCAGCTCCGGCGGTATCGCCCGGCCCAGGTGCGTGGCGTGCAATATCGAGACCCATCCAGAAAACTAGAACCTGTGTCAGGCCGTCGGCGACATGGTCGGCCACCTCCTGCTCTCGTGCGGTCGGTTCCGCAGGGGCCGACAATCCAGGCCAGCGTTTCCATGGCTGTCGCCCCCATGAGCGGGTCTTTCTGCTGCCTTGTCGACTGCGGCAACTGCGTCGCCAGGTGCAGCGCACGGTCACGATCCCCTGACGCCAGGCGTCAAATATCTTCGCCCACAAGGCATATGGCCGCTGGAGGGCTATTCGCCATGGGAGTCGATGATCGCGAGGGCCTTCTCGTGGGATGAGAGAGCGGTTGGGGTGTCTTCCTTCGTGCGGTCAGTGCGGGCGTGTTGCCCCTGCCGACTCGCCGCGCCCAGCTAGTTGCTTAGCGCAAGTAATCGATATATGGTTGCGTAGCACAAACAACTAATCTCATGCTGGGAGTGGGCATGGCAGTGTCACCCGATACGGCTCAGAGCCTGATAAAGGAGCTCTATTTCATGGGTCGGGCGATCCGCGCTGCCCTCTCGCATCCGGAGGAAGGGCACCTGCTGCCAGGGGGAGTGGGCGTGCTGGGCTCCCTCGAGGCCAAGGGGGCGTGCCGGCAGGTGGATCTGGCCGTGGATTTGTGCATCACCCCATCGACGCTGAGCAGGCATGTCGCTGAGCTGGTGAGCTCCGGCGACATTGCCCGCCATGCCGATCCCAGCGACGGCCGGGCCACCCTCATCCAAATCACCGACCAGGGACGCGATCTGCTGCGACGCGTCCGAGTGTCGCGGGCACGGGGATTGCAGGCTGCCCTGGCCGATTGGAGCGAGGACGAGGCCGAGCAGGCCGCCATGGTTGTTCAGAAGCTCAGAAATTCACTGGCCGCGGTTGCGCATCACACCGTGATGGGCGAGCGCGAGCCGGTTTCGACGGAGAGTCAGGAAGTGGATGTCTAATTCAGTCGATGCGCAGACGCGGCGTGATCCGGACGCGATGACCCATCGTCAAATCCTGGAAGCCCTGACCGGGTTGCTGGCCGCGTTGTTCACGGCGCTGCTGAGCACCACGATCGTCTCGACGGCGCTGCCGACGATCATCGGTGATCTGCAGGGGTCGCAGACCGCGTATGCCTGGGTTATCACCACGGCGCTGCTGGCCAATGCCGCGTCCACCCCGATCTGGGGTAAGTTCGCCGATCTGTTCAATAAGAAGCTGCTGGTCCAATCGGCGATCGTCATCTTCGTCGCCGGGTCGATCCTCGCCGGATTCGCCCACACCGTGGCGGTGCTGTTGGCCGCGCGTGTCATCCAGGGTGTCGGTATGGGTGGGTTGACCGCTCTGGTCGTGGCGATCATCGGTTCCATCGTCGCGCCGCGCGAACGCGGCCGGTACTCGGGCTATATGGGTGCGGTGATGGCGGTGTCGATGTCGGGTGGTCCGATCCTCGGTGGCGTCATCGTCGACAGCCCGCTGGGCTGGCGGTGGTGCTTTTTCGTGTGTGTGCCCATCGCGGTGATCGCGCTGGTGCTGTTGCAGGCGACGTTGCGGCTGCCCACCGAGCGCAAGGCGCAGGTGTCGATCGACTGGCTCGGTGCGGGGCTGCTGACCGCCGGTGTTTCGGTGCTGCTGATCTGGGTGTCCTTCGCGGGGAAGGCGAACTACTACGCCTGGATCTCCGCGGAGTCGGCGCTCTATGTCGGTGCGGGTGTGGTGTTGCTGATCGCGACCGTGTGGGTCGAGTCCCGCGCCAAGTCACCGATCATCCCGTTGCCCATCGTCACCGAACGCACCACGGGTCTGGCGATCATCGCCTCGATCGCGGTCGGTGTCGGTATGTTCGGCGCGACCACCTTCCTCGGTCAGTACTTCCAGACCGCGCGCGGCTACTCCCCGACCGTCGCGGGTGTGCTGACCATCCCGCTGGTAGCGGGCATGCTGACCGCGTCGGTCGGCTCCGGCCAGCTGATCACCCGGTTCGGCAAGTGGAAGAGCTTCGTCGTCAGCGGCGGTGCGCTGCTGGTGGTCGGGTTCGGGTTGCTGTCCACGATCGACCACGCGACCAACCTGTGGCTGGTCGGGATCTACATCGCCGTGGTCGGGCTCGGCGTCGGCATGATGATGCAGAACCTGGTGCTGGCCGTGCAGAACACCGTGAGCGTGCACAATATCGGCGCGGCATCGAGCAGCGTCGCCTTCTTCCGCACCTTCGGCGGCGCGATCGGCGTCTCGGTCCTGGGTTCGGTACTGGCAACCCAGGTCAGCGACCTGTCCAAGCAAGGGTTTGCCAAGCTCGGTATACAGACCACCTCATCGGGCAGCGGCAACCTCGATCTCCATGCCCTCCCCGGCCCCATCGCCACCATCGTGCGCGCCGCCTACGGTGACGCGACCGGCCGGATCTTCCTCATCGCCGCCGCCGCGACGGTCGTCGCCCTCATCGCCACCATCCTGCTTCCGAACCGTCCACTGCGCCGCACGATCGACATCGATCCGACCCTCGACCCGACCACGAAAAAGTCTGCGTCGCAAGACGATCCAACCACCGCGGACGACATGGCGGCACTGGATGCCGAACTCGAGGCATTCGCGGAGTCGAGCTGGGACGAAACCCAACCCTGGGAAAGCGCCGAGCGGGAGTTCCCCGAGTCCGAACCGGTGCCGGCCGCGTCGGTCACCGGGCATGCGCCGGTAGAACAGAACGGTCGTGTGTACCGGGTCCTTGCGTCGTCACAGACCGGTCTGTCGACCGGCGGCTCGTCCGAGTCGGACTTGGCCGGTGGGGCGTTGGGCGGTCGTGTCCATCGTGAGGACGGTCATCCGGTGCCGGGTGCGGTGTTGACGTTGATCGATCACGGTGGCCGTCAGGTCGCGCGGGCGAGCACTGCCGCTGATGGCGGGTATGCGATCACCGCGCCGGAGACCGGTGGCTATGTGTTGATCGTGTCGGCGATGGGACACCAGCCGGCCGCGGTCAATGTGTCGGTCGGTCAGCGACCCCAGCGCCTGGATGTGACCTTGGTGGGTTCGGGTGAGTTGTCAGGTGTGGTCCGTTCCGCCGGCCACGGTGTGCCGTTGTCGGGTGCGACCGTCACGTTGACCGATGTGCGTGGTGAGGTGGTCGGAGCGGCTGTCACAGGCGGCGACGGCAGCTACGTGTGTCACGGCGTGGTGTCCGGTGTCTATACCTTGGTCGCGGTCGCCGAGCATATGCGTCCCAGCGCCACCACACTGACGGTGCCGGACAGCGGTGTGTTGCGCCATGACATCGAGCTGGCCGCGATGGCGGTACTTGCCGGATCCGCGTCGACCGACGGCGGCCGGGCGGTGCCCGATGTGCTGGTCAGTGTGCTCGACGCGGCGGGGGAGGTGACCGCGACGGCACGCACCGACGAGAACGGCCGCTATGTCGTGAACGATCTGCACGAAGGGCAGTACACCGTGGTTGCGCGTGGCTATCCGCCGGTGACCGGGCAGGTCACTGTGTCCGGTGGCGAGGTCGCCTACGACGTGCGGCTCGGCTACGAGCCCGAGGATCGCTGATGAGTGGGTTGACCGGTCGTGTGTGCACTGCACAGGGATGGCCGGTACCGGATGCGGTGTTGACGGTGACGGATATGCGGGGTCGCCAGATCGCCCGTGCGTCCGTCGACGAGACCGGGGCGGTGGGCACCGAGTTGTTGCCAGCGGGTGTTCATACCGCGGTGCTCACCGCTGTCGGGTTCGAACCGGTGGCGCGGACCGTGCAGATCTCTGCGGTGGGGACAGGTGTGCTCGGTGAGGTGGTGTTGGTGCCGGTCGTGGGGGCGGTGGCGTCGCCGCCGCCGGGCCCGTGGACGATCGATCCGGTGCATTCGACGGTGATCGCAACCGTGCGTCATCTGGGTATCGCGAGTATCAAGGCCCGATTCGCGGAGGTCAGTGGGCGACTCGATATCGCTGAGCCGTTCGAGCGGTCCACCGGGCACGCGGAGATCAAGGCGGCGGAAATCGATACCGGTATCTCGATGCGTGACGATCACCTGCGTTCCCCGGATTTCTTGGACGTCGACACCTATCCGCTGATCACTTTCACCGGCAGCGGGTTGCGTCGCACCGGTGCTGACACCTGGGTGATGCCGGGCGAGCTGACCCTGCACGGGCAGCGTCGCTCGGTCGATCTCGACGTGACCTACGGTGGGTTCGGAGCGGATCCGTGGGGTGGTGTGCGTGCCGCGTTCCACGCCGAAACACTGTTGCACCGCAATGATTTCGCGATCGACTACAACGCCGTCGTGCGCGCGGGAGTGGCCGCCGTCGGCACCACCGTCAAACTCGACCTCGACATCGAAGTCGTACAAGGCGACCAGCTACCCGCAATGTAGGTAACCGCCTGCCTCCGAAATTTACAATCCGGCATGGCAACAGTCCTCATATGCGCGACTGTTCAAGTGGTGGTCAGCGTATGCGTGGGCTGTGGCGTAGCCGAAGTGCGTTCCGTCCAGGTCGAACTGGCCGCGAGCTCCACGAGGACGAATTGCTGTACGCCGCAACGGAAGGTGGCTCAACGCCGATAGCGGCACACACCCGCTGGTGCGCGCGGCGATGGCGCATCCGCACCTCGTGTCCATCCACCCGTGGGCCGATGGCAACGGACGCATGTCGCGATCGCTGCAACACTGATGATCGCGCGGGAAGGTGTTCTGGCACCGGAGTTTTCGTCCATCGAGGCTCGGCTCGGCAGACCTGGTAACACCTGGGAGTACTACCAGGTCCTCGGCCGACGGGGTAGCACCTATCAGCCGGATCAGGATGTGTCGGAATGGATTCGGTTCAATCTGACCGCCTGCCACCAGCAGGCGCAAACGGTGCGCCCTCGCTGGGTACGGTCCGGCACGGTATGGGCGCTGCTCGAGGAGTACGTCGCGGGCATCCGCCTGGACGAAAGAGTTGTCAGCGCATTGCATGATGTCGCCATGTCGGGCCGGGTCCGCCGAACCCGCTACGAACAAGCAGAAGGCCTGAGTGTGCAACAGGCGCAACGCGATCTGCGCGATCTCGTTGCGCTCGGGGTGTTGGAGCCGGTCGGTCGCACTCGAGCACGCTTCTACACCGCCGGACCGAATTACCCGGGACGCGTATCAGAAGTCGCCGACACTCCGACCGTCCTCGACAATCCCTACGGGCGATAGCGCGGACCGCACGACGAGGCCGACTGGAATATGCGCTTCAGGATGAAGGCGCTGATGGGCGACTACACGCCGCGCGAGTGCACACTCTCTTTCGCCGCAATGGATTTCGACGAGGACCACCGCAGTACCGTGGCATAACCGTTCTCGATCGTGTCGATCAAGATCGCTGGCACGACCTCGGTCTCGGCCTTGTCGACGTCATCGTCGCACGCGGAATCATGGTGTGCCCCACCGTCAACCACGAAGCAATGGTCGCACGGGGCCGGCTCGTATGGACGGTGCGACGCGAACAGCTCATCGTGATGTTCGGCTACCGCGTGCTGCGGCGGTTGGCGCCCTTTGGTCACGTTTCGATTACGACAACTGGGGTACCCGACTGACATCGAACTTCATATGAAGTGAGGGAGACTCGGATGAGTAGAACGACATTTCCAAGCGAAGGAGCCCGACCGGCCGCCAGTGCCGGAGACAGCTACGACGACATCGAGCCATGGTTCGAGAAGCTGGCTGCGTTGGAGCCTGGGGACGCTCATCGGCAGGTCGTGCGTGAGGAGATCGTGCGTCGGTGTCTGCCCTTGGCCGACCACATCGCTCGCAAGTTCGCGGGCCGCGGTACGGAATTCGACGATTTGCAGCAGATCGCTCGGCTAGGGCTGGTGCAGGCGGTGGATCGCTTCGACGTCACGCGAGGCTGTTCGTTCCTGTCGTTCGCGGTGCCGACCGTCATGGGCGAGGTGCGTCGCCACTTCCGCGACCACACCTGGGCGCTGCGTGTCCCGCGCCGGGCCAAAGAACTACAGGCGCTGATTCGGCCGACCGTGGAGACGCTGGCGCAGCGGCTCAGCCGAATGCCGACCGCGCGGGAGATCGCCGCTGAGCTCGATCTCGAACTCGGGGAGGTCACTCAGGCGCTGGTCGCGGCCAATGCCTACCAGACCAACTCGCTCGACATCGGTGTGGGCGATAACGACGAAGGCACTCGCCTCTCGGTCATCGACACTCTCGGCGCCGTTGAGCCGTGCTACCGATTGTTGGAAGACGCGATGTCGGTGCGTCCGTTGATCGCTGCGCTTCCCGACGCCCAGCGTCGGGTGCTGATCATGCGTTTCTTCGAATCCAAGACTCAAAGCCAGATCGCCGCGCGCCTCGGCGTGTCCCAGATGCAGGTTTCCCGCATTCTCACCAAGACTCTGCAGACGCTGCGGGAGCAAGCGCTCGGAACGGACAGCCGCCGCGAAGTCGCCTGACATGCTCTGCCGCAGACGAGCGCTCGGTCGTCCGATCGAGAGTGCTGTCAACCCGAATGATCCACTCGCTGTTGCCATTTTGGTCAGCGCCGCGTGGTCGGAGCGCAGCAGGCATCTGTCATCGCGCGTGCACTCGATCCTTGCCGAATGCCACCGGCCGCGATCGTGGGCTTCCGGACCAGGGTCTCGAACCGGCCGTCGAATCCCTCGAACTGGATGACGAACATCCGTCTCTCAGAACTGCGGCCCGCTTCCACACTCCACCGGCACCGGCTGCCCCGGATCGAGCGCGTTCAGGATTATCGAGTCCACGCTGGGGTCGTATGCTAGGCCGCTGTGCCCGACCAGGTCGTCCGGGCACTGGTCCTGGACGACGATGTCGGTGACGCTGGGCTCGTCTATGGCCGCGGTGGAGGGCGGGGACACCATTGAGTCGTGCGCCGACACGATGGTGGTGTAGCGGATGCCGGTCCGGGCGATCGGGCCGTCGTGCAGTCGGGCCATCGCGGCCGAGCCGGGTGAGACGTCCTCGCAGATCCCGCATATCCCCGCGACCAGCCCCCGTAGCCCGAGCCTTGTCGCGTCGGCGACCAGTCCTCCGGTGATTCCGTTCGTGGGGGGTGCCAAGGCGACGACCGCGCCGATCTCCTCAGCCGCCGCGGGGTCGGTCTTGGCGAGGTAGAGCGAGACGAACGCGCCACCGGAATGCCCGACGAGGTCGACCTCGGCGGCGCCGGTTTCGGCACGCACCCTGTCGATGAAGGCCGATACCTGCGGCACCGACACCGACACCCCGGCGATGCCGCCGTCGAAGGCGTTGGTCCCGCCGTAATTCAGGGAGTACACGCAGTACCCGGCATTCGCCAGTTTCGGCCCGATGTGCGCGAAACCGTTGTACTGATTGGCGGGGAAGCCGTGCACGAGCACCACCGGCTGCGGATGGGTCGGCGACGGTGTGCATGGCACATTCACCCCGGGCGGCGATTGAGCGGGGTCCTGCCCGGACGTCACGAACCAGGCTTCGCGGGCGATCATCTCGGCGAAGGTCGCCTCCGGTTGCGGACCGGCGGCTGCGGCTGTGCTGGGCGCAACTGCGTTCGGTCCCAAGGCGATCAAGGTGGCGGCCAGGATGGGGCCGACGTATCCGCGTGTTCCCATATCGAGCTCCCAGGAACGAACGAACTTTTCTCTAAGTCTAGTCCTATAAAATCCCCGGATGCTGGTTCGGGGACCCCGCTACCGTCGCCGTCAGCACCCGTCCCCGCCTATCGCGGACCACGGTGAAAACACCAGCATCGCTCCACCGCCATGGCTGGACCGCCGGGCGGTGGATCAACGATGGCGTAGGAAATGAACCGATCCGTGAGACAAACGTCGGAATCATTCCGGTCAATGGCGACGGGAGTTCATGAGGTCTTGCTCATGCCGAGCGCGCCTTGCCCTGTCGAGGGTCGCGGAGAGGCTTTCTGCATGAATGCCCGCCTCTTCGCGGCGAAGCCGAGCGAGTCGTCGAACAGGTTTGCCGCCATCTCCGCCAGTTCCCGACACTCGTAGACCTCCAGTGGTCGGTGTCCGAGATCGCGGGCAAGGTGTGCGTGCTTGCGGCGGATGGTCTTCTCCCACAGTTCCGGCAGCGCGTATTCGTGGGCTAGCTCGTTGAGCCAGAGGTCGAACTCGATATCGGGGCCAACGTGGTCGACCAGACCGATATCCAGCGCCTGTGTCGTGTCGACGGGCTCGCATTCGGTGAGCAGGCGGTGTGCTGTGGCCGCTCCCACACGTCGTGGCAACGTGAGTGAGTGCAGTTCGGAACCACGCAATCCCATCGTGGCGTAATGCACGTCGAGGACGGCACGACCGATCGCGACGACGACGTCGCCGGCTTGCGTCATCACCGCACCGCCCGCACCGCAGGATCCGGTGATGGCGACGAGGGTCAGCTTGGGGCACAGCAGAAGTTCCTTGCACACTTCGTTGAGGGCGACGATGTTTTGCCAAGCCGCATTGGCGGGGTTATCGGCGCACTCGATGGCGCCGAGGTGTAGTCCGTTGCTGAACGTCTTCCCGGTCTCACCGCGCACCACCAGTACGCGACCGTCGCGCAGCGACACGGCGCGGATCGCACGCGCCAGCCGTCGACACAGATCTGTGGACATTGCGCCGTTGTAAGTGCGGAAGGTGAGCTCACCGACCTGTTCGTCGATCGATCGGTAGGCGATGTCTTCGAATACTTCTGGTGTGGCTGACGCCGGAGCCTGTCCCGCAATGGGCGAAAGTGAGCGGGCCGAGACCCCGGCTCGGTCCAGGACCGAGACAGCGGGTGCTTTACACGACCAGCGGTCGCCGAGGTCGACTCGCAGGTGCCCTATCCAGATACTCTTGCCGTCGCCGCATGCGATTTCCACCGCGTGATGTCGTCGTCCGACCACCGTTCCCGCTGATGCGAGGACGTCCCTGTGTCCTGGATGGGCGTCGTAGAGATATACCGAGCGATCAGCGATGTGTGAACGCACTCCGGGAGATCCATCGGCGGCGAGGATGCGTCGCCGAATCAGCTCGGAATCGTCTCGCCAATCGAACGCGCGGTCGGACTGACGCATCCTCGGCCGGGTTCGTGCGTGCGCGATCGGGCGATGCGCGTCAGCTTGGTCGGTGGGCCGGTACGTGGGGTCGGCGGCTTTGTCGGCGACCTCCACGATGCATTGAACAGCGGCATCGGAGATGATCGAGCGATAGATGTCGGACTTTCTCTGGCCTTGTGGGAGCGCGACAGTTCGTGCGGCCCAGAGTGGCCCAGCGTCCATGACATCGGTGGCTGTCACCGCGATCACGCCCCACACGGGTTCCTGATCAGTGATGGCCCAGTCCAGGCTGCTGGGGCCTCGGTCGCCGACCGGTCCCGGATGGATGACGACCACTTTCGGCCACCAGCGGCGAGTTACCCAGTCGGGTATGCGTGCGGTCAGGTACGGGCAGATGATGAGGTCGAAGTCGGTTTTCGCGACGACTTCTCCGATGTCGTCGCTGTCAGCGACCGTCGCGGTGCGCACTGTGTTCCCGCTGCGTTGCAGGACGAGCCGCGCGCGACGGCACAGCCCGTTGTCAGTGCTGCACAGTAGAAGAATCCGCAGTCCCATCCCAGCTCCTGTGATAAGAAAGCGCACCAATTGTGTTGCGGTAGCCTGCCGCGCTGTGGCCCGGGCCGGATAGTTCGGCTAGTGCGCGAAGTCTACGTGTTGACCGGATCATCGACTCGGTACACGGCGGAATGGCGCATCTCGTAGTCAGAGAATTAGTCTTCTGCGGCATGTCCATCGGGTTCGAGGACGTCACCGTAAGTGACGCCCGTACAGGCCGAGCGCCGCTCGACGAGACGGTCACGTTCGTCGACGGCCTGCGACGCGGCCCCTCCCCGGCTGATCAAGGCGCCGTTTCTTGCCCGGCCCGTGTAACCATTCATATGCCCGGCTGCAGTCAGCGCAAGTGCACACAGCACCGCTTATCGCGCGGCCAGCAGGCGAGATCGACTGCGGCCCAGGACTTCCGCCGCTGCCGGTGGCTGGGCACCGCTGTGACCGAGGGCAGTTGGGGGGTGCGCAGCTCAGTTGTGCTCGACGGTGCCGATTACCTGCCTGGTTCGGCCGTGCAACATCACCAGCCGTCCGACAATGGGTAGTTCGCGACGCGCACCGCCCGAACCCGCGCAGGGTTGGCGATGTCGTGTCAGCCCGACTCACCGAGGAGAGCGCAATGATCTTCATCGTCGTGAAGTTCAAAACCAAGCCCGAGTGGACCGACCGCTGGCTCGATCTCGTCACTCGATTCACCGCCGCCACCCGCGCCGAGGCGGGCAACCTCTGGTTCGAGTGGTCCCGCAGTGTTGATGACCCCAGCGAATTCGTTCTCGTGGAAGCCTTCCGCGACCAGGCCGCGGGTGCCGCCCACGTCGGCAGTGCCCACTTCGAGGCCGCGATGGACGAGTTGCCGCAGGCCCTCGAGTCGACCCCACGGATCATCAGCCAGACCATCGAGGCCACCGGCTGGTCGGAGATGGGCGAGATGACCGTCGAATGAACCCGATCGCATCACGCGGTCCGCACCATACTGGACGGGCTGTGTTTCATCATGTCTGGAAAGTGCGCGCCAGTGCTGTCGGATCCACGTTTGTTGGCAGGCCATGTCGGTGGACAAGGGTTCGGGCCGGTTGGGTCGCGAGGTGCAGAGCGCTTGCCGCCGATGCACACCAAAGGCATGATCGGTTCCGGAGGATTCTGGCGTGCCATGCTGGCGGGGTGAAGTCCGCGGCGACGGAGATACTCGACATCCTCGATCAGGTGATGGCGATCGTGCAGGCCGGCCCACAGGATATGAGCTGGCAATCTCGGTATGCGGATGCGGCGGAGCTCGTGGGCGATCTCACCGACCATTCCGAGCGGATTCGGCGAGGTGACACGAGTCGGTTGCCCGATCTGAGGTGCCTGTTCGTCGCGACCGGCCCGCTGTGTGAGATCGCGGCCAGCAGTGGGTGGTTGGCGGCTTACACGGTGTTGGGCAACCGGTTCGATCGGTCGTATGGGCGGTCGCGTCAGCGTGACGCCGAATGAACAGTCCGGTGTCGAACGTGGTTGTGGACGTGGCTGTTACAGCTCCTGATCGTGCCGCATCGCCGGACGGCCTTCAGGGGTGGCGGGTGCCGTCCTGCCGGGGCGGTTCGACGCGTACCAGCCCCGACTGGAAGGCGATTACCACGAGTTGGGCGCGGTTCTGGACGCTCGGTTTCGACATGGCGCGTTGGACGTGGGTGCGGACGGCGGTCAGTTAGCCGCGATGGCACAGTCGGCGGCCGCTCGGTCTGCCGCGGCAAGTCCGAATACGAGTGCGGCGGCGATTCCGCCGGTGTACGCACGGTCGTAGAGGCCGCCGGTATCGGCGCCCGCCGCGAAGAGTCCATTGATGGTTCCGCCACACGCGGCGAAGACCCTGCCGTGCCGGTCGATGCGAATGCCGTGGAACGGAAATGTCAGGGCGGGGCATACCTCGATGACGTAGTACGGGCCGTGGTGGAGCGGTCGCGCGTCGTAGGTGCGTGCGGGCCGCGCGCTCGCGCCCGCGTCATTTACGGCACGGATCTGTGCGGCAACGTCGACACCGTCGTAGCCCCATTCGGCGGGCAGATATGCGAGGTCGTCCAGGCTTTCGGCAACGCCACAACGTCCGCCGCGGCGTTGCGCCAGATCGAATTTGTCGAGCGCCTGCGCACCTTCGACGTAACTTCCGGTGATCCAGTCGCGGTAGACCCGCTCGTCGGCGACGAGTAGTCCTCGGGACTCGGGTTGGTCCAGCAACTCCATGGCGGTCAGGTGGTCGCCGACGGTTTCATCGGTGAACCGGCGATTGTGGAGGTTGAACAGCAAGGCGTGCTCGCTGTAGTACAACGACAGCGCGACGAAGTCGGACGGATCGCGGAACTCTACCCCCGTGGGAATGAGGTGGCCGTAGAAACCGGAGCGTTTCCTGCCTGTCGCGGCACCGGCGTCTTCGGCAAGCCGAAGTCCGTCTCCGACGCTGGTCGGATTGGACCGCAACTGCATGGCGCTCGCAGCGGGATGGATGTACTCGTCGACCAGCTCCGGATTCGCCTGGAACCCGCCGGTCGCGAGTATCGTTGCGCCAGCGCGAATCTCGCGGTCGGTACCGTCCGGAAGTCGTACCCGAGCGCCGACGACGGAACCGTCCTCGGTGAGCAGGGCCCGAGTGTCGGTCTCTGTGAGCAGCTCGCCCTCGGCGCGGATCCGACGGCGGCATTCGTCGATGTACCGGTTGGTGTCGAATTGATGGCCGGAACCGTAGCGCAGGACGGTAACCGCATCCGCGCATTGGACGCCGAGCGACCGGATCCAGGCGATACCAGGGCCGAACCCGTCGACGAGTGCGCGGCGCAGCTCGATATCGCCGCGGGGGTTGACCTCGTCCATGATCGCGTGGGAGGGGGCCGTCCAGGCGTATCCCGCGAATTGCGCCGATCCGCCTACCGCGGTTGCCTTTTCGACGACGATCACCGAATTGCCCAGATGCAGTGCTCTGGCTGCCGCGGTGAGCCCTGCCATCCCGCCGCCGATGACAAGTACGTCCGTGTGGATCTCCGGCATTCGATGCTCCTCACGCGTCGCGGTGCTGTCCAGCGTGCTGGTCACCCTAACTCTAAAACTGAAGTCAGTTCAAGTATGGATTTGCTTGTGAAGCAGATCACGATGCATGTACGGTGATGCCTGAACCGAGTTCAACTCAGTTTGGTTCGGCAGGGCGCCGGCGATAGGAACCTTGCCTTCGAGAGGAGCTTCGCGTGATCGAAGAAGTCGTGTCCGGCGTTCCGGTCGGACACGGTCCGGGTATTACTGCCTGATTTCAGAATCAGTAGGGATGCCGAATTGTTTCGACAAATGAAGAATCGATGAGGATTCACAATGAAATTCAAGAAGTTCGCGGTAACGGCTGCGCTCGCCACCACCGGGCTCGGTATCACCGCCGGGACAGTCCATGCCGCGCCCGCCTCCGGCCACGGTGACGTCGATTTCACGGCGTCGGCGACCGACCGGTCCACAATCATCACGACCAGCGCGGGAGCGATGGTTGTCGAGGACGGTGTCTTCAAGATCAAGGCGGCCGATGGCGCCACCCTGGCCGGTACCGAATTGCGGTTCCGTGTCGATGATTTCGAGTTCCCGATCGCGGCGGAGATCAACGACCGCACGGCGACCCTGAGCCCCCAATTCGACATGGCACACGCGACCTACAAGCCGGTCGCGTTGCCATATGAGGATCAGGCGCCTTGGAAGACCCAGTATGACCGTGAGCAGGCCGCCTGGGCGCGCCTGACCAGCACCATCAGCGCGGGTGCCACGATCGGCACACTGGTCGGCGGTCTGGTCGGCGGTGCGGCGGGCTGCGTACTCGGCGGCATCGCCGGAGCCACGGTCGCCGCGGCCACCATCGTCGGCTTGTTCGGCCCGTTCATTCCGGCCGCCGCCGTCGGTTGCCTGGGCGGCATCGTCGCCGTCGGCGCGCTCGGCACCCTGGCCGGTCAGATCCTGGTGACCGCGCCGGTCGCGATCGGTGCGGCGATCCAGTACTTCACCACCATCAACCAGCCGATGCCGGCCCCGAAGTAATTCGCCGAGTCGACAGTAAGCAACGGTCAAGCCCGCGCCCCGCTCGGATCCCTCGCCGAGCGGGGCGTGAGTAGGTATACGGGCTAACCCGATCGGACAGTCGTGTCCGTGATCGCCTGCGCCGCGGCGTACCCCTCCGCCACCGCGTGCGAGACCCGGCGTGGCACGACCGCATCCCCGATCACCTGCACTCGTGCTCGCGGAAGGGCCTGCTCGATGTCCTGCCAGTCAGAGGCGATTCTTTCTCCGACGGCAACAGCGTGTTCGCACGCAAGCTCGAATGTCCTGCCCGACAGGAGATGTCGGCAGTACGCTACGGTGCCTGCGCTGCTCGTTCGTATCTCTGTCACGGCCGCGTCGACGACGAACTCCACCGGGCTGCCGGCGAGGCGGTTCATCAGTTGGACCCGGCTCTCCGGTGGGATGGTGGCCGCAGATGCGGGTCCTGGGACCACCACGGTCACCTGTGCGGCGCCTGCTGCCAGCGCGGCTTCCAGCGCGCCGACGGTAAGCCATGAGCCGAAGCCGTCGTCGGCGATGACCACCCGATCTCCAGGTGATATCGCATGCCGATCGGCGATGAGGCCGGTCGAGGACAGCGCACCGGGCGTTGGTAGCTCAGTAGCGCCGGTCGCGATGATGACCTCATCGAAATCGCCCAGTTCATGGGGTGTTACGCAGTGTCCGAGTCGCACATCGGCGTTGCCGAGATTGTCTGTGTAGAACCGCAGTAACTTCGACCAGCCCGCCCGGTTGGGCGCCTGCGCCGCCACGGCCAGCTGCCCACCGATCCGCTCGTGCGCCTCGAACAGTGTCACGTCGTGCGTCGCGGTGAGTTGGAGTGTGGCCTCCAGGCCTGCCGGTCCGGCGCCCACCACCGCGACTCGCCGCGACGATGCCGTTGCCCTGCCGAACTGGACCGGCGATGCCGGGCGGGCGTCGTGGCCAGGCGGGGCCAGGGTCGGATTCACCGAGCAGAGCAGGACCGGAGTGAATGCGCGGCAGTCCTCATTGCAGGAAACGCATGGCCGGATCTGAGAGTCATTGCCCCGCAGAAACTTCAGCGGTAATTGCGGATCGGCGATGAGCGGCCGGGCGAGCCCGATCATATCGGCTCCGGCGGCCAACGCGGATTCGATGTCCGCCCTGGAGCGAAACGCCTGCGACACCAGCAACGGCCGCGCCGATGCCGCGCGCAGCCTCCGCACATGCGTAAGCAGCGGCGGCTCGGAGGTCGCCATATCGCGCACATATGTCGTGCGCACCCCTGCGGTCACATTCACATAGTCGAATATGTCGAGCAAGGGCATCAGCTCGCACAGTCCGTCCAGGTCTAGACCAGCCTCCTCCGCACCATCGATCGAAACGCGCACCCCGAGAGCCACTTCCGGGCAAGACGCCTTGATCTCGGCATGCAGCCGGTGCAGAACCCGCACCCGCCCCGCAACGGTGCCGGACTCGGCCCGGACGTTGGAAGAGGGCGAAAGGAATTGGGCAAGCAAATAGCCATGGGCTGCATGCAGTTCGATCGCGGGGAACCCCGCTTCGACAGCATGGCGGGAACTGACGACAAAACTCGCGATCATTCGATCGACGTCGGCGTCGGTCATTGTCCTGGCGCGCACCGGCTCTCGCGGCGATCTGATGCTCGACGGCGCGATCGGATGCTCCCAGATCTCGGCACCGAGTGTTTCGCGTCCGAGGTGCACGAGCTGGCATACCGGAACGGCACCTTCGCTACTGATCGCGGTCGCGCGCGCCCGCAGCCCGCTGATCGCCTCGGGCCGCCATGCCTCGGTGATATTGCCGATTCGATTCGCCGACTCCGGACTCACGACCGTGCCACCCGCGATCACCATCGCTGCCCCGCCTGCGGCGCAGCGTCGCCAGTACTCCGCGTCGCCGGGCTGTGCCATGCCGCCGACGACCACCCCGGATCCGTGCGCGGTGGCGACCAGACGGTTCCGCAGCCGTACTGCACCGATCCGCAGGGGCTGGGATGCGTGGCGGCGAGCGGGCACAGGATCTTCTTGAACTGGATTCACTTCATGAGTTTGACTCCATGTGATTGACACCACAAGGGCCTGCGGATAGATTCTCAAACTGAGATCAGTTCAGTTTCGGAGGTTCGATGTCATTTTTGCTCGTGCACGGAGCGGGTATGGCCGCCTCCTGCTGGGATCACTTGCTGCCGTTGCTCGCTGGGCCGACGATCGCCGTCGATCTGCCCGGCCGCGGAAAGCGGTCCAACCGCGACATCCGCGGCGTAACCCTCGACGACTGTGCTGCGGCGATCGTCGAGGACGCGGCCGATCTCACCGACATCGTGATGGTCGCGCATTCGTTCGCCGGAGTTTCGGTTCCGCGGGTGCTACCGGAGCTGGCGGGTCGCATAGCGCACGTCGTGTTTCTGTCCGCCGTCGTGCCGCCGCACGGGACACGCGTGCTCGACCAGATCGATCCGGCTGTCCAGGCCGCGGTGAAGCAGTCGATCGTCGGCGGGGTTTATCACCAGGACCGCTCTGCTGCGATTGCCATGTTGTGCAATGACATGTCACCCGAGCAGACGGAATGGACTGCCGATCAGGTCATCGATGATTCGGCGGCATTGCTCGAGGAAGCGGTAGATCTTTCGGGCCTGTCAGCCGACCTACCGCGAACCTATGTTCGCCTCACCAAAGATGCGTGCTATTCGCCGGATCTGCAATCGCGTTCCGCCGACCTCGTCGGCGGAAGCACCCGATTTCTCGAATCGGGCCATATGCCGATGGTCTCGATCCCGAACGATCTGGCCGCTCTTCTCGATCAGGTAAGGAAATAGATCCCGTCATGAAATCTCTGACCAAGGCGGTCGCGGCTCTCGCGATTGTCGCCTCGACATTCGGCCTGGCAGCCTGCGGCGGGAATTCGTCCGCCTCGAAGCCCGTCGATGGGAGCTGGGAGGACGTGGTCGCCGCGGCCAACGGGGAGGGCGCCGTGATGCTCTACTCGAGCCAGAAGCCGGCCAACCTCGAAGCCCTGAAAACCGCATTCCAGGCAAAGTATCCGCGGATCAAGCTGGACTTCGTGCGCGGCACCGATGCCGACATCAATCCGCGGGTAGAGACCGAGAAGAAGACCGGGAAGGGCACCGCCGATGTGCACATGCTGACCGATGCGTCGTGGATTACCAATGGCGCGAAATCGGGGGTGTACTCCACCGACCTGGTCGGGCCGGATCTGAAGGCTCCCGAGTATCAGCCGGACAAGAGTGTGCTCAACAACCGGTTCTTTCTGACGAGCGCGGCAGTTTTCGCGCTGGGCTGGAATACCGGTGCGGTCCCTAACGGCCTGAAATCTCCCCAAGACGTGGTGAATCCCGCCTATCGGGGCAAGATCGGAATCGTCAATCCTTCCGGCATCGCCTCCTACGTCGATCTGTACCGGTACTACGCGCGTACCTACGGCGAGGACTACTGGAAGCAACTCGCCGCCCTGAAGCCACGGATCTACCCGAGCGCTCTGGGTGTCGCCCAGGCGCTGACCTCCGGTGAAATCGTTGTGACGCCTTCGGTTCAGCCTTTGGTGACCGAAGTGGCCGCAGGGGCGCCGGTCAATTGGGCTCTGCCGGCCTCGCCGTGGGGCACCCCCTGGTACAGCCAGGTGACGAGTGTGGCACCGCATCCCAATGCCGCGCAGGTACTGGCGAATTTCATGGTCACCCGTGAAGGACAGGCAGCGCTCAACGGGGGATACGCGGCGGCGTTGGCCGATGTACCCGGCGCGGTAGCTCGAGCTCAGGACATCGCCGCACCGGACACCGGTGATCTGACACCCGAGAAGATCGAGAAGTACTCCCAAGAGTGGTCACAACTTTTCCAGAGCTGACAGTGGACGGGAGTACTGCATTGATGCGCGGAGTCAACGTATTGGTCACCGGTGCGTCCGGCGGAATCGGCGGCGCCACCGCCGAACTGTTCGCGAGCAAGGGCGCGACGGTGTATCTCACCGATGTCGACGACGCGGCGGGGGAGCGCCGCGCACACGAACTGGGGCCGACAGCGCATTACCGTCGGCTCGATGTGACTGCCGAATCCGATTGGCAGGCGGTCACTTCCGATATGGATCGCGCGGGACACCCCCTCCAGGTGCTGGTGAACAGCGCCGGAGCAGCGATGAAAGCGCCACTGACGCAAACTACGCTGCAGCAGTTCCGCAGGATGATCGACCTCAATCTGGTCGGCACATTCCTCGGACTGCAAGCGGCCGCCGCGGCGATGGTCGCGGGTGGGTCGGTCATCAACATCTCGTCGCTGCGGGGAGTGCTCGCGACCGCCGAACTCGGCGCCTACGGCGCGTCGAAATTCGGTGTCCGCGCCCTGAGCAAGGTCGCGGCACTGGAACTGGCCGATCGTGGGGTCCGTGTCAACACGGTGTGCCCGGGCAGCATCGACACCGAGATCACCGCGGTTCCCGACTTCGCCGCAGACGATGTCGAAGCCTATGTGCAGAGCATCCCCATGAAGCGACGTGGCAGCCCGATGGAGGTCGCGAAGGCGATCTTGTTCCTTGCCGGTGACGACAGCAGCTATGTCACCGGGATCGACTTGCTGGTCGATGGCGGCATCGCCGCCGGAGTCCGCACCCCAAAGAAGCAGACCTAGAAGGCATGAGATGAGCTCGCAGTTCACAGTTTCCGGTCTCACCAAGACCTATGGATCGAATGTCGTCGTCGACCGGCTCGACCTCGCGATCGAGGAAGGCGAACTCCTCGTACTACTCGGCCCGAGTGGCTGCGGCAAGACAACCACCCTGCGCTGCCTCGCCGGATTGGAGACGCCCCAGGATGGTTCGATCACTTTCAAGGACCGGCGCGTCTTCGACGCCGAGGCGAAGCTGAATGTGCCTGTCCACAAACGGAATATCGGAATGGTGTTCCAGTCGTACGCGCTGTGGCCACATATGACCGTGCGCAAGAACATTCGATATCCGCTGCAGGTCCGCAAATTGCGGAAGGAGATCGCCGGCGGAGCCGTCGAAAGTGCCGCTGCCATGGTCGATTGCACAGAGCTGCTCGACCGGTACCCGGCGCAGCTCAGTGGTGGACAGCAACAGCGCGTCGCGGTTGCCCGTGGTCTGGTGGCCCGGCCCGATCTGGTGCTCTTCGATGAACCGTTGAGCAACCTGGATGCCAGATTGCGGGATCAGGTTCGTACCCAAATCCATCAGCTGCATCGAAGTCTCGGATTCACAGCGGTTTTCGTCACTCACGACCAAGCCGAGGCATTTGCCCTCGGTGACCGCGTCGCCATTATGAAGGCAGGCAAGATCGAACAGTACGATGCGCCCGAGCAGGTTTTCGAGCATCCTGTGTCGGAGTATGTTGCCGCGTTCATCGGTATGGCCAACCGGCTGGAACTTCGCCGCGGTCCCGGTGGTTGGATCACCTCGGCCGGTGACGATATCGACCTGACGCGCGCGGTGGTGCGCGGACGAGCCGATGAAGGCACGTCCGCAGTCGCGCGGCTACGTCCCGACGATGTCGTGGTGCATTCGTCGATCGACGAAGTGCCGCCGGGCGATGTGGCACTGCATGCCGAGTTGGTGGCATATGAATACGGCGGTCGCCACTTCGACGTGACCGTTCGCACAGGTGGCGAACAGCTCGCGATGCGGGTCGACGCGGCCGCCCATGGCGCCACCTTGCGGCGAAGCCGTCCCGGAGATCCCATGATCGTCAGTTTCTCCCCGGCGAGCTTGCGTGTATTCGCACACTCGGACGGTGCCCACGCCGATATGCCGGTGCTCGCGACGGCGAGCGTGGGAGGGCAGTCGTGATGGCCACGGTCACCGCCACCCGGTCCCTTGCGATACCCGCGCACTTGCGGGCCAGAATCGGATACCTGGCCTTACTCGCAGTTCTCGCCTATCTGGTCGTATTGCCGATGATCCGGCTGCAATCGCTGGCTTTCGAAAACGGCGCGCAGGGTTATCGAAACCAATACGGGCGCTTCGATATCGCGGAAACGATCGGGACCACCATCGCTCTGGCCCTCGGATCGCTCGTGATCGCGATGGTGCTCGGAACGGTGCTGGCGTTCGCGGCGAGCCGGCTGCCGGACCGACTCGGCTTCCTGCGGATCATTCCGATCCTGCCGATCGTGATGCCTGCGGTCGCCAACGTCGTCGGCTGGGCCTTTCTGCTGTCGCCGGGGCCCGGCTACTTGAATCTGGTGCTCAGGAAGTTGCCGTGGTGGAGCGGATCAGATACCGGACCGATCGACGTCTACACCGTTCCGTGGATCATCATTCTCACCGCGTTCGGGCTGACGTCATTCGTCTACCTTTTCGTCAGCGCGGGCATGCAGAACATCAGCTCGGAACATCTCGAGGCCGCACAGGTGAGCGGGTCGTCCACGCTCGGGGTGTTCTTCCGGGTGGTGCTCCCATTGCTGCGCCCATCGCTGATCTACGGCGGCGGAATCGCATTGTTGCTCGGGCTCGGCCAATTCACCGGTCCACTGCTGCTGGGCCAGAACAGTGGCGTCAAGGTGCTCACCACCGAGATGTACCGTCGAGTGTCCGAATCACCGTCGGACTTCGCCGCTGCCGCTGCGGCGGGTTCGCCACTGGTGATCTTCGGGCTCATCTTGGTGCTGATCCAGAAGGCCTTGCTGGGCAACCAGACTCGCTTCGTTACGCACGGCGGTAAGGCGTTCGCGCCATCCACCGGCCGCGCTACCTGGGCCGTGGTGACGATCGCCGGCTTCGCGTTGTTCGCCCTCGTCATCCCCTTGGTCGGGTTGATCATCGTGTCCTCGACGCGGTACTGGTCGGGATCCCTGTCGTGGAACCTGTTCACGCTCGACAATTTCCGGGAGTTGGCGTCTACGGACGCGATCGTCGAATCGGTCATCACCAGTGTGCTGACATCGCTCGGCGCGGTGGTGATCTGCGTACCCATCGGCTACGTGATGGCCAACCTGTTGGTACGCGGCCGACGCTACAAAATACTGGCGCTCATCGGTGATTTCGTCACGGCATTGCCGCTCGGCATCCCGGCGGTGATCTTCGGCGTCGGTTTCTTGCTCACCTATACCGAGCCGCCGCTGATTCTGTACGGCACGCGAACAGTGATCGTCCTCGTTTACGTCGTACTGATGTTGCCGTTCGCGACGCGCATGCAGATGACCGCGATGCTGTCTCTCGGCAACACGTATACCGAGGCGTCGGCGACCAGCGGAGCATCACCATTCGTCACGAACACGCGGATCATGCTGCCGTTGATGCGTCCCACCATCCTCAGTGCGGTCGCGTTGATGTTCATTCTACTGACGCACGAATTCGCGGCATCGCTATTGGTGCGTGCGTCGACCACCCAGGTGATGGGGACTCTGCTGTTCGATATGTGGCAGAACGGTTCCTACCCGCTGGTCGCGGCGATGGCCTTGCTCATGACAGCGGTCACCACGATCGGCGTCGCACTCGCCATGTTGGTCGGCGGTCGCAACGTACTCGGCAAGCTCTGACCGTCGGAGCCCAGCTCCGACTTCGAAAGGACTGCACAGCAATGACTCTCGGTGTTTCGAGGCTCGACGGCAAGGTCGTGTTGGTGACCGGTTCGACCGGGGGAATCGGAGTCGAAATCGTGCGCCGCTTGGCCGACGAGGGGGCGTCGGTCGTGGTGACCGACGTCGACGTCGAGGCGTGCGAGAAGCTGACCGCCGGTCTGGAACACGGTGAACGGCATCAGGTTCTGGGATTGGACATCGCGCAAGAGGCCGAGTGGCAGCAGGTGGTGTCCGCGGTCTCCGAACGCTTCTCAGGTCTGGATGCCGTGGTCAACAACGGTGCCATCGGCAGCCTGGCGTCGGTAGTCGATGAGGATTTGAATCGATACAACCGGGTGATCGAGGTGAGTCAGACCGGCACCTGGCTGGGCATGAAGTATGCGGGCGCGCTGATCGAGCGGACCGGCGGCGGATCGATCGTCAATATCTGCTCGATCCTCGGTACCGTCGGCGGCCTAGGCAACAGCGTGGCCTACGCGGCGGCGAAGGGTGCCGTGCGCAGTATGACGAAGAACGCCGCATTGCATTGGGCGACAAAGGGAGTGCGAGTCAACTCGATCCATCCGGGGTTCATCGAAACGTCACAGCTGCTCGAACGATACGAGGGCACCGAACGACACCAGGCGATGGTCGCGAACACGCCGATGGGCAGACTCGGTCGCGCCGAAGAGGTCGCCGCCGCCGTCGCATTCCTGGCGGGTGATGATTCGACCTTCATCACCGGCACCGAACTCTATGTCGACGGTGGTTGGACCTGCGCCTGACCGGCCACCCGGAAGGCCATAACGCCGTCCGCATCCTTCGTGGACAACACATTTCGGGCGACCAGGACGTCGAGGTGCGCCATCGTCTCGCACGTCGCGACCATCTGATTGAAGTCGTCGAGCGTGCCGAACGCGCGCTCGCGCCGCGTCCAGGTCAACGCTCGGGCCACCGCCACGCCGCTGCACGGCCCCAGATCGCCGACGACAGTGACGATTTGCTCGAACCGGTGGTCGTGATGGGCGAGAAGTTCGCGCGCGCGTTGCCCGACGCTGCCTCCGGTGGGACCGTGCGCGGGCAACATCTTCTGCTCGTCATCGTGCTGCAGCAACGCCAATGACCGGAGAAAGTTGTCCAATGGTAGTTCCCATGGGCCCAATTCGAATCCGATGGATGGGGTGATCGCGGGCAGGACGTGGTCTCCGGTGAAGACCAGGCCCCGCTCGCGATCCTGAAAGATCATGTGGCCCTTGGTATGTCCTGGCGTGGCCACCGCATGCAGATCGAGCCCGGCGATGGTCAGCGCGCCCGGTCGCAGCCAGTGGTCGGGCTGTTCCCAGTCGGCAAGGTCGAACGGTTCGGCGCTGCCCGCCGCATGAGCTCGTCGCGCGATATCGTCCGCGCCGGCCCGCCGCAGTTCTCGCAGCGAACTGTCGGGGATGTTGCTGTTCAGTTGGTGGATGGCGTTGAGTCCGCCGGCTTCATCGGCGCCGAGATGAACTCGACAGCCGTGCCGACGACGCAGTTCGATGGCGAAGGTGTAGTGGTCGCGGTGGATATGGGTGACGAAGACATCGTGAATATCGGCTGCCGACCGGCCGATTCGGGCCAATGCGTCGGAGAGTTCCTGGTAGGTGCCCGGCCGGTGCCAGCCGCCATCGATGAGTATGAGGCCGTCGTCGGATTCCAGCACGTACACGTTGACCGCGCGCAGGCCGTCCTGCGGCATCTGCAGCGGGATGCGGTGGATCCCTTCGGTTATCGGATAACACCCGGGTTCGGCCCATTCGGCGCTCATTCGGCCGCCGGGGCGAGCGGCACCATTGTCTGCTCCTCGCCGTACCAGATCATGCGACGTCCCCGCATGGTGCCTACGTTTTCGACGGCGGCCTTCCATTCCGGGCTCGCCAATGCGGCGTCGAGCGCCTCGCGGGATTCGAAACTCAGAATCGACAGACCGTCCCAGCCGGACGACTTCTCGTCGAAGGATTCGAGAAGTTCGGTGTGCTGCCAGCGCAGCAGGCCCGGCAGCGGGTAGGTCACCTCCGCGTGTTCACCCCGCCACCATTCGATGAACTGCTCATGGGTCCAATCGCCGGGACGCGAGGCGAGGACGATCAGGTTGTACATACGACTCCTAACTGAATTCTGTTCAGTTTCGGCGGGCGTGGAGATCCCCCTGCGTGGGAAGTTGGATCTCAGTTACGCACGATCCGTACTGCTGCTTCGGTGACCGACTCGGTGATCTGCGCGAGGGTGACGTTGCCCTTCGGTCGGTACCAGCGCCAGACGCTGATCACCAGGCCGAGGACCATTCGACCGAGCATGCGGGGATCGCCCGGAGTGAAGACGCCGGCCTCGATTCCGTCCGAGATCAGCCCGGTCCAATTCTGCTCGATCTGTCGCACGAGCTCGCGAGACCGCAGGCGTTCGGCCTCTTCTTTGGCCGACTGACGTGGGGCGGCAAGCAAATCCATATGGTTCTGCAGGATGCGGCGCTGTAGGGCATCGGTCGGCGAGGCGGTCAGGGCCGCGGCGACGGCGGAGCGCAGTGCTTGCTCCGGGTCGGCCTGGTCAGCGACCGCGGCGTTGAATCTTTCGGCCGAGTCGGCCAGTTCGATTCGCATGATTGTCAGCAGGCAGTGGGCCTTCGACTCGAAATAGTGGTAAAGCGCGGTCTGACCGATACCGACCTCGTCGGCGATCGACGCCCATTTGGTGTGCTCGTAACCGACTTTCCCGAACTGCTTGATGGCGGCGGTGAGGATTCCGCTTCGCTTCGAGCGCGCGCTTTCCCGGCGGACCTCCGAGTCAACGGTCATCAGCGTCTATACCCCCGCATTCGATGGTGTGGATTCGACATGACTCTACCGGAACTGAGGTGAACTCGGGTCAACTGCGGTGGCCAGCCGAGTCGCCAACCGCACCGCGTCGGGCCGGGACAACTTGCCGACGGTGTTCTGCGGCAGGTCTTGCACCGTGAACAGGTACTCGGGCCACTTCGACTTGGGAAGGTCCGCCGCCGCAAGTTGATCGGTGACACTGGCCAACGTCAGCGATTCGCCGTCGGTGACAACCAGCGCTGCCGCTCGTTCGCCGAGCATGGCATCGGGTACCGGGACCACGCACACCTGCACGACGCCCGGCACGTTCGCGATGGCGGATTCGAGTTCGTTGATATCGATATTGCGACCGCCTCGGATAATGATCTGCTTCTGGCGCCCGGTCACCCGGATCGATCCATCGATTGCGACCTCGACCAGATCGCCGGTCGGGAGGAAACCGTCGACGGTGAGCGTCGGGGAAATCGCGACGCCGCCTCGGGCGTAACCGACGAACAGGGACGGGCCCTGTACCTGCGCATCGCCGATCTCACCGGCGGCCACGGCGTTCCCAGCGGTGTCGACCGCCCGTACGACGGTGCCACGAAACGGTCGCCCGTCCCGGCCGAGCCTGATGGCGGGCGGATCGTCGAGTTGTGGCGTGGTATGTCCGAGACATTCGGACATACCGAAAACCCGCAGGAACGTGGTATCGAGCTTTTCCTCGGCCGCACGCAGCGCACGTTCGTTCATCGGACCGCCGCCGACGGTCATCGCTCGCAGGGCGGACAACATGCCTTCGGAGCCGTCGACCACCGACAGTTGCAGGGCCATGGTCGGAACCAGCATCGTCCAGGCGACGCGGTGCTCCACCATAGCCGCCAGCGCGGCGGCCGGTTCCCACTTGCCGATCGACACCATCGTGCCGCCGAGATAGGCAGGTAGGTACATGCCGAAACAGAAGGCGGCCACCGAAGACAGTGGCACGAAGGCTCCCACTGCCTCATCCGGCTCCAGTCGCACGGTGTCGATGGTGCACTGGCAGGCATAGCGGATGGCTTCTTCGGACTGCACAACACATTTGGGACGCCCGGTCGAGCCGGAGGTCATCGCGATGGCAGTGCCTGCGTGCCATCGATCCACCGAATCGAACGGGCCCGTTCGCGAGCGCAACACCCGCGCGTCGAAGGCGGTATCCCGAATCGGGAAGCGGTCGTCCCGCACACCCCAGCGCAGCAGCGAGTCAGGTGCCGCGACCACCAGATCCGGGGCGATGTCCTCGACAGCCAGTGCGAACTCGGATTCGGTGGCATGCGCGCCGAATACCGCGACTACACCACCACGCAGACCGACCGCCACGGCCGCCGCCACGGTGTGCCAGGTGTTGTCGGCCTGGATGAGGGCGGTGGGCGGGGCCGGATCGATGGACTCGATCCGCTCGGCCAGCGCTCGGGCCGCTGTCACGATCTTTTCGAGGGTGTGGCGACCGAATTCGTCCACGACCGCGATCTGCTCCGGCGTGCGCTGTGCCCGCTCGATCATTTCCTGCGCAAGTGTCTTCATCGCCCCACTTCTTTCACGACGCTCGATATCTGTCTACTCGCTTCCACGTGCTTCGGGGCCCGGCTCGTCGACAGCGGCGGCGGCACGAGTACCGCGCGCCCGGTGACGGTCCCGGCGCGCAGGCGTCGGTAGATCTCGACCGCGTCGCTCAGGGGATGCGTTTCGGCCTCGACCCGCAGTGCCCCGCTGATCGCCAACGCGACCACGGCCTCGAGGTCCGATCGGGTACCCCAGAACGGTGCGTCCACCTGCCACCCGGGGGCGAGGCCGGCACGTTTGCCCACGGCCAGGCGGCCGCCCGCACTGCCGACGACCGAGAATCGGCCCCCTGGTGCGAGCGCGTGCGCGGCCGACTGCATCGTGTCGGACGTGCCGACGAAATCGAGGATCAGGTCCGCGCCGCCGTCGAGTGCCGGGATCGCCGAGGCGAGATCGGCGAACGCCGCATCGCTGCCCAGCCGCAATGCGGCGGAGAGTGCTTCCGGACGGTTGTCGATGGCGAGGATGCGGCCGGCACCGAGGTAACGAAGGATCTGAATCGCCAGGTGACCGAGCCCGCCGACGCCGATCACGACACAGATCGCGGATTCGTCGATGACATCGGCGTGCCGGCGCACGGCGTGGTAGGCGGTCGCCCCTGCGTCCGCGAGGGGAGCGGCCAAGGCAGGTTCCAGATCGCCGGTCCGAACAAGGAATCGGGCCGAGGGAACAACCATGGCCTGTGCCAGACCGCCGTGGTAGCCGAGACCGTTGCCGATCGCCACGAGTCTGCCGTCGGTCCTCGGCCGCAGCGTCAGACAGTAGTTCTCCCGTCCACGCACACAATTGCGGCAGTGGCCACAGCCCCAGATGCCGTGTACCACAACGGGTTCGCCGAGCCAGGACTTATCCGCACCGGGACCAGTATCGATCACCGTGCCCGCGACTTCATGGCCGAGAGTGAGCGGCAGCGGATAGTCGAAACTCGATTCGGCGGCATCCATGACGTGCAGATCGGAGCGACACAACCCGGCTGCGGTGACTTGCAGCAAGAGCTCCTCACCACACGGCTCCGGAACGGCAACCGATCGCAGTTGTGGTTCGCTACCCCATTCGGTCAGTTGGACGGCCAGCATCAGCGAGCCGTCCAGCCGCCGTCGACGATGAGCGTCTGCCCGGTCATATAGGAAGACGCGTCGGAGGCCAGAAACAGGACCGCGCCGTCGATTTCACCGGCAGTGCCACCACGGCCGAGCATGGTGTTGCGGCGCACCCACCCCGCCGATTTCTCGTTGTCGAACAGGCCTTCGGTCATCTCGGTGTCGAACCAGCCGGGCACAACGGCGTTCACCCGGATCCCTTTGCGTCCCCACTGCCCGGCGAGTTCCCTGGTGAGTCCGAGTGTCCCGGCCTTGGATGCGGCGTAGCTCGCGCCGCCGATCGGTGCGGTCGAAACCAGACCGATCACCGAGGAGATATTGATATACGACGCGCGTTCGCCCTCGGGCAGTTGTGTCGCGGCATAGGTGGCGAGGTGAAATCCCGCCACCAGGTTGACTTCGAGGATCGATGCGAACTCGGCTACCGTTTCGTCTTCGGCATGCGGGGGACCGGGCTTGCCCGCGTTGTTGACCAGTACATCGAGCCGTCCGGACTGCTGATAGCACCTGTCGACCAACATTCGGCGGTCCTCGTCGGATGTCACATCACAACGAACGGGAATGATCCCTGGGTTATCCGCGGCCAGCGCCGCCAGCCGGTCGAGCCTGCGAGCCGCCGCGTACACGGTGGCCCCGGCCGCGGCGAGCGCGTTCGCGAAGCCCATCCCGAGGCCGGACGACGCGCCGGTGACGATGGCGACCCGGCCAGACAACCCGAAAAGGTTGTCCAGGGTGGTTCCGATGTCGGATCCGATGGCACTCATATCGTTTCGCATATCAGTACACCGCGGTCCGGCCGCCGTCGACGGGGATGATCGCACCGGTGGTGTACCCTGCGGCGGCGCTCGCCAGATGGGTGACCAGACCCGCGATTTCCTCCGGCCGCCCCAGCCGACCCGCGGGTAGGCGATCGATGATCTTCCCGACGAACTCCTCGTCCCAGTTCTGCGCCATATCCGTCGCGAATCCGCCCGGCATTACACAGTTGACGCGCACGGTGGGCGCGTACTCCTGAGCGAAGGCCATGGTCAATGCGTTGAGCCCGTTCTTGGCCGCCGCGTACATCGCCTCGGGCGGACTCGGGCGGATGGCCCCGATGCTCGAGATATTGATTATCGACCCGCCACCGGCGGCGGCCATCCGATCACCAGCAACCGCCATCAGGCGAAACGGTCCCTTCAGGTTGACCTCGATGGTCTTGTCCCACAGCGCTTCCGAGACCGACAGCAGATTGTCTGCCAGCGGCGCGATCCCCGCGTTGTTCACGACGATATCGAGACTGCCGAAATCGGCGATGATCCGATCGACGGCCGGTTCGATCGAGTCCCACTTGCCGACATGCAATTCGAACGGGTGCGCGCTGCCCGGCCCATCGTCATCGCCGAGTGCGGCGACTGCCCGCTCGCACGCGTCGCGTTTGCGGCTGGACACAATAACCGTGCAGCCCGCGTCTCGCAGTCCGCGCGCGATCGCGAGTCCGAGGCCGCGGCTGGCGCCGGTGACCAAGGCGACCTTGCCGGTCAATTCCGTTGTGCTCATGTGTGCTTCTTCAATTCGAGGCGGGCGATGGTACGCAGGTGTACTTCGTTGGGGCCGTCGGCGATCTGCAGTGCCCGGGTGATGGCGTACAGGCGGGCCAGAACGGTGTCGTCGCTGACGCCGGCGGCGCCGTAGGTCTGCACCGCGCGGTCGACGACGGTGTGCGCTACTTCCATCGCCGCAACCTTGATGGCGGCGACTTCCGATCGAGCCGCCGCGTTGCCGTAGTTGTCGATGAGCCAGGCCGACTTCAGGACGAGCAGGCGGATCTGGTCGATCTCGATGCGGCTGCGCGCAATCCACTCGCGTACGACCCCCCGATCGGCCAGTGGACCGCCGAATGCGATGCGCTGCAGGGAGCGTTGGCACATCATGTCGAGCGCGCGCTCGGCCATGCCGACGGCGCGCATCGCGTAATGCATGCGGCCCGGTCCCAATCGGCCCTGGGCGATAGCGAAACCGTCACCTTCGGCGCCGAGCATGTTTTCGGCCGGGACGCGGACATCGGTGAATTGGACTTCGCCGTGGCCGAGCCGGTCACGGAAGCCGAACATCGGAAGATCGCGCAGCACTTCGATTCCCGGGGTGTCACGGGGGACCAGAATCATGCTCTGTTGGCGATATGTCGCTGCCTGCGGATCCGATTTGCCCATGAAGATGATGAGCTTGCAGTCGGGGTCGAGAATGCCGGAGGTATACCACTTGCGGCCGTTGAGGACGTATTCGTCGCCGTCACGAACGATGGTCGAGGTGATGTTGGTGGCGTCGGAGCTGGCCACCGCGGGCTCGGTCATCGCGAATGCGGAGCGAATAGTGCAGTCCAACAACGGTTTCAGCCATTGCTGCTGCTGTTTCTCGGTCCCGTACATGGCCAGAATTTCCATATTGCCCGTGTCGGGAGCCGAGCAATTGATGGCTTCGTTACCGATGACGGATCGACCGACGACCTCGGCCAGTGGCGCGTACTCCAGATTGGTGAGTCCGGCACCGAGGCCGTCGTGGGTCATGAACAGATTCCACAGTCCTAATTCGCGGGCCTTGACCTGCATATCTCGCATGATTTGCGGTTGCTCGTTGGGGTTGGCGTTCGCCGCGATCTGGGCGTCGAACACCTGCTCCGCGGGATAGACGTACTCGTCCATGAAGGATTCGAGTTTGCCGAGCAGATCCTGCGTGCGGGGGGAGTAGGAGAAGTCCACTGTGCGGCTCCTGAACTGGTGCGGTCGATATCAACCGGCGAGTAGCGCGATCCCGGTCTCGATCAGGCGGTTGATGGTGGCGGGCAGCTTTTCCTGGTCGGGGTCGTAGTGCCGACCTTCGCGGTGTCGGCGCAGGTTGTGGCCCATGATCGCCGCCATCTTGAGTCGCCCCAGCGCGTCGAACCAAGTCATATCGGTGAGTGCGGGCCCGTCGCCGACGTACAGGTCCACCAGCTCCTGCGCCGAAGGTAGTCCGGGCACGTTCCGGCCGACGCCCGGAAAATTGCTGCCGTCGGCGAAGACGAGGAACCAGCCCAATTCGACCCGAGGGTCGCCGGCGCTCCAGATCTCCCAATCGATCAACGCGACCGGCTCGACGCCGCCGGAGATGATGTTTCCGAGGCGGTAATCACCGTGTACCAGTGTCGGTGTGATCGGTTCGGGTGTGGTCCGGCCGAGCAACTCGAGCAGTTGGTCCCCACCGGTGACGAGGTCGGGCGGGACGGCGCCGAGGGTGCGTGCCCAGCGTGCCAGCTCGGCGTCCGGCGTGAGCGGCGCTTGTACGCCGGGCACGGTGCGCGGATCGATCGCGTGCAGGCGCGGCAGAATTTGCGCGGCACGCCGCATTCGGGCCGCGGCCAAGCCGGGTTCGACGGCCGGATCGTCCAGTACCGGTTCCAATGCCTCCCCGGCCACGAATTCCATGGCGAACCAGGCGGGTTCGGCGACGTCGGTCGTAACGATGCTCGGTACGGGAACAGGTGTGTGCGCCAATGCCGACATGATCCGGGCTTGCCGCAGCATGTCGTGTCGGCCGATGGCCGCCTGTCCTTCGGGTACGGCCTTGACCACGAAGTCACCACCGGTCGTTCGCACCCGGTATGTCAAGCCGGAATGTCCGCCGAGCAGCGGCTCGAATGCGGTAACCGACACGTCCAGGCGTGCCTGTAGTCGGGTGCCGACGCGCTGTTCCACGGTGTCGCCACCCCCCACGGAATCGCTGGGCGATGCTGAAATCATGGGCGTAGCTCCCTCGGTAGTCCGAGTACTCGCTCGGCGATGATGTTGTGCTGAATCTCGTCGGTGCCTCCGGCGATCCGATAGCCGGGCGCACCGAGAATGTGCTCGGCCCACGCGAAGGTTCCCCAGCGACCGGAGTCCACGGTGAGATCTCGCCCGAGCAGCAGGCGCACGACCTCGGAGGTGCGAGCCATCGTGTCGGTCGCCAGCAGTTTCCCGATTGAGGCCTCCGGTCCCGGGTTTTTGCCCGCGACGGCGGCGCCCGCCACCCGCATAGTGCCGATTCGCTGTAGATAGCTGCGTATCACCAGGTCGGCGACCTTATCGCGTTCGATCTCGGTAAGTTTCCGCCCGAGACGCTGTGCCAGCGCCACCGCCTGATCCGCGTTCGCCAGACCGAGGTTGCCGCCGTCCAGGCGTTCGGCGGCCAATACGGTGAGCGCTACCGCCCAGCCCTGCCCTACCGGTCCGAGCCGGTAGGTGTCGTCGAGTTGGACACCGTCGAGGAAGACCTCGTTGAACGAGCTGCCGCCGGTCATCTGTCGGATCGGGCGAACGGTCACTCCCGATGTGTTCATCGGCACCAGGAAAACGGTGAGTCCGGCGTGTTTTGCTGCGGCGGTATCGGTTCGGCACACGGCGACGCCGATATCGGACACCCGCGCGCCCGAGGTCCACACCTTGTGGCCGTTCAGCGTCCACGCGCCATCGGCGGACCGGGCGG
This sequence comes from Nocardia sp. NPDC102475, assembly GCF_055584605.1. Lineage (NCBI taxonomy): Bacteria > Bacillati > Actinomycetota > Actinomycetes > Mycobacteriales > Nocardiaceae > Nocardia > Nocardia sp. NPDC102475. The sequence continues at coordinate 160,884 of NZ_JBVJLS010000015.1, read as the reverse complement.
CGCGCGTCCGCGCGGCCGCCAGATCGGAACCGGCTTCGGTCTCGGAGAACAATTGGCAGGCAATGATATCCGTGCGCAGCATGGCCCGGACATAGCGTGACCGCTGCTCGTCGGTGCCCCATTGCTCGATTGCGGGAGCAACCAGTTGTTGTGTCACCGAGAACATCTCGGTACGCCGCGGCACATCGAAGTCCGCTTCGGCGCGCCGGAAAGCAAGGACGTATGACAGCGGCAGCCCTCGGCCGCCGTAGGTCTCGGGCCAGTTCAGCGCGCCCCAGCCCGCATCGAATTTGGCGCGCTCGTACTCGCGGATCCGGTCGGTGTGCGCGCGTTCCTCCTCGGCGTTCCAGCTCTCGAAAACGGCCACCGAATCCGAACCCGAACCCCAGACCGATTCCGCTCGCGGGGCTGCCACACTACGCAACCATGCGACCGCCGCATCGGTGAAGCGGATGAGGTCGGGAAGTGTCTGTGTGGTCACTGCTTCACCTCGAAAAGTGTTGTCATGTCAGACCGAAAGCACGGTGCAGGCGCTGATTCCGGGCGCTCCGTACACGTGTGTGAAGCCGACCTTCGGCGCTCCGGGTACCTGTCGATCCCCGGCCTCGCCGCGTAACTGGGTGACTATCTCGTGCACCTGGCGCAGACCGGATGCGCCGATGGGTTCACCATTGGCAATGCACCCACCGTCGGTATTGACCGGCAGTCGCCCGCCGATCTCGGTATCGCCTGCCGCGATCATCGACTCCTGCTCGCCGTGCTCGCAGAAGCCGCATTCGGCCATATGCATGATCTCGGCACCGCTCTCGGTGTCCTGTAGTTGCGCGACGTCGACATCGGCGGGGGAGATGCCTGCCTGTTCGAAGGCGGCCTGGGCCGCGTCGGCGCTGACGCTGGTCGGTTCGCCTCGGCCTTGGATGGCCGGGCTGAATACTTCGAAAGAGCCGAATCGGCGGGTGCGGTGGCTGATCGCGCGCAACCGGACCGGGCGACCGCCGAGTCGCCGGATGGCGGCCTCGGTGGCGACGATGACGGCGGCCGCGCCCTCGCCCGGTGAGCAGAACATATATCGCGTCAACGGGTCGTTCACCATATCGGCGGTGGCGATCTCGTCGGCCGAGATCGCTGCACGTCGCCAGGCATTCGGATTCAGGCTGCCGTTTCGATACGCTTTTTCGGCAACTTTCGCCAAGGTCGTGCCGGAAATCCCGTATTCGCGCATGTATCGGCCGATTTTGGCGCCGAAGAACTGCGTGGTGACCATGAGCCCGGCCGAACCGTATCCCTCGGACAGTCCCCATTCGGCGGGTGTCGGATCGAAGGCTCCGCGGGGGTGTTTATCGAATCCGACCGCCAGCGCGATTTCGGCGGTTCCGGAACGGACTGCATTGACCGCCGAGAACAGTGCACTGCCACCGGTGGCGCAGCCATTCTTCACATTGCTGAAAGGTATTCCGGTGAAACCGAGTTCGGCGACGAGTGTGTCGGCGAGTCCCGAACCGTCGCTACCGCCGAAGGCGACCTCGATGTCCGGCCATCGCACCCCGGCATCGTCTAGCGCCGCGGCGATAGCGGTGACCGCCATCTGACGGCCGGTGATGCCGGGCTGCCTGCCGAACTTCGACAGCCCGGCTCCGATGATCGAAACTGTTTGTGTCACTGCGCTTCTCTTTGTTGTGGAACGACCGCGAACCGGGGCACCGGTGCGGTGCCGACGAGCTGCACCGGTGCCCGTTCCAACTCGGTGAAGTCGTCGCACTCGAGGATTGCTTGAATGCGAATACCTTCCGGAAGTTCGACATAGCCCACCGCGAATGGTGAAAAGCCTTCGGCGGGAGGCGCATACGGTGGTGACTTCGGTGCGAACCGTTGCACGGTGTAGGCCCACACCACTCCTTGCGTGCTCAATTCGAATGCGATGGCCGTCGGCCGGACGCATCGCGCGCACATGGTGGTTGCCGGATAAGCGACGGTGTCGCAGACCGTGCACCGGCTACCTGCCAGCGCCGATGGTGCGTGCTCGCCCATGTCGATCTCCTCTTCGAGTCGTACGGAGCGGCGTCGTTCAGCGACCGACCCACTTCGGTTCGCGCTTCTCGAGGAATGCGTTCACGCCCTCGCGTGCGTCCTCGGACTGCAGGGCGTTGCCCACCGCGAGATGCTCCATCACCATGAGCGATTGGATGTCCGCATCCAGACCGCGGTCGATGGTCATCTTCGTCAGCTTCATGGTGAAGGGGCTCTTGTCGACGATCGGTGCGATGAACTCGGTGACCAGGTCGTCGAGCTTGTCCGCCGGCGCGGCGGCGTTGATCAGATCGAAGTCCACGGCTTGCTTGCCGGACAGCAGCTTTCCGGTCAACATCAGTTCCTTGGTCTTCCGGATACCGATCATGCGGGGCAGCCGGTAGATCGGGCCCGCGCCACCGAAAAGCGCACGGCGAATGTGGAAGTCACCGATCAGTGCGTCCTCGGCGGCGACCGCGAAGTCGCAGGAGATCATCAGCTCGAATCCGCCGGCCGTCACATGCCCTTCGAGGACCGCCAGCGACGGCGTGTTCATCGAGTAGAGGCGATCGCACACCTTGGCCGAGAGCACCGCGACGTCCATCGCGTTGGTGCTGCCGACGTAGTTGGCGAGCAGTTCGTCCAGGTCGAAGCCCGAGCAGAACGTATTGCCGCGGCCGCGTAGGACGAGGATCTTGAGCTCCGGGTCCTTGTCGACCTCAACGATGATTTCGTCGAGTCGGTGCAGAAGTTCGACGGTGACGGCGTTCTTCTTGTGCGGGCGGTTGAGCCACACGCGTGCGACGTCACCGTCCTTTTCCAACACGATGTGGTCGGTGTCCACCATGTCGAACCTCTTTCTTGAACTTGAACTGGATTCAATTCAGTTTTACTCAGCGAACCGCTCCGCGTCAACAGGAGCGCTGGTGCCGTTGGCTGGTTCAGATACCGATCAGGGTGGCGATTCGCGCTCGGTGCGTACGTGAATCACCCTGTAGCGCTTCATTTCCCATTGCCCTGCGGAAATAGGAGTGGGCGGGGTGTTCCCAGGTGAAACCGACGCCTCCGTGCAGCTGGATCGCTTCTGCCGCCGCGTGCACGGCCGCATCGGTGCATACGGCTCCGGCGACCGCAATGGCCAACGAGGCTGATCCCGGGTCCTGTGCATAAATCGCCGCCGCATACCGGGAGGCCGATCGTGCACGTTCGAGAGTGACCAGTAGATCGGCCAGTCGATGTTTGACGGCCTGGAACGAGCCGATGGGGCGGCCGAACTGGTGCCGCGTCCGCGTGTACTCCACGGTCATCTCGAGCAGGCGGTCGACGATGCCGGTGTTTTCGCACGCCAGCGCCAGCGTTGCCAGCTCGCCAAGTCGCGCAGCGGTCGCCTCGGTCGTGTCGACATCGGCGAGTGCGATCGCTGGACATCGATCGAAGATGAGATCTGCTCGACGGCGCGTGGGGTCGAGTACCCGACGCTCGGTTCGGACGAGGTGTGCGCCGGGTTGGGTAGCGAACAGGCGGCGACCGTCCGGGCATTGCGCCGAAACGACCACGACATCGGCATTGCCGCCCACCAGATGGGTTGTTGTGCCGTGCAATAGCCATCCGGTCGGCGTCGACTCCGCATGCACATGATCGGTGGTGGCGGACAAGGCGCTGACCGTCGCCAGCAGGCTGCCGTCGAGAACTCCGGCGAGCAGTTCCGTGTCCCGGCTCGGATCCGCCGACAGCAGTGCATGCACGCCGAGGACTGCCGATGTGTACACCGGCTCGCATGCGATCGCGCGGCCGCATTCTTCGAGCGCGATCCCCAACTCGACCATGCTGTAGCCGAGGCCGCCGCGGTCTTCAGGGACCGCCAGTGTGGTCACCGACATGTCCTCGACCAGCGTTTTCCACAGCTGTGGTGAATATCCGAGTTCGGTGGAAGCGGCCGTTCGCACCTGCTCGATACCGCTGTGTTTGGCAAGCAGGCCGCGGATTGCCGCGCGCAGCTCCGATTGCTCCGGTCCGGGTGTCAGCGCAGGTGGATCTGTTCGAGGCCATGGCACTTCTGTCGCGGACATCTAACCTACCTAAATTGAGTTCAGTTTGAGGACTCGAGCGTATCGCGCCGGAGCCTGGACAAGAAGGGAGATACTGAACTAAGTTCATTTCATGACTTTGGCCATCGAGGGCTACTACGCGACCTTGGACAGCGGGCGACTGGACGACGCGGTGGCGTCACTCGCCGAAGACGTCCAGTTCGCGATGCTGCTGCCCACCGGAGTGAACCTCGGGCAGGGCCGCGCAGCCATGCTCGAATACCTGCACGCCCGGCCGAAGGTGAACCGTAAGCACCGGCTGTTGCGGGTGGCCGCCGCGGAGGGTGTGGAGTTCGCGTACGGCGCCGTCACCGAGAACGACGTGACGACAACCGGTTTCTTCGTCGGCGCGATGCATATCGATGCCGACGGGCTGATCAATCGCTACCAGGTGTCATTCAGTGCCGAATTCGCGCTGATGCCAACAGATTTTCAGGTCTTGGGCGCGGCGGAATGACGAGTGCGGTGCCGCCGGTGCTGGCCCGGTGGTTCGAATACATGGACTCGGACGACCCCGACCGCGTACTGGGCATGATCTCCGACGACTTCTCGATGTCGGTGCAGTTTTCCAAAGGTGCCGGGCAGTCCGCCGAATTCGTCGGGGACCGTGAGGGGTTGGTCGGCTACTTGGCGCAGCGCGAGAAAAGCACGCTGGTCCACCACATCGACACCGGTGCGGTGGTGAGGGACTACGAGTTGGTACTCGGTCGGACAACCCGTCACGGGGCGTTCGAGGCTTCCTTCAACGCCACCGCGCAGCTCGATGCGCAAGGCAAGGTACGGCGCCTTCTGATCGCGCGTACCCCGGAAGTGTCCTTTGCGCGCTGAGCTCGGAATCCGCACCGCCGAAAACGATCACCGACCAGCCGGTGCCCTGCCGATCCGCCTGGACGCTTGTATCGCCTGGGCCGCATCACCAGACAGCTGGCTGCGTTGATGAACAGTGATGCCTGGGCTGCGCCCAACGGTGCGGCGAACACAATGGGGGCCCCTGAGCTGCAGCGTGACCAGGGTTGCGGGACTGGGCAATTGGGCCGCCCGGAGGTCCTCGCCGCAGGAAGCGAGTAGCAGGGTCCTAGGCTTCCAGGCGTTCCCGCTCGAACCGGGCGGTGCGCCGCCGGACTGGATTGTTACCCACACACTGGATATCGCGGACGCACCGTGTGCGGGATACCTTCGTACCGTCAACCATTGAGCGATCGGTTGGTAGGCGCGAATACCCCCGAATAAGCCTCAGGCTGTCGCAGACCCGGTCCGGGGCTCGTTTGGATCTGGTGGTCTTTCGGGTGACAGCTTTCGTGGTCAGGCGAATGTGCGTGGTAGGACTGGTCCGCGGACCTGCGGCCGACTGTAGTAGAGCAGTAGACGATATCGGCGGCAAGGTGATCATCGCGCCGCGGGGGATGCGCGTTGAGGTCAGCGTCGGTCGGTTGTGCGGCATGGTGATTCGGCGAGATGCAACTGAACACACCAGGTAGCGCCGATCTTGTCTGCAGAGCGGCGCGGCCATGCCGCTAAGCGAGTGGTCGCACGCGCGAAGCGTCGGGCTCCCCGTATCCGGGATTAGCCGATTGCATGCTGTCGCCGGAGTCGCGCGGTAACTCGGTCGGTGAAATCCCACTGGTTGACGGGATCGCACAGCAGAATGTGGCCATGCAGACATTTGCCCGATTGTTGCAAGCTGCCGTCGCCGGGGCGCTGGTCGTGGTAGCCGGTCAGGGCGTCGCGGCCGCCCCCGCCGCGAGCGACGCCCATATTCAGTTGCCCTGGCTGAGTTCCGAGCCGGACGGAGTGCAGGCGCCGGGGGCAGCGCTGGCAGATGGAATCACTGGCACGATGCTGTGGTCGCGACAGCCGAACACGCCGGTCCCGATAGCCAGCATCGCGAAGGTGATGACGGCGCTGGTCGTGATCAATGCCGGTGACCTCGACCGGACCACTATCGTGCCGCAAGAAAGCATCGCCTACTGCACCAGGTACGAAGGAAGTAACGCAGGCCTGGTCCCCGGCGAGGTGTTCACCACGCGACAGCTCCTATACGCGATGATGCTTCCGTCAGGCTGTGACGCCGCCTATACCCTTGCCGAGGCATACGGGCCCGGCCAAGACGGCTTCATCGCCCAAATGAACGACACCGCGCGTCAAATGGGCCTGGCGGGCACGCAATTCACCGACCCCAGCGGGCTGCCCGCCCCCACCGACGACTCCACCTACTCCACGCCTGCGGACCTGGTAACCCTCGGTCTGCGCGCGATGAGTCTGCCGGTGTTCCGCGAGGTGGCCGGGGCGCGGAGCTATCACCTGCCCGCAGGCCCGGGCAATCGCGATCACCTCTGGCAGACCACGAACCTGCTGCTGCGCGACTATCCGGGCACTATCGGCATCAAAACCGGATCCACCGACGCTGCGGGAGCCTGCCTACTGTTCGAGTCGGTGCGGGCGGGAATACCGCTGATCGGTGTGGTCCTGCACAGTTCGCCCGGCAGCGGCGTCGCCGCGAAGAACGACGCCGAGCGCATGCTGAACTGGGCCTACGACCCGATCCTGACCGCGCTACCGATCGGTTAGCGCCGAATGCGGCACGTTGCCTGCGGATCCCGGTGCGCACCAGGGCGATTCGTGGTCCCACGACGACTGTCTCTGCCACCCGCCCGTGAAACTGGCTACAGTCGGCGCAAGTGCACACAGTGCCGCTTATCGCGCGGCCAGCAGACGAGATCGACTGCGGCTCAGGGCTTAGTGTCCGGTTATCCCTTGACTGAGGGTGATCTCGTCTTTCCTTTGGTTCTCAGAAAACAACACCGCTGTTGGCGGCAGAACCCACCAATCCCCACACGGCGTACTGCCATGACATGGCACAGACGATACGGGCTGAATCGCATGCGCGCGCGGGGTATTGGACTACCTCGGCGGCCAGGAGGCGTGCGGTGGGTACTGGTGCTGCGGGTATTGGGCGGGTGGTTGCTGCCACTGCGGTGGGTGCGGCGGGGTCGGGGTGCGCGGCGCGGACGGCCGGGCCGACGCGATGATTGCCGTCACCGACGCGCCCAGGGCGAGTAGCGCGGACGGAATGCCGAGGGCGAAATCTTTGGCCTCGGCGTATTCCGAGTGCTGCGCCATACTGACCACGAACGAGAGAGCCGGGGCGAAGAGTGCACCCGCGGCGACGGCGGCGAGTGCACGGAAAGCGCCGTTCTTGGCGCCGGCGCCGGTCACCAAGATAATGGCCGCCACCACGGCGATCGCGGCGGTGAGCAGGAACGGGATGTGGTCACCGAAATCGAGGTAGTCGTTGGTGAATCGCCAGATTCCCATCAGAATCGCAGACAGTACGAGCAGCCCTGCGGTGACCCAGTCCAGCGGTGACGCCCCCGTTCTCGGCGGTGCACTAAATCCGGGCGGCGGATACTCCGGACGCTGCTGCGGATACGGGTACGATTGCGGATTTGGGTAATTCCCTTGCGGCGGAAACGATTCGGGTTGATGTGGCGTAACCACGGCGAACTCCTTGCTGACCCCCGGGGCCGACGTGCGATCGATCAGGTCGGTCCGGCAACCATACCGAACAGGGGCCCGCTGCCCACCGAGTTCTACGGCCCGACATATAACTCCTCGTTGGGGAGCCGCGGGAGGCCGCGCACGTCGCCCGGGATTACCGAAACAGCGTCGACATAGTGGTGGGTCTTGTGGTCCTCGATGAACTGCTCGGCGGCGCTGGCCCGTGCTATGAAGTCCAAGATCACTCCGCGCAGATTGATTCGGAGGTGCACGTCCGGCTCAGCGGATGCTCGGGCGCTCGTTGCATCTCCCGGGGATGTGCGGGCATCGGTGTGCATGGTCGACCGCGGTACGGGGTGGCAGATCATCGGTTCACGCAAATTCCGGGCAGTTGAGTTTCTTGGTGAGGCGGTATTCCAATACTCGTTCAGGACCATCGCCCGCCCCTTCCCACCGATGGTGAACGCGATCCGGACATCGAGTTCGGTGTGCACCGCGCACAGAATTGCGTTGGCGCGCTCGTGTCCTTAACCAGTGACCACACTGGCGAGGGGAAGGCAGTCGTCATCGGTGTGAGCCCACGCATTGCGGGGCTTTCTTGCTGTTCAGGCGGCTTATGACTGCGTCCGCTGCTCGGATTGGTCGTCGGCTGTGCTCGGTGGCCTTCGCCGAAGCTTTCCTTGATCGAGATCAGCTGCACCCCAAGCTTTTTCAGCTCGACTTCGATAATCTACGACCATCATCGCACCCGTGCCGTCAGTGCGGCGATGCCCCCGACTTCCGGCGTGTGCCGGCGGCGATGGACCGATCGCAAAGGTCCCGGCTGTCCGAATGGATGTCGCGGGTACGCGATCCCGACGAGCTCGCCGCACCGACGCTGAGGTTTGCCTGTATCGAGTATCCAATGCTATTTTCCCAGCGCATCGGCTATTTTCAGCGTATCGCTGAAAGTTTGCCGATATGGTCGCTTGTGAGCTCGGACTTGCTGGTCAAACGAATGCCGTGAACTACCCATGGAGGTCATGGTCGTGACTTGTCGGTTTCTTCGCTTTCTCCGCAGCAGGCGCAGCGGTTCGGTACGGGTCGTGAGTGCGCTCGGTAGCGTGGCACTCGGGCTGCTGCTGGCGACGACGGCAACCGCAGAACCGTTGTATCCGCAGCCCGATCCGGACCCCTTCTTTGCCGCCCCGGCGGATCTGGCGGCGCACCGGCCTGGTGATGTGCTCGACGTGCGGGCGCTGCCTCCCGTGATCCTCTTTCCCGGCGCCACCGTAACTCTGGTCTCATTCCGGTCCACCAACTCTCAGGGCGCGCCGATCGCGGCGACCACCACGATCCTTACCCCCTTCGGCCATCAGCCCGACGGGCCGCTGCTGTCGTATCAGCACTTCATCAATGCGCTCGGCACCGCCTGCGCGGTATCGCACCAGCTGTACTCCGGTGATCCGAATCTGGTGATGACGGCGTCGATTTTGAACACGGCGCTGGCGCAGGGCTGGAGTGTCGCGCTGCCGGATCATCTCGGCCCGAACTTCGCTTTCGGTGCTGCGCGTTTGGGTGGCCAGATCGTATTGGACGGTGTCCGCGCGGTGAAACGGCTGCCCGAACTCGCCGTGCAGCACAGCCGGGTGGTGCTGGCCGGTTACTCCGGCGGCGGCATGGCCACCGGATGGGCAGCCGCGCTGCAGCCGTCGTACGCACCGGAACTGGACCTTGCGGGCGCGGCCATCGGCGGCGCTCCGATGAACATGGAGATAATGGCGGAGGCGGTGGGCATGGAGACGCATCCGGCCTTCGGGCTGGCCATGGCGGCGGCGATCGGTCTGGAGCGGGAGTATCCGCAGCGGATGCCGGTCAGCAGGTATCTCAACAAGCGCGGCTTGGCAGTCCGGGACGCCATGGCCAACAGTTGCACCAACCAGATCCTCGTCACCGGTGTCGGCGGCAGCGCCCGCGAATACCTCGCCAGCACCCCGACTGCTGCCCTCCCGGAAGCTCGGGTGGTGTTGCGGGAGAACAGTCTGGAATTCTACGATGGGGTGCCGGAAATACCGGTGTTCGAATGGCATTCGCCGACCGACCCCCTGATTCCGATCGAAGCGATCGACCATGTCGACAGCCGCTGGTGCGCGGCCGGGGTGCAGTTGCAGACGCTGCAAGTGCCCGCGTTCGAGCATCTGTCGGCCGCGGTGATCGGTGCCCCCGAGGTGCTGCCCTGGCTGAACGCCAGGATTCTCGGCGAGCCCGCACCCGCCACCTGCTGACGCATCGGCACTCGAAGCAGCGCGATACTCGACGGACCGCCCCTATTCCAGTTCGCAGAGCGGAAATGACTTCGACCCAGTTGAGCCTCTGATGCGTTCACGCAGAGGCCGAAAGCGCTCTCGTGAACCGTATCGAAAATTGCGCTCGTTGATACCAGGCGCAATTGTCGACATGGGGCGGTCCGGCCGTGCGCAATCCGCGGTCGTGTGGATTCTGGGCGTAAGCGGGTGTTTGGGCGGTGTGGTGCGGCCACATCGTCGTGGTCACAGAGCATTATGGGAATGCCGCATCGAATTCCCGGAAAGTGTCCGATCGCCGTCGGGCTTCCTTATGAAGGTGTGAATTCTGTTCCTGCGCAAAGCCATCGTCCGCTGAGTGGCAATGTCGAGCTAGCGTATTCAGCTACTCCATCCCCGCGAATTTTGTCCAACTCCCGCAGTGGATTCAGCAGCGTCCGGCTGGGATCACCGGATCGATCGCGCTCTCAACGTGGCGAGCACCTGCTGGGTCTTGGTATCGCCGGTCGCGATGTGCAGACCACGTCGACGTACCGCGGCCTCGAATTTGCGCTGCCGGTGGAGGGCGCGGTTTCGTACCTCGGTGTGTGACTCACCGTGTTCGGGAGTGACTCTCAAGGACAGCTCGAGCAGGTCGAGGTCGGCGATGGTCCAGCGTTCGGCATCGACGTGCAGATCCCCCACGCGCACCTTCGTCCACTTCGTCGACGCGATGGGGCCCAAGGCCAGGAGGCGATCGACTGCTACCCCCGGAGGGGTGCAGCTCACCAGGAGTTGGCGCTGGGCGGTGTCCAGGACGGTGGTGACGTCGGCGCCGAGCACTGTCGCGTCGCGCAGGGATCCGGCCGGTCGGTCACTGACTGCCGAGGCGGACAGGACGCGGCGTTCCGCGTTCCAGTCTTCTTCGATGCGGTACCGCAGTGCGTCGTCGGTGAAGGAGGTGGTCCATCTGCCGACCAATTGCGATGGCAGGCAGGGGCGCAGTTTGACGGTCAGGTCGTCGGTCTCACCGCTGCGCAACCGGATGACGATTCGGCTCGACAGCAGTGTCGGCGCTGTGTGGAGGCCGTTGGGACGGGGCTCGGCGAACCAGATGCGACGCTCGATCGCCGACCGGCCCGTGCACTCCAGCCGGGTCAGTGCCTCCGCGACGTCGCCGTCGAGGTTGATCTTGATTTCGATCGGAGTGATCACCTGAGCGCCCCTTTCTCGCAGTTGCCGCGGAGCCTCCCGCTGCCCGGCAGCACCATCGAAGACAGCGTTGTCCAACCGGGGCCGGTCGGCGCGCGTACCCCGCTACCCGATTGCGTGCGTCTGCCGCGCGACGTCGGCGGCGCACGGGGAGTAGGAGCCCGGATTGCTCGGAACCGAACGGCTCGCCCGGCGGTAGGCGTAGCTACAGAAAAGTGTCGCGGTCGTGAAGGATCGGCACTTCTGCTGCGGCGATCGGGTTTGGCGTAGTCGACTACTCGCGACTGGTGTCCGGTCGCCCCGGAGACTGGCATTCGAATTCGATCTTGGCGCGTCGCAGCTCGCGCCAGCCACGCGGAGGTTCGTCATGGTCAGCGAAAAGTCGACAATCCCACCGCCGGTGACCGACCCACCGTCGTCGCGTCGCCTGCCGCCCGTCACCCGGCTGTTGGTCGCGGTCGCCGAGGCGCTCGATCGCGGTGTCGGCTGGTTCAGGTTGCCCACGCCGCTGGGGTTGGCCGTCCTGGTCGGCTTGCGCAGCCGCCTGCGCGCCGAGAATCTCTTCGACACCGGTCCTCATCCGGACGGACCGTTGCCCGCCGACGGGTCTGCTGTCGGCGAGCACTTGCGTGCACGAACCGTCGACGGGACCTACAACACTCTCGCCGAGCCCCGCGCGGGTTCGGTCGGCTGCCGGTTCGGTCGCAACATCCCGCTGGAGTACACCTACCCGGAAGATTCCGACCGGATAATGGAACCCAATCCGCGGCTCATCAGCCGGGATCTGTTGACCCGCGACCGATTTCAGCCGGCGACCACGTTGAATCTGCTGGCGGCGGCCTGGATTCAATTCGAGGTCCACGATTGGCTCAGCCACGGTGACAGCGATACGGAGCCCTGGACGATTCCGCTGACCGATCTGGATCCGTGGCCGGTGCCGCCCATGACGGTCCCGCGCACCCCCACGGTCTCCAGCCCCGAACCTGACGGCCCCCCGACTTACACGACCCAGGAATCCCATTGGTGGGATGCCTCGCAGATCTACGGCAGCACACCGAAATTCGCCGCAGCCCTACGGACCAGGGAGAAAGGGCGACTCCAGGTCGACGAATTGGGACTACCGCCGCTGGATGTGGAAGGCCTGCTGGACCTGTCCGGCACGGCGGCCAACGCCTGGGTCGGACTCGCTCTGTTGCATTCGTTGTTCATGCGTGAACACAACGCGATCTGCGAGCGCCTGGCCCGCCGCTACCCCGATATGAGCGACGAGCAGCTCTACAACACCGCCCGTCTGGTCAACTCGGCATTGATCGCCAAGATCCACACCATCGACTGGACACCGGCCATCATCGCCCACCCCACCACCGTCGCAGCCATGCGCGCCAACTGGTTCGGCGTCCTCGGGGAGCGGATTGCTCGCCGGTTCGGTCGCCTCAGCGGCAACGAAGTGTTGTGCGGCATACCCGGATCCGCCACCGATGACCACGGCGTCCCGTATTCACTGACCGAGGAATTCGTCGCCGTGTACCGGATGCATCCCCTCATCCCCGACGACTTCGTGGTCCGCAGCCTGGCCGACGACAGTGTCGTCGCCGAGCACGAGTTACCCGATCTGGGGGTCGCCCACATCCGCGAGCGTCTGGCCGAGACACCGATGGATGCGTTGTTCTATTCGTTCGGCCGCGCCAACCCCGGTGCGCTGACCCTGCACAACTATCCGGTGCACCTGCAGAAACTCGCCCGCCCCGGCCACCCGCTGATGGATCTCGCGACCGTGGACATCCTGCGGGTGCGTGAACGAGGAGTACCGCGCTACAACGAGTTCCGCCGCCAACTGCGCCTGCCACCTGCCACCTCGTTCGACGAGTTGACCGACAACACGGTGTGGGCGCGTGAACTCGAGCGGGTCTACGGCGATGTGGAAGATGTCGATCTCATGGTCGGTCTCTACGCCGAGCCCAAACCATCCGGATTCGGTTTCAGCGATACCGCATTCCGCGTGTTCGTACTGATGGCCTCGCGGCGGTTGTCGGGTGACCGGTTCTTCACCACCGACTTCCGTCCCGAGATCTACACCGAGGCCGGCATGGCGTGGGTTCGCGACAACACCATGCGCAGCGTGCTGCTGCGTCACTTTCCCACTTTGGCGCCCGCGCTCGACGGTGTCGCCAACCCGTTCGCTCCGTGGCGCAGCGTCGGCCCGCTGCGTGAGCCGGAAAGGAAACGACCGCGATGACCGACCTGACCGCACCGCGCACGACCACCCGCTCCTATCTTCGCTACCGCGACGACCTCGAACGGCCGCGGCCCGATGAAGACCGCGACATCGATAGGATCATCGCGGTGCTGCGCAGCAACAACGAACGCGCCTATCGCAAGCACAAGCACGGACTGCGCGACGCGCACGCCAAGAGTCACGGCATCCTGCGCGGCGAACTCATCGTTCACCCCGGCCTGCCATCCGAACTGGCACAGGGCTTGTTCGCCGCCCCGGCCACCTATCCGGTCGTCGCCCGGCTGTCGAGCACCTCCGGCGTAATCCGCAGCGACCAACTGCGCGGCGTGCGCGGGCTGGGAATCAAGGTGCTCGGCGTGGACGGGCCACGCGCACTGCCCGGCGACGAGGCGACCACCCAGGACTTCATCATGGTCACCCACCGTGAATTCCTCTTCGCCGACGCCCACGCCTACTACACCCGGGGCATGCCCACCGCGTGGCTGCTGGCCCGGTTGCCCGATCCCGCCCTGCACACGGGCAGTACCGTCCTTTCCGCGCTCGACGCGCGCGTGCTGCGGCGTATCGGACGGCCCCTGCCACCCAACCTGGGCGTGTTCGTACGGCCCAACACCCACATCCTGGGCGAAACGTTCTATTCCTCGGCACCCCTGCGCTACGGCGACTACATCGCCAAGATCCTCTACACCCCGGTTTCACCGGAAGTCAGCGCCCTTGGGGGTCAACCGGTGGACCACGATGCGGGCATCAACGCGCACCAGGACATGGTCGTCGACTTCTTCGCCTGCCACAGCGCCGAATACGAACTGCGCGTGCAACTGTGCACCGACCTCGACACCATGCCGATCGAGGACGCCACCGTCGAATGGCCCGAAGCCGACTCACCGCACCGGACGGTGGCCACCATCCGCTTCGACCGCCAGGACCCATACACCCCGCAACGGCGCGCCTTCGGTGACGACGTGTTGTCGTTCAATTCCTGGCGCGGTCTGGAGGCCCACCGGCCACTGGGATCGATCAACCGGCTCAAGCAGCGCGTGTACGAAGCATCCAGCAACTACCGTCACAACGTCAACAACGCCCCCCGCCTCGAACCCACCCCCGACCAACTTCCACAATGACCACCGCGCTACCCGCGCCATCGGTGGCAGGAGTCCGGATCGGGACCGGGGCAGCGCGCTCGCCAGCGAAAACCCGTCGCAGCACCGGCGGGCAAGATCTAGAATTGTTGCTCATGGGGGAGCGCTGGCAACTGCTCGATCGTCCCGTCGAATACGAGGCCGTCCGCACGGCGTTGACGAGCGGCGATGTCGGCGGTGTCGTACTCGTCGGTGCTGCCGGGGTCGGCAAGACCACCCTGGCCCGACTCGTGACCTCGGCACTGGGCACCCCTGTCCGGTGGGCGGCTTGTACCGAGTCGTCCCAGGCTATTCCCCTGGGTGTATTCGCGCCGTGGGTCGCCCCGACCGCGTCTCGCGATCCCATCGCACTGCTCTGCTCGGCCAGGGAAAACCTACTCGTCCAGCAGAACACCGTGATCGGCATCGACGACGCGTACCTGCTCGACCAACTCTCCGCGACCCTGCTGCACCAGATCGCCGTCGACCGCGCCGCTCCTATCGTGGCCACCGTCCGCTCCGGCGAACCCGTCCCCGATGCGGTCACTTCCCTGTGGAAGGACGGCTACCTCGAACGCGTCGAATTGGAACCGTTGACCAAACGGCAGTGCGTCGCTCTCGTCGAGACTGTCCTGAGCGGCACCCTGGAAGGCCTCAGCGCCGACGTCATGTGGGAGTCATCGGGCGGAAACCCCCTCTTCCTGCGCAATATGGTCGAAGGCGCGGTCGAGGCGGGCACCCTGACCGAAGTCAACGGGGTCTGGCAACTACGCGGACCCGCCGCGGTGCCCGCCGGGCTGGTGGATCTGCTCGACGGCAGGCTCGCCCGCGTGGGCGAGCCGGTCTTGGAGACCTTGAAGATGCTGGCCCTCTATGAGCCACTCGACATCGACATCCTCACCGACCTCGTGGGCGAGGACGCCGTGGATGCCGCCGAGATCTCCGGCCTGATACGCACCAGCCGCGACGGCTGGTCAGTCAGCGCCTGCTTCAGCCACCCGCTGCTCGGTGACGTGGTGCGCCGCCGAATCGGCACCGCCGCCGCACGCAAGCGGCGGGGCCGCATCGTCGAGCGGCTGCGCGAGCAGGATCTGAGTACCGCTGCCCATCGCATCAGACTGGCACAGCTGTGCATCGACAGCGCCCAGCCCATCGACAACGACCTGTTGATCACCGCCGCCAAAGACGCTGTCGCCCTGTCCAATCTGCCGCTGGGCGAACGCCTCGCGGCCGCCGCATGCGAGCGCGGCGGCGGGCTGCCCGCGGCCGAAGTACTCTCCCGCGCCCTGCTGTGGCAGGGCCGACCGCAGGAAGCCGACAAGATCCTCGCCGACTTCGATCCCGACCGCCTCGATCAACTTCAACTCGTCCAATGGGGTGTTCCGCGGGCCAGCCTGCTGTTCTGGTGTGTGGGCGATGTCGAACGCAGCCATGAAATAATGGATCTGCTCGGCGACCGCGTCGAGCATCCCGCGCTGCGCCTCATCATCGACGCCGTGAACGCGACCATGGCGATACACGAGAACAAAATCGATGTCGGCATCCAGGGCGCCGAATGTGTTCTCGTCGACGCGAGTTCCCCGAAACAAGCTGTCGACTGGGCCGCGTTCGCGCTCGGCCTGGCGATGCCGGTCGCCGGGCGTGGCGCCGACTTCGCACCGATCGCGGCCCGCAGCCGGGCGCAGCAGAAAAACACCGACGGCATGATCCGGGTCATGGTGCGCTACGGCGACGTGCTGTCACTGACGATCATCGGCGAACTCGACCTCGCCGAGCAGCGGGCCACCGAATACAGCGAGTTCTCCTCCTCCGCACAGTTTCTCGGCTGGGCGATCGCCAAAATCGCGGGCGGTGTCGTAGCCACCTATCGTGGGCGCTTCCGCGAGGCGATCACCTCATTCGAACAAGCTCTCGCCGCACTCAACGCCGAAACCTCACTACCCTGGAAATTGCCTGCGCAGCTGATTCTGGCCCGCGCCTATGCGGCGCTGGGCGACTCCCAGCAAGCCGAACGGGTCCTCGGCGAGGCCGAGGAATACACCGGACCGCACCTGGCCCTGCACGAACCGCAACGCATGATCGCCCGCGCATGGCTGGCGGCAGGCTCCGGCAGTCAGCATTCCGCGGTCGAACTCGCCCGCCAGGCAGCAGCCATCGCCCACACCGCGGGCCAGTACGCATTGGAAGCCGAAGCCCTGCACCACGCCACCCGATTCGGCGACCGAACCCTCGCGTCACGACTGGCCGCACTGGCCGAGCGCGTGCAAGGGCGGGTAGTGGCGATCTACGCCCGCCACGCCGCCGCCTTCGAAAACTCCGACACACACGCGCTTTCCGCGGTCAGTGTCGAATTCGAAAGTGCTGGACTGCTACTGGCAGCCGCCGACGCCGCCGCCCAAGCGGTACCGATCCATGACCATGCGGGCCAACGCCGGCTCAGCGCCCAAGCCGCGGCCCGCGCCCTGGACCTCGCCGCCCGGTGCGACGGCGCGACCACCCCCGCCATCGCATCCGCTGCCCACCCCTTGCCGATCACCGACCGCGAACGCGAGATCACCGCCCTCATCGCGCGCGGGCTGTCCAACCGCCAGATCGCCGAACGGCTGTTCGTTTCGGTACGCACCGTCGAAGGCCATATCTACCGGGCCTGCACCAAACTCGACGCCGCCGACCGCGACCAACTCGCCAGACTGATCTGGGGCGACGTCACACGATAGCCACATGTGCGCATTCCGTTCGGCCGCACCCGAAGAGGGCTGTCACACCTCGGGCCGCTGTGCCCCACCCAGGGTTGCCGGGGTGCTGCTGCATGGTGTCGGCGTGCGCGTCGCAGTTCGGCTTTGGCGCTGAGCATCGCTTCGACCGACACACCGGAACTCCCAGCGGAGTAGGCGATTCGGCCACCGCACGTGTGGTCGGCTGTGGAGCCGGCCCTCGCCGATCGCCTGGCAATGTTGGGGCGCCGTAGCGGCGACTTTCGCTGCGACCGTGGCGATTTGGTCGCACTGCGGCCGCAGCTGAGCGTCGAAGTCACCTGCGGTATCCGGTGGTTTGGCCGATCCAGGCGATGAAATCGGCGGCGTCCTGGTTTGCTCCGTGGCCTGCGTCCCAGCACATCGCGGCATTGACGTTGGCGCCGAGGTTCTCGCAGGCGGCGGCGAGGTTGCCGAGCACGGTGAGGGCGGTGTCGGAGTCCTTGGTGCCCACGCGCATCCACCAGTGCTCGCCCGACCCTTGTGCTTTCGGCTCAGGAAGTACATCAGGCTCAGCGTTTCGGGCAGATCGCTGTCGAGTCGGGCGCAGCGGTGGCTTCGAGGATGGCGCACGGCACCTGTCGTCCGGCCCGTCGAGGTAGGTGAACCCGTCGTCGTGATCGCGCACCCGCCGACGGCCCGACCGGTGGTGGCACCTGTCCGGCTTCTTGTGGTCGGCCAAATAGTGGGTGAACAGATCGCCCTGCTGTAGCAGACGGCCTGCGTGCGCATGAAAATGGCTGGGTGAGCGCTGAACTGATCGTGCTTTTGATCGTGATAGTGACCGCGTTGGCGTTCGATTTCACCAACGGGTTTCACGATACCGCCAATGCCATGGCGACTTCGATCGCTACTGGTGCGCTCAGTCCACGGGTAGCGGTCGGTATGTCTGCCGTACTCAACCTGGTCGGAGCCTTCCTGTCGGTCGAGGTTGCCAAGACGGTGTCGGGTGGGCTGCTGAATATCAGCAATGTGCACCACATGGAGTTGCTGCACATTGTGTTCGCCGGTCTGGTCGGTGGGATTCTCTGGAATCTGTTCACCTGGCTGTTCGGTATTCCGTCGAGTTCCTCGCATGCGCTGTTCGGCGGTCTCATCGGTGCGGCGGTGGCTGCGCTCGGCACCAGTGGGGTGATCTGGACCGGGAATGAGAAGACGGGTCTGATCAGCAAGATCCTGGTGCCCGCGCTGTTGGCGCCGTTCGTTGCCGCGCTCGTGGCCGGGCTCGGCACCTTCCTGGTCTACCGGCTGACGCGTCGATCGGTCGAGAAGAAGGTCAACGACGGGTTCCGTTGGGGGCAGATCGGATTGATCGCAGCGGATACCGATGGCGTGATCGACCGTGGGCAGGTCCAGGACGCAATCGGCAAACTCGCGCACGAGAAGCCGGGCGAGGATGATGTGAATCGGGTCGCGGCCCGGCTCGCCGCCGTGGGGTGGCCGTTGGCACACCCCTCCGACGTCTGATACCTCCTATGGCTCTATCCGATCTCCTCACCAGAATCGTCGCGTGGCTGCGCGCCGGATATCCGCACGGCGTGCCGGATCCGGACTATGTGCCGTTGCTGGCCCTGCTCTCGCGGCGACTGCCCGAAGCGGATGTGCGGCAGGTCGCGGACGCGCTGATCGAGCAGGGCGCCATACCGGCCGATCGGGTCGATGTCGGCGTGCTCATCACCAAACTGACCAATGAGATGCCACTGGAATCCGATATCGCCCGCGTCCGAGCGCATTTGCAGGCCGCGGGCTGGCCGATCGATGACGCATGGCCCGATCCGGACGGGGAAGGCTGACCGACCCCGCACGGACCGGCCGAGCGTCATGCCAGGTCGGTGGCGATGATCTTTTCGATATTGCGTTCCGCGAGGCCGGTAATCGTCAGGAATGGATTGACGCCGGTGTTGCCCGGAATCAGCGATCCGTCGATGACGTAGAGCCCGGAGTATCCGTTGAGGCGGCCGTAGTTATCGGTGGCCTGTCCGAGCACGCAGCCGCCGAGGGGGTGGTAGACGAAGTCGTCGCCCCAGACCTTGTAGACGCCGAACAGATCGGTCCGGTAAATCGTGCCCGCCTTGGAATTGATGGCATCGAATACGCGTTTCGCCGCATCGATCGAGGGTTGGGTGTAGGAGGCCTGCCAGGATAGGTCCACCCCGCCGGTGGACGAGTTGTAGGTGAACTTGGCGCGGTTGGGGTTCCTGGTGATCGCCAGATAGAGGTTCACGCCGTTCTCGGTACTCGTTGGGAACGGGGCGATTTCGGCGAATACCGGACCGTTCGCATCGGCCCAGTTGTCGATGCCCATGCAGGGAATCGCGGATTGCAGCGCGCCGGTCAAATCCAGTCCGGCCCGGCCGACCATCACATTGCCGTTATTGCCCCAGCCGGCGCCGACTGAATCGGCGAGGTTGGGCAGCTTGCCCAGCGCCTTCAACGTGACGAGCAGCTTGCTGGTGCCGACGCTACCCGCCGCGAAGAAGACCTTGTCCGCGGTGACGGTCTTGGTCGCCACCGTATTGCCGAGCACGTCGATCTGCGTGATGACCACCGTGTAGCCGCTCGCGGCCGGTGTCACGCTGGTGACCTTGTGCAGCGGGGAGATGCTCAGGTTGCCGGTTGCGGCGGCTACGGCGAGATAGGTCTTGTCGAGTGAGCGCTTTCCATAGTTGTTGCCATAGATCACCTCACCGCCCAGCGCCGAGCGGGTGACGGTATTCGCCTGCTCCTTCTGCATATAGCTGAAGTCGTAGACATTGGGCACGAATGTTGTTGTGTAGCCTGCGTTATTGGCGGTTGTGCGACTGACCCGCGCGTATTTGTAGCATTCCGCGGATTCGAACCAGGCCGAGTCGACATTGTTGACCCCGAGCGCGGCCTGCGCCCGGGGAAAGTAGGTGGAGTACATCGTCGTCGCGTCGACCGATGGCAGAATCTGTTGGAAGTAGTCCTGTTTCGGCAGTGGAGCCATACCGCCGTTGACCAGCGAGCCGCCGCCCACCCCGCGGCCCTGATACACCCGCGTCGCCGCGAAATGCTCCGAATCGAGCACACCGGCGTCGCTCGGGCTGATGTCTCGGTTGATATCCGCGCCGACGAAATGGTTGACCGGCTGCTCGGTCCTGGTCCGGAACCAATACGAGCGCTCGTCCGGATCGAGCATGGTGCAGAAGACTTTTCCGTCCGAACCGGGTGTGGTCCAGTTCTGGCCCATCTCGATCATCGCCACCTGCTTGCCCGCCTGACACAAGCGCAGCGCGGCGACCGCGCCGCCGTAGCCGCTGCCGATGATCAGATTCGGCACGTGATCCCCGTTGCCGATGGGTGCCGCCGACGCCTTGGCGGTCCACGCGGCCGGGCTGAGCGCCATTGCCCCGGCCGCAATTGCAGTGCCCGCCAAGAATTTCCGGCGATTCATCCCTTGGCGAACGCCGGTGTTGGCCGAGGGGCGTCGGTCGTACATGAGCGAAACCTTCCGATGTGAGGCGTAGGAGAGTGCCTCGAGTCGGCAGACTGTAACAGGTTCTAGTTGAGATTTGAGCAAATTCTGATGTTGATGTGTCAAACCTGGACGGAGCACTTTCGACGCGGCATCGATGGCTCAATGGCATTGGGTCGCAACAAATTCCGATCCCGCGTCGACGGCTGCAATCAGCGATGGCATCGCCAGGCGCCACCGAACAATGGCTCGACAGCTGATTCCGCGGCTCAGGAGTCCAGGTGTCGGCTCCGCAATCGGTACTCGAATATGCCTCGAGGTTCACCCGGCCCGAAATACTGGTCGTCATGTTCGACGAATTCGAACCCGGCCTGCTTGAACAAGGCCGCCGCGGGCTGGTTGTCGGGGCGCACCGTCAGGTAGACCACGTCGGCCCCATCTGCCCGGCACTGCTGCAGCATGTGGTCGAGCAGGGCGCGACCGTAGCCTTTGCCCTGGTGCTGCTGGAGCACCGCGAATGTGAACAGGAGGGCCCGGCCCGCCTTGTGGAGTGTCAGCGCGTAGCCGATCACCCTGCCGTCCAGCTCGGCGACCAGCCAGTCGGATCCGTGCAGGTCGTACAGCTGTCGCAGCATCAGAAACAGATACGGCTCGGCGAATACCTCGGCCTCGATGGCCGCGATATCTTCGATATCGGCGAAGCGTGCCTGCCGGTATTGCGGCTGCGGCGCTCTTACGATGTCCATGAGCTTCCTAGTGCCGGGGCATAGGTCATCGCGGACCACTGCACCAAGAACGATACGCGGCTGACCCGCGTCTGTGAGAACGACCGGGGGCCGGATGCGGCGGCAGGGCCGTTGTCCGTTCGAGGTTTACTTGAGCGCCAGTGATTTTCGGAAATTTGGGTGTTGCCAGCGTGTCGGGCGGGCGCAGTCGTGACAAGTCCGAACAGATCCGAGGTGTTGTTCCGCTGCGACATAGTCTGGCCTGCGTCGGGCGGTGTCGAATTCGGGAGGTGGCAGATGTCGAGTCTCCGAGCTGTCGTCGTCGCGAGCATGGTGGGTTGCTTGCTGCTGGTGGGGCCGGTGCCCGTGCATGCCGACCCGGCCGAAGTCCCGGTCGTGCCGGTGTCGCCCGGTCCGTCCGACCTGCAGCGGTGGATCGATGCCCATATCCCCGCACCATCGTTCCCGCCCGCCGCGTCACCGCCGTCGGGTGTGTTGCCCGCGGACTTGGCGGCGCTGTGGCAAGCGGTACGGTCCGCGCCGTCGGGGGATCGGATGTTCGACGAGTGGCCGGATGGGCTCGATCGTCTCGCTCCCGGCGATATCGTCGAGGCGCGAGATGTGACAGCGACTTCTGCGCTGCTGGCGATCGTGCCGATTCAGCGTGCGATCCTGCTGAAGTTCCGCACGACGGACGCCTCCGGCGTGCCATCATTCGGCACCGCGACCTTGGTGATTTCCGCCGCCGCATGGACGGGTCCGGGGGATCGGCCGGTGTTGGTGAACGCGGTGCCGATCAATTCGCTCGGGCTCAGCTGCACGCCGAGCTACGCGATGGCGCACGGATTGCACAGCAAGTTCAATGCGGGGGATCTGTTTCCGCCGAACACAGCCTGGGGCCTCAGCCGCGGCTATGCGGTGCTGATTCCCGATCACGAGGGGCCATGGATGGCCTACGCCGAACCGAAGGTCGCCGGGCACCTGGTGCTGGATTCCATTCGCGCGGTGCGCAATGTGGTGCCGACGGAGTTCACGGGCAGCCGTTTCGCGATAACCGGGTATTCCGGTGGCGCGATCGCATCGTATGGAGCCGCGATGCTGCTCGACGAGTACGCCCCGGAACTGTCCGGTGCGGTGGTCGGGGCGGCCATGGGTGGACTCGTGACCGACTATCGCATGGTCGCCAGCCGCTTCAACGGCAACTCCGCATCCGGCATTCTGCTGATAGTCGCGCTGGCGATGGGCCGGGAACATCCGGCGATTCTCGGCTATATGAATCATCTGGCGCAGTGGTTGGCGACCTCACCCATCAAGGACACCTGCGGTGACAGCAATGGCCCGCTCGGCGTGGTCGGTGTTCCCATCGACGCCGCTGCCAATATCAGTAATCCGCTGACCAGCGATATCGCTGATCGGATCTTCGGGCGGCTCAGCCTGTCCGACCGTAAATCGGGCGCGCCGCTCTACATCTATCACGCCGCCGGCGACATCTGGATCCCGCAGCAAAACGGCGACGATCTCTACCGCGCCCAATGCGCGCGCGGCGTCCCCGCGGTACACCGCACCGAACCCGGCGAGCACGTCATCGCCCTGGTCACCGGCTTTCCCGGGGAGATCGGGTGGATCGATGGACGTTTGCGCGGCGAGCCCGCCCCGAGCGAATGCCCTCCGCGCCGGTGAGCTCGGATCAGTGGGAACCACGCTGCTCGCCGCCGACGGAGCGACTTCCACCGCCCGGCGGCTGGGCATCGACACCGCCCGGCCCGGCGCATTGGGAGCGCCGTGCCCGCCGTGCACGCGATTCCCATCCTCGGCGGACTCGGCATGAACACGGGCATCGCGGACGTGCACAACCTGTGCTGGAAACTCGCGGGCGCAATTATTCGCGCGACCTTGCCCGAATAGTCGAGGGTCGCATCGCGAAATGGGCGACTAGTGCGGCGCGGTTGCGAAAGGGGTTGCTACAGGGGCGGATTCGGTGCGGTGGGGGTGCGTCCACCGGCCGCGACGTTCCAGGATGGGCAGGACACCCTCGCCGAACCAGTACGCCTCTTCTATGTGCGGGTAGCCGGAGAGGATGAAATGGGTGATGCCGAGGTCGGCGTACTCGATCAGGCGGTCGGCGACCTCTTCGTGTGAGCCGACCAGCGCGGTGCCCGCCCCGCCGCGGACCAGACCGACGCCCGCCCAGAGATTCGGAGCGATCTCCAGACGATCGGTGCGGCCGCCGTGCAGATCCAGCATTCGGCGCTGGCCTTCGGATTCGCTGCGCGCGAGACTGGTTTGCACGCGGGCGATTTCGGCCGGGTCGAGGCCGGACAGCAGTCGATCGGCGACAGCCCAGGCCTCTTCGGAGGTGTCCCGGCTGATGACGTGAATGCGTAGGCCATAGCTGAGTTCTCGGCCTTCGGCGGCGGCGAGACCGCGGATCCAATCGAGTTTCTTGCCCACCGCGGCGGGTGGTTCGCCCCAGGTGAGGTAGGTGTCGGCATAGCGGGCCGCGACGGGTCCGGCTGGTCCGGAGGAGCCGCCGAAGAAGACGGGTGGGATCGGGTCCGGATGGTTGTTGAGCAGGGCGTCGCGGATCTGAATGTGGGTGCCCTCGAAGCTGATCGGCTCGCGGGACTCCCACAGTTCGCGTACCACGTGCAAGAATTCGGCGGTGCGGGCGTAGCGCTGTTCCTTATCGAGGAAATCGCCGTAGGCCTGTTGTTCGTGCGGTTCGCCGCCGGTCACCACATTCAGCAGCAGGCGGCCGCGGGAGTGGCGCTGGTAGGTCCCGGCCATCTGCGCGGCCAGCGTCGGGCTGACCAGTCCGGGGCGAAACGCCACCAGGAACTTCAGTGTCTCGGTGGTTTCGACGAGCATGGCGGTGGTCAGCCAGGCGTCCTCGCACCATGCGCCGGTCGGGGTGAGGACCGCCTCGAAACCGTTGTCCTCGGCTGCCGCTCCGATTTGGTTGAGGTAGCGCAGCGAGGCCGGCCGGTCACCGGACATCGAAGTGCCGTGGCCACCGGCGATCAGGCCACGCGAATCGCCGTAGGTGGGCAGAAACCAATGGAACGACAGTGACATCGACAACTGCTCCTCGCCGGTTCGGGTGCCGTTTTCAGGCACGGACAACCGCGATGCTGCCAGCGTCGCCAAGTGCTGTCACCGGTTGGAATCTGCGTGGTTCTTACCCCTACCAGTGTGTTTCGATCGCAGTGCGGATAACTGGTGAGCTGGCGATAGGTCCGCGCGATCGTGGGGTGATGACATCCATCGACGCGAAATCCACCACCGACTCCGACCTGGATGCGATCTTCGGGCCGATCTTCGACCGCATCGCGCAGAGCGCGGTCGAGCGCGAGATCGATCGTCGGTTGCCCTTCGAGGAGGTGGGCTGGCTGCGCGAGGCCAAATTCGGTGCGCTGCGGGTACCGGTCGAATTCGGCGGCTACGGCGTCACGGTGCGACAGCTGTTCCGGTTGCTCATCGAATTGGCCGCCGCCGAATCGAATCTGCCGCAGGCGCTGCGGGTGCACTTTTCCTTCGTCGAGGACCACTTGCTCGCCGAAGCGGGGGAGCACCGTGCACATTGGCTGCGCGCCGCGGCCGGGGGTGCGCTCGTCGGCAATGCGATCACCGAGCCGGGCGTCGGCGCGGTCGACCACTACCGCACGCGGCTTACGAAGGATGGTGATCGGTGGCTGCTCAACGGCACCAAGTACTACAGCACCGGTTCGCTCTACGCGGACTACATCCTCGCGGCGGCCGATCGCGACGGTGAGCGGGTCGGCGTACTCGTCGACGCGAATGCCGACGGGGTCCGCCAGCACGACGACTGGGACGGCTTCGGTCAGCGGCTGACCGCAAGCGGCACAACGGAATTCGCCGATGTCGCGGTCGAGCGGGAGCGCATTCTAGGACCCGGCTACGGCGCGCCGGGACCGACTTACGCGACCTCTTACCTGCAGCTGGTCCAGTTGTCGGTGCTTGCCGGAATCGCGAAGCGAGCCGAGCGCGATGCCCGCGAGTGGGTGGCGGCACGCACCCGCGGCTACACCCATTCGGCCGCCGATCTGCCACGCCAGGATCCATTGGTGCAGCAGGTAATCGGACGACTCTCCGCCGCCGCGTTCGCTGCCGAAGCCACCGTGCTCGCCGTCGCCGATGTGCTCGATGAGGTGCTCGCGGGCGGTGCGCAGGACGAACAGTCCATCGTGGCAGCAGAACTCGCGGCTGCGCAGGCGCAACTCGCGGTCATCGATCTCGTACTACCCGCTACCACGCTGCTGTTCGAGGTGGGCGGCGCATCGGTCGTCTCCGAGCGACTGCGGCTGGATCGGCACTGGCGCAATGCCCGCACCATCTCGGTGCACAATCCGGCCATCCAAAAGGCCAGGGCGATCGGCGACTATCTGCTGAACGGCACCCAACTGCCGTTCGCCTGGAGTGCGGGCGAGCGCAAGCCCGCGACGGGAGACCAGCAGTGACGCGCCGCATTCGCTTCAACGCCTTCGATATGAACTGCGTCGCTCACCAATCACCCGGTCTGTGGCGACATCCCGACGACCAATCGCATCGGTACAAGGAACTGAGTTACTGGACCGAGTTGGCAAAGCTATTGGAGCAGGGGCGTTTCGACGGCATCTTCATCGCCGATGTGCTCGGCACGTATGACGTATACGGCGGCAACGATATTGCCGCACTGCGTCAGGGCGCCCAGATCCCGGTGGCCGACCCGCTGCTGCTGGTCTCGGCAATGGCGGCAGTGACCGAACATCTCGGGTTCGGCATCACCACCGGCACCGGCTTCGAGCACCCCTATCCGTTCGCGCGTCGGCTCTCCACCCTCGATCACCTCACCAACGGACGCATCGGCTGGAATGTGGTCACCGGCTATTTGCCCTCGGCCGCACGGAATTTCGGGGCGGACGACCAGCTCGACCACGATGAGCGCTACAACCAGGCCGACGAATACCTGGAGGTCCTGTACAAGCTGTGGGAGGGCTCCTGGGAGGACGACGCGGTGGTGCGCGACGCCGCGCAAGGCATCTACGTCGACCCGGCGAAGGTGCATCACATCGGCCATCGGGGTACGCACTATCAGGTGCCGGGCATTCATCTCTCGGAGCCGTCGCCGCAGCGGACGCCGGTGATCTACCAGGCCGGTGCGTCGGCGCGCGGCGTGCGCTTCGCCGCGGAGAACGCGGAGGCGATATTCGTCGCGGGACCTTCGAAACGGATTCTGGCACAGACCGTTTCCCGCATCCGTGACGCACTCGAGGCCGCGGGCCGGGATCGGTATTCAGCCCGAATCTACGCACTGGCCACGATCATCACCGACACCACCGACGAGGCGGCGCACACCAAACACGAGGAATACCTGTCCTACGCCAGCGTCGAGGGCGGGCTGGTCTTCATGTCCGGCTGGATGGGCATCGATCTGTCGAGCTACGACCTGGACGATCCCATCGGCCAGGTGCAGAGCAATGCCATTCAGTCCGCCGTGGCCGCCTTCCAGGAATTTGACGACGACGGCCGGGAATGGACCGTCCGCGATATCGGCCGCTGGGCCGGGATCGGCGGTATGGGACCGGTTTTCGTCGGCTCGGGTGTCACGGTTGCCGATCAACTGCAGGACTGGGTCGCCGGAACCGACTTGGACGGCTTCAACCTGGCCTACGCCATCACTCCGGGCAGTTTCGAAGATATTGTCCGCCATGTGGTTCCGGTGCTTGCCGAACGTTGCGCCTACGCCACCGAATACACACCGGGCACCCTGCGAAACGCCTTGTTCGACAGAGGGGATCGGTTGCCGGAAGAGCACCGCGGTGCACGGTATCGCGTCGGCGGGTCATTGTCGACGGCGCTGCCCGATGCTGTATCGCGGCCGGGCGCCACCGTCACAGTCACTTAATCGAGCGAATTCAGGAAGGCCTGGGCGATGGACTCCAGGCCTTTCCTGTCGATATCGTCGAAGCGGTTCGGTTGCGGACTGTCGAGATCGAAGACGCCGACGAGGATGTCGTCACGAACCAGCGGAACTAC
Source organism: Nocardia sp. NPDC102475 (assembly GCF_055584605.1). Lineage (NCBI taxonomy): Bacteria > Bacillati > Actinomycetota > Actinomycetes > Mycobacteriales > Nocardiaceae > Nocardia > Nocardia sp. NPDC102475. The sequence goes on along the minus strand of NZ_JBVJLS010000015.1, from coordinate 133,515 downwards.
GATTTCCGAGCGGGTATCGCCATCGCAGGCGATATGGCCTGGGAATGCGTGCACGTCGGGCACCAGTTGCGTTTCCCGGGTGTCGGCGGCGGTACCGCAGACACCCTTGCCGATGGCGATGCGCACGCAGGCCGGTTTGCCCTGGAAAGGTCCGACGACCAATTCCTGTCCGTCGTAGAAATAGAATCCGACCCAATTCACCTCGGTGAGCGTGTGGAAGACGAGCGCGGCCAGATTCGCGGCATTCGCGATCCGGTCGGTCTCGCCCGCGACCAGCGCCTCGGCCTGCGCGACGAGCTGACGGTACTGTTCGGACCGGTCACCGGTCAGTTCGGAAACAGTGAACGACATGGCTGAATCCTAGAACGGCCACGACCGGTGGCGCGCACCGCGATCGCGAATTCCAGGTCACCCCATTGATTCTCGATGATCGCAACACTGCAATCTACGCGGCCCTGGACGGACCATGATTGGCATGACATCGCAGAATTCCCGCTCCACACGTTCGGCCGCGGTAATCGGCGCCGGTCAAACCGGCGCCACTGCGGCACTAGGATTACTCGACGCCGGATTCGACGTCACACTCTACAGCGACCGCGATCAGCGATCCTTGCGCGACGACGTACCGGCCACCGGTACCGCGCTCGAATTCGGGGAGACCCAACAAGCCGAATCCGCACTCGGCCTGGATACCTACACCGGCCGCGCGCCCCGGCATACCGGGCTCAGTGTCCGCATCGCCGGACCCGAGCGCGAGGAATTGATCCAATTCGACGGTCATTTCGACGGATATGTCGGGGTTGCGGTAGATACCCGTTTGAAGGCCGACGAACGGCTGACCGCATTCCTGGAACGCGGTGGACGTTTCGTCGTCGAGCAGGTAACCCCCGACACACTCGACGCCATTGCCGCGGCCGCCGATCTCACGCTGGTCGCGACCGGACGCGGCGGCCTGTCCGAACTGTTCGCGATCGACCAGGCGCGCACTCCCTATGACGCTCCGCAACGGTCGCTGCTCACCGTCACCGTGACCGGAATCGGCCACGACGAAAGCGTCTTCGCGCACCGCAGCCGGGCCGGTGGCGCGCACAGCGGCTTCTCCATCTTCGCCGAGCAAGGTGAGGGCTGGTGGGGGCCGTATCTACACAAGGACGTGGGCCCGAGCTGGGCGTTCCTCGGCTGGGCGCGGCCGGGCAGCGAATGGGAAAGTCGGTTCGCCGCAGCCGATTCGGCCGAATCGGCGCATCGGATCGTGCAGGATCTGTACCGCGATTTCATCGATTGGGATCTGCCCGAGGTACTCGAAACCCGGGTGATCGCCGAGGATCCGCATTCCTGGCTCAAGGGTGCGGTCCGGCCGTTGGTCCGGTCCGGTGTCGGGCGCACCGCCGGTGGCCATGTGGTGGCCTCGCTCGGCGATACCTCGGCGGCCTATGACCCGATCGCGGGGCAGGGTGCGCAGAGCGGGCTGATCCAGGCGCAACGGCTGATCGCGGCGGCCGCCGTGCACGAGGGTCCGTTCGACGAGGACTGGATCAACGCGCAGTACGCGGCATTCCTGGCCGCGCGCGGTGATGCGGCGAACAAGGTCACCCGATTATTCCTCGGCGATCCGGAATTGGCGGATATCGGCAATCAGCTCTTCGCCGCCGCCGCGGTCGAACCGCGCTTCGCGAGTGCGCTCGTCGGGCTGCTGCACCGCCCGCAGCCGTTCCTCGGTGTCGATTCGCTCGATGCGGCCGCCGAATTCATCACCCGGGTCACCGGCGAGGATGCGGCGGCACTGCTCGGAAGGTTCACGCCGGCCGGTCAGTTCAGTCGATCCGGATACAGCCTCGCCAACGCCTGATCGCTACACCCATCCGATCGCACAGATTCAAACCCTCCTGCCGTTGGGCTTGCGGTGCTGGAGTGGAAGGGGCGCATGGTGCGCCCCTTCCTGGCGATAGACGGTTCCCCGACACCAATGGAGTAAGTATGACCACAGAGCACATCGCCGATCAGATCCGGTTCGCCTACTGGGTGCCGAATGTCAGCGGGGGGCTGGTCACCAGCGATATCGAACAGCGCACCAGCTGGGACTTCGAATACAACAAGAAGTTGGCGCAAACCGCGGAGCACAACGGTTTCGATTATGCGCTGTCCCAGGTCCGCTACACCGCTTCCTACGGTGCGGAATACCAGCACGAATCGACTTCGTTCAGCCTCGCGCTGCTCGGTGCCACCGAGCGGCTGAAGGTCATCGCCGCGATCCATCCCGGACTCTGGCATCCGGCCGTGCTGGCCAAATTCGGCGCCACCGCCGATCACCTCTCCAATGGCCGCTTCGCCATCAACGTCGTATCCGGTTGGTTCGCAGGGGAATTCACCGCACTCGGCGAGCCGTGGCTCGAGCACGACGAGCGGTACCGGCGCAGCGCCGAATTCCTCGAGGTGATCCGCAAGATCTGGACAGAGGATGATGTCAACTACGGCGGCGATTTCTACCGCATCCGCGATTTCACGCTGAAGCCCAAGCCGCTGAACACCCCCGAGCGTCCGAATCCCGAACTGTTCCAGGGCGGGAACTCGACGGCGGCGCGCCGCAATGGTGGTCGCTACGCCGACTGGTACTTCTCCAACGGCAAGGATTTCGACGGTGTCACCGAACAATTGGATGAACTGCGCACCATCGCCCAAGCGAACCAACGCGAGGTGAAATTCGGTCTGAACGGCTTCATCATTGCCCGCGACACCGAGAAGGAAGCACGCGATACCCTGCGCGAAGTCATCGAGAAGGCGAATAAGCCCGCGGTGGAAGGCTTCCGGGACGCGGTGCAACAGGCCGGTGCGTCCACGAAGGACCGCAAGGGGATGTGGGCGGACTCGACGTTCGAAGATCTCGTGCAGTACAACGACGGATTCCGCACCAAGCTGATCGGCACTCCCGAACAGGTCGCCGAGCGCATCGTCGCCTACAAGGAACTCGGTGTCGACCTGATTCTGGCCGGTTTCCTGCATTTCCAGGAGGAGGTCGAGTACTTCGGCGCGAAGGTGCTGCCACTGGTCCGCGAACTGGAGGCCGCACGCACACCCGCCACGGTGGGGCACTGATGACCGCCGTCGCCGCCGACCGGATCGAATCCGCTGCCCACGCGTATTCGGTTGCGGCACAACTTGCTTCGGAGTTCGCTGTCGGAGCGGCGGCGCGTGATCTCGGCCGCGAGTTGCCCTTCGCCGAGGTGGATCGACTCGCGGCGAGTGGGTTGCTCGCGATCACCGTGCCCGCGGAATTCGGGGGCGCGGATCTGCCGCCGAGTACGGTGGCGGAGGTCGTGCGGATTCTGGCGGCCGCCGATCCGAATATCGCGCAGATTCCACACAGCCACTTCGTGTACCTGAACCTCCTGCGGCTGGCGGGTGCCGCTGATCAGCAGGAGCGTTACTTCGGGCAGGTACTGGCGGGTGCTCGGATTGCCAATGCGCAGTCCGAACGCGGCACCGCTACTGTCGCCGATATCGCGACGACAGTGCGGCCGGTGGGCGATCGCTTCCGCATCGATGGCGTCAAGTTCTACTGTACGGGTTCGCTTTTCGCGGATCTGCTTGCGGTGCTCACCCGGCTCGACGATCCGGAGGGACGCAGTGGACTGCCTGCGGGGGAGTACATCGCGTACCTACCGGCTGCTACTCCGGGCGTGCGGATCATCGACGACTGGGAGGGTATCGGCCAGCGCACCACCGGCAGCGGGACCATCGAATTCGCCGAGGTGCTCGTCGAACGAGATCAGTTGATCGCCCGCTCGGCGGCGGTGCACGCGCCAACCGGATACGGCGCCTACGCCCAACTGCTGCATGCCGCGATCGACACCGGCATCGCCCGTGGTGCCCTCAGTGCGGCAACGGAATTCGTGCGCACCTCGAGTCGGCCGTGGTTCGAAGCCGGTGTCGAAAGGGCTATCGATGACCCGCTGCTGATCCAGCGTTTCGGTGAGCTGTCGGTAGCGGTGACTTCCGCCGAGGCCACGCTCACCGCCGCCGGTGTGGCCGTCGACGCCGCAGTGCGTGACGTCGAATCCGCCGCTCCCGCATCGCTTGCCGTGGCAACCGTCAAGGTGCTCGCCGATCGCGCGGCCAACGAGGTCTCGGCCGCATTGTTCGAGGTCGGCGGAACACGCAGTGCCGCAGCTGATCTGAACCTGCACCATTTCTGGCGCAATGCCCGAACCCACACATTGCACGACCCGGTCCGGTGGAAATATCAGCACATCGGCCGGGCATTGCTGCACGAGACCGCGCCACCGTTGCACGGCGTGATCTGATCGAGCGAGAAGAGGATGGAAGTGACAGTTACGGTTGTCGTCGGGAATCCGAAGCCCGCCTCTCGTACCCTGACCGCGGCGAGGTTGGTCGCCGCGGGGTTACGTCCGGACGTGGAAGCGGAGGTGATCGATCTGGTCTCCTTCGGCGCGAGCCTGCTGTCCTGGGGTGATCCCGAGGTCGCGGCCGCCGTTCGCACAGTGGCGAATTCGGAGCTGGTGGTCTTCGCCAGTCCCACCTTCAAGGCCACCTACACCGGTCTGTTGAAGCTGTTCCTCGAACAGTTCGACGGCGGCACCGGACTGGCCGATGTGGTGACGGTCCCGCTCATGCTCGGCGCGGGCCCGGCGCACGCACTCGCTCCGGATCTGCTGCTCAAGCCGGTGCTGGTCGAACTCGGCGCGACGGCGGCGCTGCCCGGCCTGTACCTGTCGGACAGCACATTTTCCGAAGACGGCGCCATCGAGCGCTACACCGAACGCTGGCGCCCGGTCGCCGCGGCTCTCGCCTCGAAAGCGGCCGATCATGCATGAGCTCTTCGAATTTCCGTCCGACGGCTCCGGCCTACGTCGTGTCTTCGCCAGCTTTCCCAGCGGTGTCGTAGCGGTATGCGCCGAAATCGAAGGTACGCCACACGGTTTGGCGGTGAGCACCTTCGTTCCGGTCTCGCTGGATCCGCCGCTGGTGTCGTTCTGCGTGCAGAACAGCTCAGCGACCTGGCCGAAGCTGGATACCGCCACGCACCTCGGCCTGAGCCTGCTCGGCACCGATCAGGAGTACGCGGCTCGGGCACTGAGCAACCGCAACGGCAACCGCTTCCACAATGTGGATGTGCACCGCGGCGCGGCCGATGCGATCTTCATCGACGGTGCGACGGCGTGGATCGAGGGCGCGGTCGAAGCCCGCATCCCCGCGGGCGACCATACGGTGGTCATCCTGCGGATCAACCGGCTCGCCGCCCGCGCCGACGCCGAACCACTGATATTCCACGGCAGCAAGTTCCGCAGCCTGCACCCGCACCGCGAGATCACCGAGATCGCGAGCTGACGTTCGGCTTACGTCGGGCGGGGTGCGGTTCCGCCTGGGAAGGTGGCGACGCGGACGCCCGCGTATTCGGCCTGGACTTTGTAGTAGCGGTTGCTCGGGCCGTAGGCGGCGTAGAAGACGAAGCCGCGGGTTTCGGGGTCGGCGAATGGTGCTTCGGCGACGAAACGGGACAGGACCGGGTCCAAATGGGTTGGGAAGCTGGACGGTTCGCAGCGCACCGGGAAGCAGATTCGCTCCATCTGCGATGAGGTCCAAGAGAAGGTGCGGTAGAGGTTGAAGGTGCGGGCCAGTAAGGAGAGTTCGGTGTCGATGGGCGCGATGAAGTCGAGTTCGGACAGGATCCCGGTGATATCCGCGGGCGCGAGATGACCCGGTTCGAAGACGTTCGAGTAGAGGTTCATCGTACGGGCATCGAAATCGACTGCGAGAATGCCGATTCGGCCGCCGTAGCGGGATAGGTGATCCGCGTGTGAGCGTGCAGACTCGGGAATTCCGGAGAAGCCGAGAACCCGTTCGACGCTGAGCAATTCGGGAAAGACCAGCCAGATCTTCTGCACTCCACCGGCCAGTGCGAGATCGACGCCCGAATTGACCGGCACCTCGGCCGAGATCTCGGCCAGCAACTTCTCCATCGGATGGCCGGTGTAGGTGAGAAGCCCCGCGCCGAGCAGTTTCTCGATGAGCTCGCTCGGCTCGCCCGGATGCATCACCCGTGCGTTGACCTCGCGCTCACCCACCGGGTGCGTGGTGGTGCGCACACCGACGACGGAGTTGGTCCACAGGTCAGCGAGGGTTTCCAGTACCGGATCCACGATCGTGGAGTCGTAGCGAGCCTCGGCCAGGCGCGCATACTCTTGCAGATCCTCGCGGAGTTGATCGAGTGTCCTTGCCATGACGTTCATCGTCCCGGAAACGTCCGCCCGATCGCAGTGCTTCGCATGATCTCGCGGGCGGATTCATGATGTGGACAGCCGGTCCCAGTTGTATGCGCGGGATGTGCGCCCGGTGTTGCGGTAGGTTCCGCTTCTGGCTTTGAACTGGAAACTGGTCATCGACACCAGGAACGCCCCCGCCCTCGCCGACTTCTGGGCCGCAGCCCTGGATTACGAGGTGGAAGACCCGAGCGCCCTGGTCGAACAACTACTCGCCGCCGGGCAACTCCGCGCTGACGCGAGGCCTTCGGTGGTCAGGCCGGAACCCTGTCGGCGGCAAGGAAATCGTCGACGAAGCCCAGCGCCCGCTCTTCCAAGCCCGCATAGTGGGCTTCGCGGACCGCGCCGGTGAGGGCCTCATCGAGCAGGAGATTGCCCGCGGCATCCAGGCGCTGCCGCTTTTCTTCCGCGCCGGGCAACAACCCCACCGACGACTGTGTGAGGCCGCAGTAGTAGGCGATACCGTCGTTGAGTTGCGCGCTCAGCGCATCGTGCATGAGGTCGACGACCGCGTCGTCGTCTGCCACGCCCGCCAGGCCCAGCCACAGCATCCGCTTGCCCGCGAGCCGGGGTTTGCTGCGGCCGTAGGCGAATCCGTAGTTCCACACCCGATCGATCCAGCCCTTCAGAATCGCTGGGACCTGCATCCAGTACACCGGGAACACCGCGACGATCACGTCGGCGGCGAGGATGCGCCGCATATGGTTCTCGACTTCGGGGGAGTATGCCTTCTCCCGGTTGCCCCATTCCGGGAGGTCGGCCGCGGTCATCCGGGGATCGAAGTTCTCGGCGTGCAGGTCCAGCAGATCGATCCGGTAGCCGAGCGCGGCGAACGGCCGGGTAGCCAGTTCGGCGATATGGGCGGTCAGCGAATCGGGCCGGGGATGAGCGACGACGACCAGCGCGGTGCGGGTGGTCGCGGTGTCCACGGTCGAGTTGTGCTGCACGGGGCCTCCTCTGTGGGTCCGGAGTTCCGGACGATCGGTTGTGCGGTCTGGATTTCATTCCACACCCCGGGCAATGGACGATCTATGGGTAAGGATCTACATTCGATAGGAGTTCGTCTACCGTCGATGGTGTGGATCCATTGAGCAAACTGCTGAGCGGTATCCGGGCCGAGGGAGCTGTGCTCACCAACGCGGTCTTGGAAGCACCGTGGAGCATCCGGTTCGCCGACGAAGCACCGCTGACCATGGTCACCGTGCTGCGCGGTGGGGGAACACTGCTGCTGCCCGGCGGTCTCGAGCATCGGATCACGGTGGGAGACACCGCCATCGTGCGCGGCCCGGAAACGTTCGTCCTCCTCGACCGCTCGGAGACTGTCGGCTTGCCGCACGAGGAATACGAGGTCGCCTGCTTCGCGCCGGACGCGAAATGCGATCCCGCGCTGGACGGCGGTCGCTGGGGGAACGACCCCGCCGGTGAGACCGCTCTGATTGTCGGCGCCTATCGGGCCCCCAGCCGGCGCCACGAACGGCTGCTGCGTGCTTTACCGCCCGTCCTTGTCGTGACCGACGATGTGGAGGTGTGCGCGTGGATGGAGTCGATCGCCGCGGATGCGGCCCGGCGTCCGGCCGGAGCGCAGGCGATGATGGACCGGCTGCTCGACTGGGCGTTGGTGTGCACGCTGCGCAACTGGTTCGACGAGCTGGACGCTGACGCGCCGGGTTGGTATCGCGGGCCGGCCGATCCAGTGGTCGGGCCGGCATTGGAGGCCATGCACGGAAGGCCGGCCGCCGGTTGGACGGTCGCGTCGCTGGCCGCCGAGGCGGGGGTATCGCGGGCGCTGTTCGCCCGGCGGTTCTCCGAGGTCATGGCGCAGTCGCCCCTGGCGTATCTCACCGAATGCCGGATGGATGAGGCGGAGGAACTATTGGCCGACCGGAGTCTCACCGTGGCGCAGGTGGCGAAGGCTGTCGGTTATGCGGACGCCTTCGGTTTCAGTGCGGCGTTCAAGCGCCATCGAGGTATCCGCCCCAGCGATTTCCGCGCCCCGCCGATCTCGGAGCGTGAACCGGTACCTAGCAGTGTCTGAGTAACTACAACAGGACCAAAGATCGTTTGACGAACACGGGCTTACAGGAGCCCGGACAAGGAGGCGGACAGCATGGCCATCACCCTGAAGGATCCCGATGGACTGCCGAAAATCGATGTCTACCGGCAGGTGGCGATCGCCTCGGGTTCGAAGCTGGTCTTCATCGCCGGGCAGGTCGCCTGGGACGCGGAAGGGGTCACGGTCGGCGAGGGTGACCTCGCCGCGCAGGTTGAGCAGTGCTATCTCAACATCGCCACCGCGCTGGGCGAGGCCGGCGGTTCCTTTGGCGACGTAGCGAAACTGAGCTTCTACGTCGTCGACTGGACTGCCGACAAGATGCCCGCGCTCCTGGAGGGAATCTCCCGGGCGACCGCGAAGCTGGGGGTCACTCCGGTGCCGCCGGCCACGCTGATCGGCGTCGCGGCGCTGGACGTCCCCGAGCATCTGGTCGAGATCGAAGCCACCGCAGTCCTCGACTGAATATGTACCGCTGAACGCCCAAGCAGCCAGCTACCGCATTCAGTTCCTCGATGGCTGGACCGGCCCCACCGCGTCGCATTGCCAATGGAATCCCGACTCCTGATCCACGGCCTGGGAACAGCCGCCGAAACCGCGGTCCGCCGGATTCTGGACGCGCTCACGGCGGTCGCGATGGCGTGGCCCGGACCCGGCGACGAACGGACGCCGACCAGCCGGGGCCGCCCATCCCAGCCGACAAAGGGATCGGGAATGAACACGCATGGTCCGCTCAGGCGTCGAGGTCGGTGGCTACGAGTTTGGCTACGAGTTCGAGGGCGTTGGGGTCGTCGCTGGTGACGACTACGTCGGTGCCGTAGGCGGCGCCGAGGGTCATGATCATCAGGGCTGAGCCTGCGTCTACGGGCTCGCCGCCGACCAGGGCCAGGGTGACTTCGGCGCCGGTATCGGTGACGGTTTCGGCGATGATGTTGGCTGGGCGAGCGTGCAGGCCGATGGTGGAGGCGACGGTGACAGTAGTGCTGGCCATTGGGGATTCTCCTTGGGTGAGAGGGGGTTTCAGGCAGTGGCGAGGGCGGGGGTGCGTGGCTTGATGAATTCCTTGGCCGCGGTGACGCAGAGGGCGGCGACGGCGGTGCCCGCGACGAGGGCGGCGAGGAACCAGACGATGTGGCCGACGGCGAAGAAGACGAAGATGCCGCCGTGCGGTGCGCTCAGGGTGGTTCCGGTGGCCATGATCAGCGCGCCGGTGACAGCGCCACCGGCCATCATCGACGGGATCACACGCAGCGGGTCGGCGGCGGCGAAGGGGATCGCGCCTTCGGAGATGAAGGAGGCGCCGAGAAGCCATGCGGCCTTACCGTTTTCGCGTTCGGCCGTGGTGAAAAGGCGGGGGCGCATGGCAGTGGTCAATGCCATGGCCAGCGGCGGGACCATGCCCGCGGCCATGACGGCGGCCATGATGCGCAGCGAGGCGGGGTCGGTGACCGAAAGTCCCGCTACGGCAAAGGAATACGCGGCCTTGTTGACCGGGCCGCCGAGGTCGAAGCACATCATCAGGCCGAGGATGGCGCCGAGGGCGAGGGCGGAGGTGCCGGTGAGGCTGTTGAGCCAGTTGGTGAGCCCGCTGGTGATCGCGGCGAGCGGCTTGCCGAGGAAGATGAACATCAACGCGCCGACTATCAGTGACGCGAACAGCGGGATGACCACGACCGGCATGAGCCCGCGGGCCCATTGCGGGGCAGGTAGTTTCGCCACCCACAGGGCCGCGAATCCGGCGATCAGACCACCGACGAGGCCGCCGAGGAATCCCGCGCCGACGAATACGGCCACGGCGCCTGCGGTGAATCCTGGTGCGAGACCTGGTCGGTCGGCGATGGCGAAGGCGATATATCCGGCGAGGGCCGGTACCAGGAAGCTGAATGCGAGCGATCCCAGTTGGAAAAGCACCGCGCCGAGATAGGTCGGTAGGCCGCCGTCGGGCAGTGCGGTCAGCGAGTTGTCGAGCACGATCTTCTTGGCGTGGTCGGCGATTTCGTAGCCGCCGAACAGGAATCCGAGCGCGATGAGCAGGCCGCCCGCGGCGACGAACGGGATCATATAGCTGACGCCGGTGAGCAGGATCTGGCGCAGCCTGGTTCCCCAACCGAGTGCTGCCGGTGCCGAATCCCCTTCGGGGCGTGCGGATCCGGCAACGATTGCAGCATTGGGGTCGAGGGCGGCACGCAATGCTTCGGCGACCATGGTGTCGGGCTCGTTGATCGCGCGCTTGACCCCGGACTCGACAGCTGGCTTGCCCGCGAACCGTTCCCGGCCGCGCACCCCGACATCGGTGGCGAAGATGACCGCGCTTGCCGCGGCGATGGTTTCGGCGCTCAGTGGTGTGCTGCCGCTGGAACCCTGGGTTTCGACGTGGACTGTGATGCCCGCGCGGTCACCGGCGGCGACGAGGGAGTCGGCGGCCATGTAGGTGTGGGCGATGCCCGTCGGACAAGCCGTGACAGCGACAATCGTCTGCCCGGCAACCGCGCTGGTTTCGTCTGCCGAAACGCCATCGGTCGTGCTCTGCGATGCGCTGAGTCCGGCCGGAGTGGTTGCGCCGTTCGAAGCGGCTGCTGGGGCGGAAGTGGCGTTCGAAGCCCGGGACGCTGATCCACTGTCGGTTGCAGCGGGTTCGGCTGCACCGTTCGAAGCTGACTGCGCCGAAGGTACGCCTCCGGACACAGCTGAAGCCGCTCGGGCCGTGGGTACGTCGCCGGACGCGATCACAGCCGCACCGTTCGAAGCCGCAGATACGCCTCCGGACGCAGCGGTAACGTTCGAAGCCGCCTGGGATGCGGGTGCGGCTGTGCCGTTCGAAGCAGCTCGAGACGTCTCTGCGTCACTCGAAACAGCCTGGGGCGCAGCCTTTTTAGGCGTCATCGCAGGCTGCGGCGTAAGCACATCCGTAACCAGCCCGACCACCGCCTCGGCACTCGCAGCTTCGCGCAACGACCCCACGAACTCCGGTCGAACAAGCGCCCGAGCCAAGCTCGACAACAACTTCATGTGCTCCGCTCCGGCACCCTCCGGCGCGGCAATGAGGAACACCAGATCCGCAGGCCCATCAGCAGCACCGAAATCCACCGCGGGCTTCAGCCGAGCGAACCCGAGCGACGCACTGGTCACCGCCGCATTCCGGCAATGTGGAATGGCGATCCCACCGGGAAGCCCGGTCGCGGATTGCGATTCGCGTGCCAGCGCCGCGTCACGCAATGCCTCGGCGGATGTGGCGCGCCCATGGTCGGTGAGTCGCTGTGCGAGTGTCGCGATCACCGTCTCCTTGGCGGTGCCGAGGTCGGTATCGAGGCTGATCAGCTCGGTGGTGATGATCGAATCAGGGGAGTGGGCCATCGCAGTGTCCTTCAGCGACTGTGCAGGGATTCCAACGTCGTGACGGCCACGGCGCGGGGGTCGGTGTGGTGTGGTCCGGGCAGCCCGGTCCCCGGCAGCGCGGCGGCGGCGCTGCCGTAGGCGACGGCGCGGCGCAGCCGATCCGGTGCGTCCAGCCCGTCGAGATCGGCGAGCAGGTAGCCGGCCAGCGCGGAGTCGCCTGCTCCCACGGTGCTGCGCGGGGTAATGGCGGGTGCGGCGGCATGCCACGCCCCGTCGTCGGTGACGAGTACGGCTCCGGACGCGCCGAGCGTCGCGAGGACGGCGCCGACGCCGCGGGCGACCAGTGTGCTCGCCGCACGCGCGGCGGCGACCGGATCCTCCAACTCGGCGGGATCGCCATGGGTGAGCTGGGCCAGCTCGTCGGCATTCGGCTTGAGTAGTTGCGGAGCAGCGGATTCCAGTTCGGCTGCCAGTGCGAGCAGGGGAGCGTCGGAGGTATCGACCGCGATCCGGACGCCGCGCAGCCGGTGCAGCAGATACGCGTACCAGTCGGTGGGTACGGCGGGTGGGAGGGATCCGGACAGCACGACCCAGCTCGCCGTATCGGCGAGTTCGTCGAGTTGATTCGCCAGTGCGGCAAGGCATTCGGCGGACAGCGATGGTCCGGGTTCATTGATCTTCGTGGTGGTGCCGTCGCGTTCGGCGACGGTGAGATTGGTGCGCGCCGGGGTGGCGCACGTTACCGCGCGGTGTTCGATATCGGCATCGGTGAGCATGCGCAGCAACGGGTCCCCGGCATTGCCGGGCAGCACCGCAATGGTCTCGCACCCTGCGGCGGCGATCACCCTGGAAACGTTGACCCCCTTGCCGCCGGGCTGTGACAGCACGGTCTCGGCCCGGAGTACGGCACCGCGCCGCAACGGTTCCCGCAGGCTGACGGTGCGGTCGATACTGGGATTCGCGGTGAGCGTGACGATCATGCCGTGACCACTTCGATGCCGTACTCGGTGAGTTCGTTGTGTACCGAAGGCAGCAGCCCGGTATCGGTGACCAGCACATCGAATTCCTCGACCGACCCGAAGCTCAGCAGATCCTCGCGCCCGACCTTCGTCGCATCGGCGACCACTACTACTCGGTGGGCGCTGGCGATCATGGCGCGCTTCACCGCCGCCTCGTCGGGATCGGGGGTGGACAGTCCGTGGCCGATGGTCAGGGCATTGGTGCCGATGAACGCTACATCGACCCGCAGCTCGCCGAGCACCCGCAAGGCCTCCGCGCCGACCGCGGCCTGCGTGACACCCCGCACTCGGCCGCCGATCAGATGCAGCCGCACTCCGGCGAATCCACTGAGCCGGGCCGCGATGGGCACCGAGTTCGTCACGGCGACGAGCTCCCGGTCGGCGGGCAGGGCGGCGGCCACCCGCGCGGTGGTGGTCCCGGCATCGAACAGCACGCTGCCGCCGGTCGGTGGCAGGTAATCCAACGCCGCCTTGGCGATGCGGTCCTTCTCGGCGGCGTGGGTGTGTTCGCGCTCGGTGGTGCCGAGTTCGATCGCGGTGAGCGCCGCCGCGGGCACCGCACCCCCGTGCACCCTGCGGATCAGCCCCATCCGATCGAGGACCGCCAGATCTCGGCGCACGGTTTCGGTGGTGACCCCGTACTGCTCGGACAGATCGGCGACCGATACGCGCCCGCGTTGCCCGACCAGGGCGGCGATGGCCTGCTGGCGCTCCTCTGCGTACATCCGGTCCTCCGATTGGCAATGTGTGTTTATGTTGTTTTATGCCCGTCTGTGTTGCTTTGTCAAGAGATTTGAGTAGTCTGGATCACAACGAGCCGAGCTGAGTAATCGGTCGCACTCACTCGACATCGGCGTGGAGGAGGAATCGAATGTCCGGATCACCGCAGGCCACAGGCATCGCGAGGATTGCACGCAGCGCCATGACATTGCGCGGGACCCCGGCGGTGCCCGGAATTGCCGCCGCGCCAACCGTGCGTCCGGCGCCGCGGATTCGCGTGGACCTTCGTGCCGAACCGGTCGCCGAGTCCGATCGGGCATCACAACACGAAGCCTTCCTTGCCGCGACATCGGTGGTTGCACGGCGCTTGCGCGAGCGCGCCACCCACGCGAGCGGTGCGGCCGCGGAGGTGCTCGTCGCGAATGCGGCGATGGCCGCTGATCGCGGCTGGCTCAGTGCCGCCGAGAAATTGATCGCCGCGGGTAGTCCCGCCGCCGTCGCGGCCACCGCCGCCACCGATCAGTTCGCCGAGGTGTTCACCAAACTCGGTGGGCTGATGGCCGAACGCGTCACCGACCTTCGCGATGTCTGCGACCGGGTGGTCGCCGAGCTGGCCGGTGTGCCCGAACCGGGGATTCCCACGCCCGCCCGGCCATCAATCCTGCTCGCCGACGACCTGGCTCCGGCCGATACCGCCGGACTGGATCCGAATCTCATTGTCGGCCTTGCCACTTCGCGCGGCGGTCCGACCAGCCACACCGCGATCATCGCCCGCCAGCTCGGCATCCCGTGCGTGGTCGCGATCGCCGGACTCGACGATGTGCCCGCCGGAGTCGACGTGCTGATTGATGGGGCGGCCGGACAGGTCGCCATCGGCCCGGACCCGAAAGCCGCCGCCCGCGCCGTGGCCGAATACCGCACGCAGGAATCGCGCACGGCGGCCTGGACCGGTCCGGGCGCGACCGCGGATGGGCACCGGGTCGAGATTCTCGCCAACGTCCAAGACGCGGCCGGAGCCCGCGCGACACTCTCGCAACCGGCCGAGGGCATCGGCCTGTTCCGCACCGAATTATGTTTCCTGGAACGCGAATCCGAGCCGAGCATCGCCGAACAGGCAGGCATCTATCGCGAGGTCTTCGACGCCTATGCCGGGTCGAAGGTGGTGATCCGCACTCTCGACGCCGGTTCGGATAAGCCACTGCGTTTCGCCGACCATGCCGACGAAGCGAACCCCGCGCTAGGTGTGCGCGGCATCCGCATCGCCGCCCGCGACAGCGGAATCCTGGACCGCCAACTCGACGCGATCGCCCAGGCCGCCACCGACCGCACCCCCACACCGTGGGTCATGGCGCCGATGATTTCCACTGCGGCCGAAGCGAAATCGTTCGCCGCGAAGGTGCGAGCGCGCGGACTGGTCCCCGGTGTCATGATCGAGGTCCCCGCGGCCGCCCTCCTGGCCGAGGCCATTCTGGAACACGTCGACTTCCTCTCGATCGGCACCAACGACCTCGCTCAATACACCATGGCCGCCGACCGCATGTCCGCCGACCTCGCCGCACTCACCGACCCCTGGCAACCCGCCGTCCTGGCACTGGTCGCCCGGACCGCGGCCGCCGGTGTGACCGCGCACAAGCCCGTCGGCGTCTGCGGCGAAGCCGCCGCCGACCCCCTGTTGGCCTGCGTTCTAACCGGATTCGGCATCAGTTCCCTCTCTGCCGCCGGTGTCGCGGTAGCCGCCGTCGGAGCCGCCCTCGACGTCGTCACCCTCGAAGACTGCCGCCGCGCCGCGGCCGCCGTCCTGTCGACCTCCGACCCGGACGGCGCCCGCACGGCCGCCCGCACCGCCCTCCGATCGGCCGGATGATCGGTGGTTGCCTCACGATTGCCGGAAGGGCCACTTGGTGATCCAGCAAACTCGGGCGAAACGGTCAGGGGTGTTGCGGCGATCTGGTGAATATGGCCACCGACACCATGAATCTCGCCGAGCGACGTCAAGCGATCCGACGACTCGTTGCGGTCTGCCACGTAGTCAACAAGCTGGTAGAGCTAGCCGAGATGGAATCATCCGAACCGTTGATCGCGCAGGCGCACACCACGCGCCGGGTGCTCCAGGACCTGGTGCTCGACCTGGTGGCGATCGAGCCGCGAACCGGAGTCTGAGCCGGAAACGGCGGGGCCCCAGTAAAAGTTAGCTGTCATGGCGACGGCCGCCTTCCGCTATCGGGAACTGGGCAGGCATCGGCTGCCTCGGCGACAACCTGTGGTTCGTTCGAGACCACTGGACGTTCCCCTCGCTCCCAGCCCGCGCCTGTCACCGGTTCGGTCGCAGCCAGAACGGCCAGCTCACCGCCATCGAAAACCCTTCCGCGGCTGAGGAATCGAAACCCTTCGGGCGACTCCAGACTGAAGCCCGACCCGCGACCCGGCACGACATCCAGAACGAGCTGAGTGTGCTGCCAGGCAGCGAACTGCGGTCCCGAGATCCACA
This sequence comes from Nocardia sp. NPDC102475, assembly GCF_055584605.1. NCBI lineage: Bacteria > Bacillati > Actinomycetota > Actinomycetes > Mycobacteriales > Nocardiaceae > Nocardia > Nocardia sp. NPDC102475. The sequence continues at coordinate 117,624 of NZ_JBVJLS010000015.1, read as the reverse complement.
CCGGTGCAATCTCCTCCGGCTCCGGCGCGGTAGCAGGCAACTCATCGACCCGCATTCGCAAATCGAGCAATCCGAGCAGTACATCGTGATCACCGACCACGAATTCGCCTGCGGGATAGCACATCGGGGCCGATCCGTCGCAGCAACCACCGGACTGGTGCAGCATCAGCGGGCCGTGCAGCCCGCGGAGGCGACGGAGTAGATCCATCGCCGCCGCGGTGGCGCGCACGCGCCGGGGGACTGCGGCCATCAGAAGAAGCCTTGCGCCTTCGACGCGTAGCCGACCAGCAGGTTCTTCGTCTGCTGATAGTGGTCGAGCATCATGCGGTGGTTCTCGCGGCCGATACCGGACTGCTTGTAGCCGCCGAAGGCCGCATGTGCCGGGTACTGGTGGTAAGTGTTGGTCCACACCCGTCCGGCCTGGATATCGCGTCCGGCCCGGTAGGCCACCGAACCATCGCGTGACCATACGCCCGCGCCGAGTCCGTAGAGGGTGTCGTTGGCGATCTTGATGGCTTCGTCGTAGTCCGCGAACGAGGTCACCGAGACAACAGGTCCGAAGATCTCCTCCTGGAAGATCCGCATCGAATTGCTGCCCGCGAAAACCGTTGGCTGCACGTAATATCCGCCGGAAAGGTCGCCGCCGAGGTCCGCGCGCTCGCCACCGGTCAGCAACGTCGCGCCCTCGCCCTTGCCGATTTCGAGGTAGGACAGGATCTTTTCGAGCTGATCGTTGCTGGCCTGCGCGCCGATCATGGTCTCGGTATCGAGCGGATCGCCCTGCCGCACCGCCTTGGTGCGCACCACCGCCGCGGCCAGGAATTCGTCGTAGATATCGGCCTGGATGAGCGCGCGCGACGGGCAGGTGCAGACCTCACCCTGGTTCAGCGCGAACATGGTGAAGCCCTCGAGTGCTTTGTCCTGGAAGTCGTCATTGGCGGCGAGGACATCGCTGAAGAAGATATTCGGGCTCTTACCACCGAGTTCGAGCGTGACCGGGATCAGGTTCTGCGACGCGTACTGCATGATCAGGCGGCCGGTGGTGGTCTCACCGGTGAAGGCGATCTTCTTGATCCGCGGGCTGGAGGCCAGCGGCTTGCCCGCCTCGACACCGAAACCGTTGACGATATTGACCACACCGGGCGGCAGCAGATCACCGATGAGACCGATCAGGAACATGATCGAGGCCGGGGTCTGCTCGGCGGGCTTGAGCACGACCGCATTGCCGGCGGCGAGCGCGGGCGCGAGCTTCCAGGTGGCCATCAGGATCGGGAAGTTCCACGGAATGATCTGGCCGACCACACCGAGCGGCTCGTGGAAGTGGTAGGCGACGGTGTCGGCATCGATCTGCGACAGCGAACCCTCTTGTGCGCGAATGGCTCCGGCGAAGTAGCGGAAGTGGTCGATGGCCAGCGGAATATCGGCGGCCAGGGTTTCCCGGATCGGCTTACCGTTGTCCCAGGCCTCCGCGAGGGCGAGCGCGTCGAGGTTCTCCTCGATGCGGTCGGCGATCTTGTTGAGGACGAGGGCGCGCTCGGCGACCGAGGTCTTGCCCCAGGCGGGTGCGGCGGCGTGCGCGGCATCGAGGGCGAGTTCGATGTCTTCGGCGGTGCCGCGCGCGACCTCGCAGAACGGCTGACCCGTTACGGGAGTCGGGTTTTCGAAGTATTGGCCCTTGACGGGCGCGACCCATTCGCCCCCGATCCAGTTGTCGTATCGGGTCTGGAACGACATGGCGGCGCCCGGTGTGCCCGGGCGGGCGAAGACGGTCATCGAATGCTCCTCGATCTGCTGACTTTTCGCGTCAGGTGTGATCCGGAACACTAGAAGCGCCCATGTTGCACGACAGTTGCAAGAGACTGGTCAGATGCCCAATTTGCGGTCGAGTAGTCGTAATTGTGTCTTTACCTGGGCATACAGCGAGGACTGGCGGTCCAGCGAGGAGAGGTAGGCGGTCCACGCCGCAACGTCCTCGCGACCGTCGGCCGAACCGGTCCAGCGGGCGAGCAGGCGGCGATCACCGGCCGTCAACAGGGCCGCGCGCAGGCGTCCGCGCAATTCGACGCGCAATTCAGCGATGCCCGGTGCGAGCGAGCGAGGCAGGATCGGGCCGGGATAGGCGCGCAACGCCGCCGACGTATCGCCGCGTGCGAGCGCACGCCGAACCTCGTCGACATCGGTATCCAGATCCATCAGCAGCCGATACGGGCGGGAGCCGCGACCATTGGCGCCCAACATTTTTCGCACCCGCGACATCTCCGCGCGTACCGTGACCGGATCCAGCTCGGATTCGTCGAGCAGCATGGCGAGATGGTCGGCGCTGAGCCCCTCCGGGTAATTGGCCAGCAGCAACAGGATTTCGGCATGGCGCTGTGACAGACGGATGCGCTCACCATCGCGGATCAGCGTCGGCCGGGCCGGGCCGAGCGTCTCGAGACGTGCCGTCGTCGACGCGAGCGGTTTCGGCGCGTCCAACATGAGCAGCCGCAGTTCGGATTCCGCGGCCGATACCGTCGCGCGGATCAGTGACAACACCTCCGGCGCCGCGACGCGGGGTCCGCCGGTGATATCGATGGCGCCGATGATCCGGCCGCTGCGCGGATCATGTACGGGCGCAGCCGAACAACTCCATTCGTGCACCACGCGACTGAAGTGTTCGGCCCCGAAGATCTGCACATGGTGATCGAGGGCGAGTGCGGTGCCGGGTGCATTGGTGCCGACCCGGTCCTCACTCCAGTCCGCACCCTCGACGAAATTCATGGCCAGTGCCCGGTCCTTGACCTTCGAATCGCCCTCCACCCACAGCAATCGGCCCTCGGCATCGCTGATCGCGACGAGCAGTCCGGCCTCGGCGGCATCCTCGACCAGCAGTTTGCGCACCACCGGTCGGATCAGCGCGGTCGGATGCGTGGCCCGATACCGATGCAGCTCGAGACCATCGAGGTCGACACCGGCGCCGAAGCGGTCCGGATCGACGCCGTTACTTCGGCTGCGCCGCCAGGAATCCAGGACTACCGGCCGCACCGGATCGATCGGCAGCTGCTCGTCGCCTTCGATGAAGCAGCGATGCGCACAGGACACCTGTCGCGCCAATTGCGCGAGGTCGTCCTCCGGTCGAACGGCCACCCAGGGGTTGCCGTGCGCTGCTGTGCTCAATCGGTGTCCTTCGTGTCGTCCCTACCTACTGTAATGCCGGTCACATGTCGTATGGCCAACGGTGGGGGCGCGCTCGGTACGCGCGGACCGGGCCGCCGACGTAGGCTGGCTCTGCTCTGCGCAGGCGGCACGGATGCGCCTGCGGTCGCGCACCATGCTCATCGCTTCTGCTCAACGACTGGAGTCACGTCTCTTGACCACGCCAGAGTCGGCAACCACCACTACCTGCCCGTTCCCGGTCGCGCACGGATCGCCGATCGATACCGACGGCCCCCGAATCTCGCTCTACTCAGCGGAATTCGCCGCGAACCCGCACGAGGCGTACCGCGAGATGCGGAAGAGATACGGTTCGCTGGTGCCGGTGGAGTTGGCTCCCGGTGTACCCGCGACTTTGGTGATCGGCTACTACACCGCGCTGCAGATCCTCAATGATCCCGACCATTTTCCGCACGATTCGCGTAGCTGGCAGCAGGGTGTTCCCGAGGACTGCCCGGTGCGGCCGATGCTCGAATGGCGTCCGGCGGCAATTCGTTCCGCCGGTCTCGAGCACACCCGCTACCGGGAGGCGACCGTCGCGGGTCTCGGTGTGATCGACCTGTTCGCTCTACATACCACCGTCGAGCAGATCGCCATTCCGCTGATCAACACCTTCTGTCAGGAAGGCACGGCGGATCTGGTCGGGCAGTACGCATTGCCGTTGGCATTCACGGTGATCAACGCAATGCTCGGCTGCCCGCAGGAGATCAGCCAGCGTGCTGCGGCCGGTATGGCCGCATTGATGGAAGGCGGGGACGCCGCCGTCGAGGGCAACAAGATGGTCATGGACGCGATGTTCGAGTTGATCCAGCTCAAGCGCGACCAGCCGGGCGACGATATCGTCTCCGGATTGCTCGCCCATCCGGCGAAGCTCGATGATCCGGAGATGATCCACCAGGTGCTCAGCCTGTTCGGCGCGGGTATGGAACCGACTCAGAATTTGATCGTCAATACGCTGCGACTGATGCTGACCGACGACCGGTTCGGCGGCGGCATACTCGGCGGCACCATGTCCACGCGCGACGCGTTGGATGAGGTGCTGTTCACCGATCCGCCGCTATCGAACTACTGCATTACCTTCCCGAAGCAGCCGATCCTGATCGAGGGCTCGTGGCTGCCCGCGCACCAGCCGGTCGTCATCAGCATGACCGGCAGCAATAACGATCCCGCGATCACCACCGGCGCGTATACCGACAACAGCTCCCACCTGGCCTGGAGTGTCGGCCCGCACGCCTGCCCCGCCCGCTCGATCGCGACCCTGATCGCACAGGACGCGATCGATCAACTGCTGGACGCCTTACCGGAAATGACGCTGGCCATCCCCGTCGAAGAACTGGAATGGCGACCGGGGCCATTCCACCGTGCCGTGGTCGCCCTCCCCGTCACATTCCCCAAATCCCCTCCGCTGCAAGTCTTCTGACGCACCCTCGGGTGTCGTAGCTGCGCGGTGGAGCGGGAATCCGCCGATGGAGCCGCAACGGAAATAGCATCCGAGACGAGGAGGTCGATACTCCTGATTCGCCAGAGGCCGGGCGCGTACAATTTCCCTAGCTGGACGAACGTCTAATACGCAGGGTTCGACGCGCCCGGACCCGTGATTCGCAGCTGTGGGCATTGCTATGGCCGATCGAATACACGCATTCTCCGATGACATCCTGGCCGACCATGATGCCGTCGCCTTGGCGGCCATGGTCCGGTCGGGGGCGGTGAGTCCGAAGGAATTGGCCCGAGCGGCAATCGACCGCGCGGCGCTGGTAGAGCCGCAGCTCAATGCCATCGCGTACTCGAGTGTCGAGCGGCCGCGATACGCGTGGGGACGTGCCGGTGCCTGGTATGGCGTTCCGACGTTCGTCAAGGACAATGCCGATGTCGCGGGCATGCCGACCAACCAGGGCAGCGCCGCGTTCGTGGCCCGTCCGGCCGCTCGCGACGACGCCTACACCGCGCAGTTCCTCAGCATCGGGGTGACGGTACTCGGCAAATCGCGGATGCCGGAGTTCGGTCTGAACCCGACGACCGAATTCCAAGCCGCCGAGCCGACCAGGAATCCGTGGAATCCGGAGTATTCGGTCGGGGGATCCTCCGGCGGTTCGGCCGCCATGGTCGCGGCCGGTGTCGTGCCGGTCGCCCATGGCAATGACGGCGGGGGATCGTTGCGGATCCCGGCCGCATGCGCGGGACTGGTCGCATTGAAGCCGAGCCGATATCGGCACCTGGACAATGTTCTCGACAAGCATCTGCCGATAAGGCTCATCTCCGAGGGCGTGTTGACCAGGACGGTGCGCGATACCGCCGCGTATACCGCTGCCGCCGAACGTTATTGGCGAAATCCCGATCTCGTGCCGATCGGCGAAGTGCACGGCCCGGCCGACCGCCGCCTGCGTATCGGATTGCTGACCACCGCCGGAACCGGTGCCGAACCCGATGCCGAAACACGCGGCGCGGTCGAATTCGCGGCCAAGCTGCTCGAACGCTTCGGACATCAGGTCGAGCCGATGGCCGTCCCCTTCCCGCCGCACCTCGCCGACGACTTCCTGTTGTACTGGGCGTTCCTTGCCGATATGTCGGCCATCGGTGGCAAGGTCCTGCACGGCAGGTCATTCGATCGCCATGCGCTCGACGATCTCACGCGCGGTCTGGGCCGCTATCACCGCGAGCGCATCCTCCGCACGCCGGCCGCGCTCTACCGGCTGCGCCGGGCGTACCGGATCTATGCCGAGGTATTCACGCGGTACGAGCTCATCCTTTCGCCGGTGGTCACCCATGTAGTGCCACCGCTGGGATATCTCGATCCGAAGGTGCCGTCCGAAGAGCTGATCGAGCGGCTGCGGACATATGTGGGCTACACCCCGATCGCCAATGTGACCGGAGCGCCCGCCCTATCGATGCCGATGCGCATCGGGTCCAGCGGTGTCCCGATCGGCGTCATGTGCAGCGCGGCCTACGGCGACGAGCGCACATTGCTCGAGATCGGGTACCTGCTGGAAGCGGAGAACCCGTTCCCGCGGATCGACGCGGAGCCCACTACGCCGCAGGTCTGATTCCGCGATCAGACGCCCAGTTCCGCAGCCGCCTGCTCTACCGCAACCTGCGAATATTGTTGTGCCGCACGCAGATACTGCTCCGCGTAGGTTCTGGTCCCGCGGTGAGCCTCGGCAACTGCCGGTCCGGTGATGCGATAGGTGGCATATTACTTGGCGGGAGTCGGGCTCGGATGCTTCGATCATGGTATGACCGACGACAACGAGGTACCACGCATTGTGTCTGCCAGCCGGGAGATCGCGGCCGGTGCGGATGAAATCTTCGAATTGATCGCCGATCCCGCGCAACAGCCGCGGTGGGACGGCAACGACAACCTGGCCGAAGCCCCGGCGGGCCAACGTGTCAAGGAAGTCGGCGAGGTATTCGCCATGACGACCACCAGGGGCCATATCCGCGAGAATCACATCGTGGAATTCGAAGAGGGTCGCCGGATCGCCTGGCTGCCTGCGGAACCGGCGAGCGAACCGCCGGGCCATCTGTGGCGCTGGGAGCTCGAGCCGGTGGACGCGGCGCACACTCGGGTCACACATACCTACGACTGGTCGCGATTGACCGACGAGAATCGGCTCCCGCGCGCCCGCGCCACCACGTCCGACAAACTCCAAGCGTCCATCGACCGGCTCGCGGCCATCGCCGAAGGGTAGGCGTTTGCTGAACTTCGCTGGGCGCTGTGCCGAAATCCCGAGGCAGACTCGCACGCTCGCATCGCTCGTCGAAAATGCCGATCCGCCGCTGCTAGTGCCGGACTGCCCGGGATGGAATCTCGGGCAGCCGCTGCGTCACGTCGGCGGCTGACACGGGGCGTGACACAGTTCGCCAACCGGTAGCCTCCCGGTGTGCGGACCGGGAATAGTTTCGGTGGCCGGACATTTCGGCGGCCAGGATCGCCTGCACCGCAGGCAATTGCGGCGGCATCCTACCGAGCGCGCGCGGAATCGTCGCGACGGGAATATGCTCGAAGTAGCTGGCTGGTAGTAATCGGGGTCGTCGTGTCGCATATCGATCCGCTTTCCACGCAACGCGACCTCACCTCAGGGTTCGCGGCAGAGCTGGCCGCCGCCGGGTTCACCGATGCCGCCGAGATCGGACGTGGCGGATTCGGTGTTGTCTATCGGTGTGCCCAGCCCGCCCTCGAGCGCATGGTGGCGATCAAGGTGCTCACCGCCGATCTGGAATCGGAGAATCTCGAACGTTTTGTCCGCGAACAGCTCGCGATGGGCAAGCTGTCGGGTCATCCCAATATCGTCAGTGTTTTCGAGGTGGGCTCCACCGCGACCGGACGGCCCTACATCGTGATGCCGTACCACCCGCACGGCTCACTGGACACCCGCATCCAGCAGCACGGTCCGATCGGCTGGCAGGACGCACTGCATATCGGTGTGAAAATCGCGGGCGCGCTGGAGACCGCGCATCGACGCGGCCTGCTGCACCGCGATGTGAAACCCGGCAATATCCTGCTCACCGAATACGGTGAACCGCAGCTGGCCGATTTCGGTATCGCCCGGCTGGTCGGCGGCTTCGAGACGACCGCGGGCACGATCACCGGTTCACCCGCCTTCACCGCGCCCGAGGTGCTGCAGGGCCATGTCCCGGACGTGACCTCCGATATCTACAGTCTGGCCTCGACTCTGTTCTGCGCCAGCACCGGTCACGCGGTCTTCGAGCGACGCAACGGCGAGCAACTGGTCGCCCAGTTCCTGCGCATCACCAAACAGCCGATACCGGATCTCGGCGAGGCGGGCCTGCCCCCGGACGTGACCGCCGCGATCGAAGGCGCGATGTCCCGTGAGCGCGCGGAACGGCCTTCCAGCGCAGCCGAATTCGGTGCACAACTGCGCGAGATCCAGGAGCGGCACGGCCTGGCGCCCGACGATATGCCGGTACCGCTGCCCGCCGCCGAACCCGTCGGACATCGGCCGTCACCGACACCGACCTCCGGCCGCCGCCGCACCTCGGCGACGTCATCGACCATCACCCCACCGGTACCCGCCACCCGCTTGCGGCCGCCGGTGGCCAACCGTCCGCTGGTCGATCGTCAGCGCTTGATCGCACTGCTGCGCGACGGACGCAATCGCAGGCTCGCGGTCATCCACGGCCCCACCGGATTCGGCAAAACCACCCTCGCCGCCCAATGGTGCGAGGCGCTGACCGCCCAGGGCGTTGCGGTGGCCTGGTTGACCGTCGATCACGACGACAACAACGTCGTCTGGTTCCTCTCGCACCTGATCGAAGCCATTCGTGCCGCCCGGCCCTCGCTGGCGCGCGAACTCGGCGAACTGCTCGAGGAGCACGGCGACGAATCCGAACGCTATGTGCTGACCTCGCTGATCAACGATATCGACCGGCGCGGTGAGGAACTCGTGGTCGTCATCGACGACTGGCACTGTGCCACCGATCCCGCCACCACCCGCGCATTGCGGTACCTGCTCGAAGGCTGCAGTCCCACGCTGCATCTGGTGGTCACCAGCCGCAGTCAGACCGGGCTGCCGATGAGTTCGATGCGGGCGCGCGACGAATTGGTCGAAATCAGCCCCACCGCATTGCGTTTCGACATCGCGGAGGCCCATACGTTTCTGGTCGAGCTGGGCGGACTGGATCTGGATCGCGCCGATATCGAGGACCTCACGGAATCTACCGAAGGCTGGGTCGCGGCACTGCAACTGGCGGCACTGTCATTGCGCGGCAGCGACGATCCCGGCGAGCTGATCAGCCATCTGACCGGTCGCCACCACGCCATCAGCGAGTTCCTTGTCGAGAACGTCCTGGACACCCTCGAACCTGGAACGCTCGACTTCATGGTGGCGACCTCGATCACGCCGCGGATCTGCGGTGAACTCGCCTCGGCGCTCACCGGCGTACCGGACGGGCAGGCGATGCTGGAGCAGATCGAACTGCAGGATCTGTTCCTGCGCAAGCTCGATGACGGCAATTGGTTCCGCTATCACCACCTGTTCCAGGACTTCCTGCAGCAGCGGCTGGAACGCGATCGGCCCGAACGGATCACCGAATTGCACCGGATGGCTTCACGGTGGCTGGCCGAGCATCGGCATGTCAGCGAGGCCGTCGATCACGCCCTGTTGGCGGGGGACGAGCAGCGGGCCATCGAGATCGTCGAGCGGGACGGGATGTCATTGCTCGAATACGGGCAGTTCGCCAGTCTCATCGGTCTGGTCAACAAGTTGCCCGCGACCATCATCGAAACGCATCCACGGCTGCAACTGGATCTGGCCTGGGCGAATATTCTGCTGCACCGGGCCGCACCGGCCGAACGCGCACTGCGCCTTGCGGAATCGACGCTGGATCACGGTGAAATCGACGAAGGCGGCACCGCGCGACTGCGGGCCGAAGCCGGTGTGGTGCGTGCGGTGGTCGCGGTGCGCGCGGATGCGCTGGCCGGAGTCGACGACATGCTTGCGCCCTGCTTTTTCCGGGCCGAGGAACTGTCACCGTATGTGGTGGCGATCGGTGCGAATGTCGCCACCTTCACCGCGGGTTATCGCTACGACTTCGACGAGGCGCTGCGCATCCAGGAGTGGTCCGCACCGTATATGCGCCAGAACAAAGGCTTCTACAACAACATTCACGGCCTGTGCTTCCTCGGGCTGGCCGCGAGCCTGCAACTCGATATCACCAGTGCCGAGCAGTATTTCCGCAAGGCGATGAAGGTGGCCAAGCAATCCGGTGGCAGCCATTCCTACGGCGCGCGGCTGGCCGGATCCCTGCTCGGCGAATTGCTTTATGAGCGTGGGGAAGTCGCGGATGCGGAGCGACTGCTCGACGAGGGCTACAAGCTGGGTCCCGAGGCGGGTGTTGTCGATTTCAAATTGGCGCGCTATGTCGTCGGGGCCCGTATCAAAGCATTGCGCGGCGATCGCGCGGCCGCGATTCGCCGATTGAACGAGGGTGCGCGCGTCGCGCGTTCGATGTCATTGCCGCGGCTGGGCGCCGAGGTGGAGAACGAGCGGCTGCGACTGGGATTGCCGCCGCATCCGGAATTCGGTCCGCTGCCGGTTGTCGAATACGGAAACCGCCGTGAGCCGATCGACGCGATCGATGAATTCACCGTTCTGTACGAGGAATTCACCGCGATCCGGCTGCTGCTCGCCGCGGAAGTACCCGAGAAGACCGAACTCGCCTGCGCATGGGCCCAGGAATGGGTTGATCTGCTCGAATCCGTCAAGCGGCCGAGGGAATTGCTGAAAGCACGCCGGATGTTGATCGCCTGCCTCGCCGCCGCTGGCCGCACCGATGTGGCAAAGACCTTGCTGGCCACGGTAACCGCCCAGTGCGCCGAACTCGGATCGGTCCGCTATCTGCTGGACGGGGGACCACACGTCGTCGCCACACTCGCGGCCGTGCACGAAGATCAGCTCGCCGGACGCTGGCATCCCGAATGGCCCGACGTGCCAACGGAATTCCTACTCGCATTGGTCAATGCTCATGCGACACAAAGAATCTGATGCCATCAGCTGATCAGTAGTTCGGTGATCTGCTCGACGGGCATGGGGCGGTGGAAAAGCCAGCCCTGCGCGCTGTCGCAGCCGAGCGATTCCAGCCGATCGGCCTGATATTGCGTTTCGACGCATTCGGCGGTCAGGGTGAAGCCGAGGGCATGGGTGAGTTCGATAATGGATTCGAGCACCAGCAGATCGGTGGCACCGGGGGATTCCGGGGTGCGGATGCAGCGGATGAACGGTCCCGCGAGTTTGACGACATCGAGCGGCAACTGGCCCAGGTAGGCGAGATTGGAGTATCCGGTGCCGAAATCGTCGATGGCGATGTGGACCCCCGCCTCGGACAACGTGCGCAATGCCTGGAGCGGGCGACCGGTGGTGTGCATGAACGCCCGCTCGGTCAGTTCGAGTTGTAGCCGGTCCGGTGGGATGCCGGTCTCGGCGATGACGTCCTGAACCCGCTCCAGCCAGGTGGGGTCGGCGACCTCGGCGGCGGAAACATTGACGCTCACGATCGGCGTCCGGCCCGGAAACCGGTCGTGCCAGTCCCGGCTGTCGCGACACGCCCGTTCGAGCACCTGCGCGCCCAATGCGCCGATATGGCCGTTGTCCTCGGCGAGATCCACGAATTGCGCCGGGGCGAGTACGCCGAGGTGCGGATGCCGCCAGCGCACCAGCGCCTCCACCGCGACGATCCGCTGGTCGGTGAGAGCGACGATTGGCTGGTAGTCCAGGAACAGTTCGTCACGGAGCAGTGCGGCGGGCATGGCCGCCGAGAGTTCGGCGCGGGTGTGTTCGCGGCGGCCGCGATCGGCGTCGAAGACCGCGTAGCGGCCGCGACCCGCGGCCTTGGCCCAGTACATGGTGGTGTCGGCGGCCTGCAGGAGTTCATCGGCGGTGGTGTGTTCGGTGCGTTCCTCCATGACGCCGATGCTCGCGGTGACGGTGAGGTGGTGGCCGTCGATGTCGAAGGGTTTGGTGAATGCGTCGAGCACTTGTTTCGCGACCGCGGCCACGGTTTCCCGGGATTGCGGTAGCAGGACGACGAATTCGTCGCCGCCCATGCGCGCCACCAATTGACCGGGTTGGGCGCAGGCGCGCAGGCGGGTGGCGGCCTGGATGAGCAGTTGGTCGCCGAATGCGTGTCCGAAGGTGTCGTTGACGAGCTTGAAATGGTCGAGGTCGATATAGCAGAGGCCGAAGTCGGCGCTCGGATCGGCGAACGCGGCGGCGAGCGTGTCGATGAATTTCGTCCGATTCGGCAGGCCGGTCAGATGATCGTGGTTGGCGCGGTATCGCAGCCGCGCCTCACTCGCGCGCAACTGTTCGGCGACGGCGTTTCGGGCGGCGATTTCCGCGGCGCGGACACTCTCCTGCTCGGCCAGCAGCCATGCCCGGAATGCACGGATATACCCATTTGTGAAGGCGGCCAGTAATTCGGGCAGCCGATCCGTCGCGATGGTGCCCGCTTCGGTGAAATGCGCGCTGAGCGCCGCGATGCTGCACCCGAGCACCTCGTCGCCGACGAAATGCGACCGCGCCAACTCCGCACCCAACTCGGCCACCCGATCGGCGGATTCGGTTGTCTGCGTTGCTGTTTCGAACTCCATAGCCAGCCGCGTCAGCAGCATGCGTGCCTCACCCGCACTCATCGGTACCACATGATCACGCGCCCCACCTGTCAGCGCGGCAGTCCAGCGTCCGGTCAGGTCGCCGCGCGAGCCTTCTCCTGAACCGGGCCCGGCTTCCCAACCCATGAGACCTGATCCTACAGCGCTCTCCGGACCGATGATGTTGGGAGACACCGCCGTTCCCGGGCGTCTTCGACGCCCACTTGTGCAGTGTTACCGCTGGTTTCGGTGTTACTCGTGCGACGCGGAGCATGCGCGATCGGGCAGTGAATTCAACTGCTGTGCTACGCCGGGCGCGATAGCCGTCAACCGCGTCGATTTCGACCGCAAGCCGCTGCTCGACGAGTTCTGACCCAGGTCGCGGGGGCAGATCCTGTACCTTCGGCGGCGCGCGTGGTGGGGGCGTCCGGTATACGATGGTGGCGATTTCGCCGGTGTGGGGGTCGATCGAAAATATGGGCGGTACCGCCCGAGGAATCCGGTGCTTACGTTGGTGTGGCCCGCAAGCTCTACTGCGCGACGCGTTCGCGCACTACCCAGGCACGCTTATCGGCGCACCGGGTCAGTGGAGGCACCGATGCAATGCCTGTACGACGAAAGGCCATGCGGTGGAATCGGGATCGATGAGTTCGAAATGTCCGATGCCGGGCAACTCGACGAGTTCGGCGCCGGATTTCGCGCAGTACTCGCGTGCCATTTCGATCGGCAGGCGTTCGTCCCGATCGCCGTGTACGACAACGATGGGGATGTCGGCGGTGCCGAGCACCGAGGGGTCGGTGGCGGCGTAGCGCTCGGGAAAGTCTTGCGGTCGGCCGCCGAGCAATTCGGCGACCGCGCCCTGGCCGTTGCCGCGGTGATAGGCATCGACCAGATTCGCTGCCGGTGCCAAGGCCACGACACCGGCCACCCGCGGCGCAACCGCAGTGCGCCAAGCGCTTTCGCTCGGCAGCCGATGCCGTAGTGCCGCCCACAACGCCAGATGCCCGCCTGCGGAATGTCCGATGTAGAGGACGCGGTTCTGATCGATGCGGCCCGGCCGTGCATCTTCGATCAATCCGGGCAGAACATCGAGTGCCCGCGCGACATCGTCGAAGGTTGTCGGCCAACCGCCGCTGTCACCGACCCGGCGATACTCGAGGTTCGCAACCGCATAGCCCAGTGCGGCCAGCGCCTGCGCTTCCGGCCGGGCATGCTCGCGGTCGAACTGCGCTCGCCAGAATCCGCCGTGCAGCACCACGACCAGCGGTGCCGGACCGTCCGCTGCGGGCAGGTACAGGTCGGCCACTTGGTCGCGGTGCGGGCCGTAGGCGATGGGTTCCATCGCCTACAGGCTGAAGAAGATCTGACGCAGGACAAGTGCGACGATGAAGACCACGGTGAACGCCAGATCGATGGAGAGTCCGCCCAGCCGGACCGGCTGCAGGTACCGGCGCACCGGGGCGATCACCGGTTCGGTCGCGGAATGGCTCAGGTCGCGGGCGCGGTTCACCCACTGGGGGTGCCTGCCGTCGGCGAGCACACTTACCCAATCGAGTACCAGCCGGGCGAGTAGCAGCAGGATGAATACCGTCAGGGCTAACCCGAGCAAGGTGCCGATAAGGGTCATGTCGCACTCCTTCGTGGGTGGCCAGTATGAGTATCAACGGTCGGCACCGGTTGGGAAGTGTCCCATTCGTCGGGTTCTCAGCCGACTATCAGGTCGGTTAGCCTGTCCCGATGCGCCGACCGCTCCGATATCTGCCGCTGGCCGTCCTGTCGACCCTGAGCTGGCTACTGGCCACGGGGCCCGTCGCGACCGCTCAGGAGGCATCGCACCTGATCACCGTGCAGCAGTCCGGTGTGCTGCGCGTCTGCACCACCGGCGACTACCCGCCCTACACCCTGCGCGAAGACGACGGCACCTACCGCGGCGTCGACATCACCCTCGCCACCGACCTCGCCGCCACTTTGCATGTTGTCCCGCAATGGATTCCGACCACCTGGTCCACCCTGACCGACGACTTCCTTGCACGCTGCGATATCGCCGTCGGCGGCATCTCCGACACCCCCGCCCGCCGCGTCGTCGCTGATTTCTCCATCCCCACCTCCATCGACGGCAAGACCCCCGTCGTCCGCCGTACCGACGCCGCCGACTACGCCACCGTCGACCAGATCAACCGCCCCGAGGTCCGCGTAATCGTCAACCGCGGCGGCACCAACGAAGCCTTCGCCCGCACCAATTTCCCCGAAGCCCAACTCACCATCTGGCCCGATAACCTCACCACCTACGACCAGCTCGAACAACACAACGCCGACGTCTTCGTCACCGACTCGGTCGAGGGCCGCTACCGCCAACGCACCCACCCCACCCTCCAGGTCCTACACCCCGACACCCCCTTCGACTCCGCCCCCAAGGCATACCTCCTGCCCAAGGGTGACACCCTCTTCAACACCGTCGTCAACACCTGGCTCGAATCCGAAATCCGAACGGGTAGAAGCAATCAGCTGCTTGCCGACTGGATCGGCTGACAGGCCGTGACCGGCACGTCGAAACTCCCGTTTCCCCCGTTGCGTCCGACGTCGACGTCAGAGCCGGGCGTCATCCGAAGCAACGACTGGTCGGCGTTCCGTCAGCTGACCGAACTCCATGACCACTGGACGTTGAAAGGGTGGGTACCTGGCCGATCCGGCTTCTACTGGTACCTGACGTTCAGCGATCCGACACTGGCCGATCTGGCCTCGAAGTGCCAGGCTCAACTCGGAACCGACACCCTCGACCACGTGCCGCTGGACAGCTTGCACGTCACCGTGCTGAGCATCGGCAACACCGATCAGGTATCCGATACCGAGCTCACGCGATTGACCGAACTCGCTCGTCAGCGGCTTGCCGGGGTCAACTCATTCGACCTGAGCGTCGGGCCTCTCGCCGGATCTCGCAGTGCCATCAGGTTTTCGGTTGCACCATGGGATCCTTTGCTCGAGCTCCACCGGTCACTCAGGGAATGCACCGCCGCTTTTCGTCCGAGCAGCCAATTGACTGAAACATCAGAATTCCGACCACATCTCGGAATCGCCTACATCAACGAACAACAGGCGGCCAACGGTCTCGTCGACGCCGTCGAACAGTTGCGGGACCTCGCACCGGTGACGGTTCGGGTCGATGATGTGCACCTTGTGGAACTGCGACGCGATGGCAGACAGTACGTCTGGCGCGACCACGCGATCATCCCGTTCGCCCGCTAGCTACCCTCCGGCGCGGCGAAGTATCGCGCAGACGAAGACCAAGCGTGCAGAGCTCCCAAGTAGTCCCTCGACGCCGAAGTCGATAGCGCCCCGATTACGTCGCCCAATTCGTGAGCACGTTGCCATACCGACCGAATCGGCCGGTCATTCGATGCAGCCAGAGCCTCCATCCCCAGCTGCGCAGCCTGCTCGGCATCTACAGACTGTCGCTGAATGAGCGCGGTCGCAAGATCCAGACGGACCAGTGACCGACTCCAGACCGAGTCGGATTCGTCGACGCGATCTTCGACATATTGACCGAACTGCAACGCCTGCTCGTAGTCACCAGCGGACAGATAGGCAGTCGCCGCGTTGGCCATGAGTCGAGCCTCGCCGTATGGGGCAAACGTCAGGGCTGGTGTCAGCCCCAGCCCGGTTTTGTGCCGGGTCGCTATCTCGGTCGCGCGGTCGATCGCCTCCGCGACTCCAGTCGCGTCGCCCAGCTTGCCGAGCGCACGGGCAAGACCATTCGAGTACAGACGAATTGATTGAGGACTCTGGCCCGACAGGCGGATCCCTTCGCGTGCAAGCACAACCGAGTCGATGAAGCGTCCTTCGTAATAGGCGCAGAAGCTCTCGGTGCCGAGCACCCAAGCTTGCAGATCGCTGTCCTCCGTACGTGTCGCGATGGCAGATGCTTCTCGGCAATACATCTTGGCGCGGCCGAACATCCCTCGGTTGACCGCCATATACCCGAGAACACCGGACAACCGTCCCGCAAGCCGGTAGAGGTGCGCGATCTGCGCCGGGTGGCGCCGCTGCTGCAGCAACTCCTCAACTCGTCGGCGCGCCGCGACCGCCTCCGGCGCGAGAACACGCGGGCCTTCGAGCTCGTAACGGTCGACCAGATCATCGACGGTGAGCGCCAAAACCGCAGCTATGTCGTCATCGGCGTGGAGGTCCCCGAGTCGCTGTATTCGCGCGGCAATCTCGAGGCCGGTGTCGAAGCCATCGGCGTCGACTGATCGAAGCGGGGTTGGGGGAGCCGTCGGCTTGCCGGGGATATCCGGCATGCTCGCCTCGAACCGCTCACGCTGGTGTCCATCTAGGCGCCCCAGGAGCGTATCCATCGCCGCCGCATACTCTCCGGCCAGAGTTATGGTCGCACCCCTGCTTTCCCATTTTCGTATGACCGCTTCGGTGCACCCGATTTTCTCGGCGAACTCCTTTTGCGTCATACGCAGGGCCGCCAGCCGCATGACTTTAACCTCGACCCCTGTCCATCTGGTCACGATCATCGCGATTCGCCCACCCGTAATCGTCGGTCCGTACTCGCAGCGTAGAGGTTCCGTAGCGGTCATGCGGCTTCAATCTCCCGGGAACCGGAGCGATGGTTTGTATGCATCCCGACACCGGGTGTCGCGGCCACACCACGACGGGCGGAACCATGACCAATTCGAAACTGCCGCAACGCTATCCGTTTGTCGGACCGCCGGCAAGCTACACCGGCGTCCCGGCCGATGTGATCGGACGGTTCGCATGTGCCTTCCGCGAATGGGCGGACCAGCCCTTCAGTCGTCCCGGTGCCGGGGTGTCGCGTCCCCCGGCATCGGGCGCACCAACTACGAGGGAGAATGATGCGTCGAGATAGGTTGCGTACCACGCGAACCCAGGACGGCCGCAAGACCGCAGTGTGGCAATTGGTGGAACGCGCTCCGCGCATCCTGCGCGCGCAATTCACCTTTGAATCGTTCACTGCATATCGCCTGCCCGCACAGACGCCACTTCCGGAAGCACAAGCCGGAACGATCGTGTTCGATCTGGTTACCGCTCGCGAGTTACTCCCCGTGCATGCCGACCTGTGGGACGCGCTTCGCGATGACTACTGGGCAGCACTGACCAACACGGAGGACCTGCCGAGGAGCGACAAGACTTCGTGAGCGCTTACCCACGCCCGAACGTTGTCCGGCAAAATCCAGGCCATCCGCATCCGACGACACACGGACGTAAGTGCGCAGCAGGGGGGATCTATTGCCCTGCAACGTAATTCAGGAAGGACTAATTGGACATCCGTTTGTCTCGGCTGACACCCGAGTGTGAGCAGCGGGCGCCCGGCTATTCAGCGGAACGGTTGTCCTGCCACCGCTGCACCGCTGTTTGCACAGCGGCTTCGTCTTCGAGAGCGTGGGCTCCGGATGCGCCTGCGGCGCCGAGGATCAAGTCACCGTCGGTGATCAGAACACCGCCTGCCCATGGGACGAAGTCGCCGCCGTAGAGGTGTTGGATGCTGTCTACGATCCCGCCGGGCAGTTCGATCTGGCCGGAGGGCCGCAGTGCAAGCAGTGCGGTGCGCGCCTTGGCGGCCGCGATTCGGCTGGTCATGGGCATACCGCCGTCGCCTCGCCGCAGCGCGATCAGCTCGCCTGCAAGGTCGACAACTGCTACCGCCAGCGGGGGGAACCCTCGTTCCGCACCAACCGCAAGCGCGGTTTGCACCAACCAATCCGCATCGGCCGACTTCAGTCCAGGAAAGCGCGGAGTACCAGACACGACACAAAACTAACGACGATAGCCTTGGCCGTCAAAGCAGCTACCCGCCAATCGTCCACGCCATCATCTCGTTCGTCGGGACTCGTTATTGACAGCAAATGGTCGAGCTGTCAACGTATCGGAGCACATCGGGGTCCGTGACTCGGCTTGGTGCTCCGGTGTCGGCGAATCGGAGCGTGCTTGATGGGGTTTCTCGAACCCGACCTGCCTGTGGTCGATATGGCGGAGTGGAGCAAGGGCACTCGCAGTGAGCGGATCCGGCCGATGGCGCGGCACTGGGCCGAGGTGGGATTCGGGACGCCTGTCGCGCTGCATTTGTTCTATGTCGGCAAGGTCTGTCTTTATATTCTCGGTGGCTGGCTGATCGCGTTGGCCACTAAGGGGATCGATGGATTCGCGAATGTCGATGGGTGGTGGTCAGAGCCGATCGTCTTCGAAAAGGTTGTGCTGTACACGCTGCTGTTCGAGGTGGTCGGGCTCGGGTGCGGGTTCGGTCCGTTGAACAACAGGTTCTTTCCGCCGATGGGGTCGATTCTGTATTGGTTGCGGCCCAAGACCATTCGGCTCCCGCCATGGCCGAGCGTCGTACCACTGACCGAGGGAAACAGTCGTTCGCCGGTGGATATCGGGCTGTACGCAGCGCTATTGGTGATGACCGTGGTCGCCTTGCTATCCGATGGAACCGGAGCGGTGCCGGAGCTGGATACGGCGGTCGGACTGCTTCCGGTGTGGCAGATCGCGGTGATCCTCGGCCTGCTGGCGCTGATCGGGTTGCGCGACAAGGTGATATTGCTGGCGGCTCGCGGGGAGGTCTATGCCACGCTTACTGTCACCTTCCTCTTCGCCGCCGATATGATCGTCGCCGCGAAGCTGGTCTTTGTCGTGATCTGGATGGGTGCGGCGACATCGAAGCTGAACAAGCACTTTCCGTTCGTGGTTTCCACGATGATGTCCAACAGTCCTGTGTTCCGGCGAAAGTCGCTCAAGCGCAAGTTCTTCGAGAACTTTCCCGACGACCTGCGGCCGGGTCGCTTGTCCCGCATCTTCGCTCACGGCGGTACGGCCGTCGAGATGTGTATTCCGCTGGTGCTGTTCTTCTCCCACGGTGGCTGGCTGACCGCGGTCGCCGCATTCGTGATGGTGTGTTTCCATCTGGCAATCCTGACCGCCATTCCGATGGGTGTCCCGCTGGAATGGAACGTGTTCATGATCTTCGGTGTGCTCGCATTATTCGTCGCGCACGCCGATCTCGGACTCGCCGATCTGCACCATCCGGTGCCGGTGGTGGTGCTGTTCCTGGTCATCACGGGCGTCGTGATCGCCGGAAACCTTTTCCCGCACCAGATTTCGTTCCTACCGGGCATGCGCTACTACGCCGGTAACTGGGACACCACGATGTGGTGCATCAAACCCTCCGCCGCCGAAAAGATCGGGCGCGGCATCGTCGCGATCGCCAGCATGCCACAGGCCCAACTGGAACGGTTCTACGGCAAAGACCGCGCCCAGATCCCGATGTACATGGGATATGCCTTCCGCGCCATGAACACCCACGGCCGCGCCCTGTTCACCCTCGTGCATCGAGCCATGCCATCCGGCCACGAAGACGAATACACCCTCACCGACGGCGAACGCATCTGCAGCACCGCCCTCGGCTGGAATTTCGGCGACGGCCACTTGCACAACGAACAACTCATCACCGCCATGCAAGAGCGCTGCCATTTCGAACCCGGCGAAGTCCGCGTAGTCATCCTGGACGCCCAGCCCATCCACAAACAAACCCAGTCCTATCGCCTGGTCGACGCCGCCACTGGCGAATTCGAGCGCGGCACAGTGAATGTCGCCGACATGGTGACCCGCCAACCCTGGGCCGACGACCTCCCCGTCCACGTCATCCACACCAACCGCGAATGATCGGATGGTCGCAGCGCCCGCGGACCGTCACTCGAGCTCGTTGAACGGGCGTACGCCCGTTACCCCCAGTTCGACGCGAGTGGCGGCGATGAACTCGTCCTGCGCGGTCCACCCAACACGCCCACGCGTCCCTCCCACGAACTAGGACAAGCATGAAACACGGAGTGCCCCAAGGGAAAGGACAATAGCTCGTCGCGGTCCTCGGGTGTCCGTATTCTGGGTTCATAGCGGCAGTAGGCCGGGGGAAGCAAGGAGGGCCACGAAATGCGCAGTCTGGAAATGCGATATCGCGATCTCGTCGAGGAAGTCGAGCGAGTCGACCATACGAAGGTCAGTGCCGATCAGCTCACCGAGCTGTATCGCCGTTTGGACCAGCTCGACTACGAACTACGCACTACGGTCGCGCATGGGTTGCGTCGCGAGCAGCTCACCCGGCTCAGCGAGGTGGCGGCGGACAAACTGAGCACCAGGGAGGCGCACGCCAAGGTTGCTCGTGACGTGGCGCAGGCGACTGAGGTGCGACAAGCTCAGGCCGCGCGGTCCGCAACCAGCACGCAGGCCAGGAGCTATCGTATGTAATCCACGATTCCGCACGGCCGTTCGGCGCATGCAGGCCCGTTGATGTAGACCTGTACCGAGGCGACATCGACGAGGAGACAGGCCATGAACGTCAATGCGGGACGCGTCCGATGAGCGGTGAGCCGCTGGTGC
The DNA here is from genome assembly GCF_055584605.1 of Nocardia sp. NPDC102475. Taxonomy (NCBI): domain Bacteria; kingdom Bacillati; phylum Actinomycetota; class Actinomycetes; order Mycobacteriales; family Nocardiaceae; genus Nocardia; species Nocardia sp. NPDC102475. Next base: position 96,932 of record NZ_JBVJLS010000015.1, on the reverse strand, counting down.
TGTTGCACGGTGTGGCGATGTCGGCGCGCGTGTGGGATCCGTTGATTCCGCAGTTGTCTGCCCGGTACCAGGTGCTTGCGCCGACCGCGCTGGGGCATCGGGGTGGGGCGGCGGTGGCGAGGCGGCCCGCGCGGATTGCCGACTTTGTCGACGAGGTCGAACGGCTGCTCGATGAAAAAGGTTGGGCGACAGCGCATCTGGTCGGGAACTCACTCGGCGGGTGGACTGCCATCGAGTTGGCGCGCCGGGGCCGTGCCCGCACGGTCTGTGCGCTTTCACCGGCCGGATTCTGGGATGCGGGCGGTACCGGGCATGCCGATTCCTCCGCGACCATCGCGCGCAACGTCACCTTCGCGCGCCTGACCCGGCCGCTCGCACCGCTGACTCTGCGGTCATCGCTGGTTCGGCGCTCGGCCTTGCGGGTCATCGCCGAACACGGCGATCGCCTCGAAGCATCGGCGGCCGCGGGCATCGTCGCCGATCTGCTCGGCTGCACGGTCACCGATGATCTGCTGAACACCCGAGATGCGATCGCGGATTTCGAGCGACTACCTTGCCCGATCACCGTGGCCTGGTCACAGGCCGACCGCATCTTTCCGGTGGCGGTCAATGGCACGATCGCCCAGCAGCGCCTGCCGGGTGTCACGTTCGAGGTTCTCCCCGGCGTCGGGCACGTTCCGATGATCGACGACCCCGAGTTGGTCTTGCGCACGATCCTGACCTGCACCGGCGCGTCCCCCGGTCAGACCGGGGCTTCCGGCACCAGCTGAGCTGGGCAAGTCCGCTGCCAGCGGAACTGGTGGCATGCGCCACCGATACGCTTTTCGGTCGATCCGCGAACTTCTGTGTGTGGTCCGGTGTCGATCGGCAGGCGTGGCCTGCCGCATCGGATCGTGAATTGGGGGTAGTTCGAATGATGAATCGGGTGGGTATCGCGGCATTGGCGGCGGTGTGCGGGTCGATGTTGGCCTTCGGGGTGGCGGGGGCGCAGCAGCCGGATCTGTCGAACGGGTTTCGGTCGCCGTCCGGAAATATGACCTGTGTGGTTGCCGATAAGGGCGCGGTCTGCGAGATCGGCGACCGTTCGTATGCGGCGCCGGCCAAGCCGAGCAACTGCTATCAGGCGTATGGCGACCGCATCGTGCTGTTCCAGGGGGATCCAGCACGGTTCACCTGCCACGGTGACACGATCCGGGACAGCAGTCTGCCGATCCTCGGCTACGGTCAGTCCTTCCGGTCCGGCGAAGTGTTCTGCGAGAGCCGGACGTCCAGTATGAAGTGCGCGAATACCCGCACCGGCCATTGGTTCTCGCTCGCGCGCGAGGACTATCAGCTGGGCTGATCGGGTGACGGGACTGGATCGCGGCACCCGGTCCCGTTCCTTATCCGAAGCCGACACCGGTCAATTCCTCGGACACTTCCCACAGCCGCCGCTGCCGCCGGACATCGCGCGACCGTGCGCTGGATTCGACCCGCACGGGATAGCCCTGAATCTCGAATAGCCCTGAGGGGCCGTAATATTCGCCGCCTTTGACGTCCGGGTCGGTGGCGGCGCGGAGGGTGGGCAGCGCACCCATGGCGGGAGTTCGGCCAAGCAGGCGGGCGATGGCGAGATTCGGCAACCGGAAGCCCGCGGGGGAGTAGCGGAAGATCTCGGTGTTCGAGCCACCGGGATGCGCGGCCACGGCTATCGCATGCGTATCGGTGAGGCGGCGGTCGAGTTCGTGGGTGAACAGCAGATTGGCGAGTTTTGATTTGGCATAGGCATTTCCGGTCGGCGCGGCCGGGTCGTCGGCGTCGATGCGGCCGAACCGATGACCGATGCTGCTGACCGTGACGATACGTCCGGCCGGTGCCGCTGCGATCCGGTCGAGCAGCAGTCCGGTCAACGCGAAGTGGCCGAGATGATTTATGCCCCATTGGATTTCGAAGCCATCCGCCGTGGTGCCGGTCAAGCCGGTCACTCCGGCATTATTGATCAAGAGGTCGATGCGGTCGTAGCGATCGCGGATCGTCGCGCCCGCGTCACGGACCGACTTCAGCGCACCCAAGTCGAGTTCGGTGACGTCGATAGTGGCCTCGGGTACCAATGTGCGGATCCGATCTGCCGCATCCTTGGCCTTGTCGGTGTTGCGGCAGGCCAGGACGACGACGGCACCGTGTTCGGCCAGCATCCGGGCCGTCTCGTAGCCGAGTCCGGTGTTGGCCCCGGTGACCACGGCGATGCGTCCGCTCTGGTCGGGAATTTCGGCGTCGGTCCATCTGCTCATCAGCGTTCCTCCTAACATGAACGATGCGTTCACCATTAAAGTGAACCAGTAGTTCATGTTCTGGGCAAGGAGAACGATGACCGAACGTCCCACCCGGCGCGCCGATGCGCTGCGCAATCGGGAAGCAATTCGCACGGCCGCCCGCGACCTCGTGATCGACCGTGGCCCCGGCATCGGCATGGACGAGATCGCCGCGGCGGCGGGCGTTGCGGTCGGGACGCTCTACCGGCACTTCCCGACCAAAAAGGACCTCATCGACGCCATCGTCGCCGACTTGGCGGCTGTGATCGGTCGATCGCTGGACGCGGCACTGGCCCGGGTCGCCGACGGCACCGGTTCGGCGATCTGCGAGATCGTCGCGTTGCTGCAGGCCGTCGTGATCGATATGCGCCAGGAACGACTGCTCAGGTTCGCGGTCACCGGACTGGCCGAGGATGCACTGCACGAAATCCAGCAGCGTGGCCGCGCCGCGGTGGAACAACTTGTCGCCGCCGCGCACCGCGACGGTTCGGTGTATCCGGATGTCACCGTCGACGATGTGATCCTGCTGCTGACCACCGCGCCCGACGACGCCGTAGCCCGAGCCGGACAACTCCGATGGCTGACCCTGGCGCGCCGCGCCCTCACACCCGCGGCCGAGCGGTGAAACTGTCGATAGTCAGAACGTGAGACAGGGAGGCGCCATGCACTGGGATCAGATGTCCGCAACGCCCGAGGACCTCCGCGAGCGGGTGACGCGGGGGCGACGAAGTGCCGGGCAACTTGGGGTGCTCGGATCAATCATCGATGTGGCGGAGGGGCCGTGGCTGGGTGCGATGGATACCGATGGCCGGGGTGCGGCGGAGTTGCGGATGCACCTCGCCGGGCGCTTCCGCCTCACCGCGGTGGTGACGAGTGCCGGAAAGTTCGACCTCGTGCAGCTGACGGGACCGAGCGCCGATCGGGTGCTGTCATCGAAGCCGTCGGTGCGGCACGGGTGGGATGCGGATCAGCGAATGCCCAAACAGCCGGAGTGGCTGGATTACGTTGTGGGCTGGGTGATGTACGCCAGCACGGAGATCGACCGTCGCGCGGTCGTCGAGTGGCGGCTGACCGGCGCCGACCGGAAATTGGCGGCGATGAACGACACGGTGGACAACCTGCGCGCCGGCCTCCGGGAACGCGAACAGCTGCGGGACGAGCTGGCCGCCGAAGTCGCGGAGTTGCGCAATGAACTCGAATCCCTCACCAGTACATAATCGTTCTGATGGCTGCCGGTCATTTCGCCGATCGTCCGCCGGGCACCCCCGTGCTGTCAAGGGGTGCCCGGCGCGTCGAATACCTTGTGCCGCAATCAATTGCGGCACACAACCTACTGTGCGGTCTGCCGCTTCGGCAGCTTCCAGCCCGGTCGCGGGAAGTGGCAGGTGTACCCGTCCGGGTAGCGCAGCAGGTAGTCCTGGTGCTCGGGCTCGGCGTCCCAGAACGCACTCGCCGCGGTCACCTCGGTGACCACCTTGCCCGGCCACAGGCCCGAGTCATCGACATCGACGATGGTTTCCAGCGCGACGCGCTTCTGCTCGTCGTCCAGATAGAAGATCGCCGAACGGTAGCTGGAGCCGATGTCGTTACCCTGGCGGTCCTTCGTCGTCGGATCGTGGATCTGGAAGAAGAACTCCAGCAGCGCCCGGTAGTCGGTCTGCGCCGGGTCGTAGGTGATCTCGACGGCCTCGGCATGGCCCGGGTGGTTGCGGTAGGTGGGGTGATCGTTTTGCCCGCCGGAGTAGCCGACGCGCGTCGAAATCACCCCCGGCTGCTTACGAATCAAGTCCTGCATGCCCCAGAAGCATCCGCCGGCCAGAATCGCCTTTCGCGTGTCGCTCACGCGTCCTCCTTAGTGAACAGAGTCTTGTACCGACCGTAGCCTTCCGCCTCGAGGTCATCGAGGTGGATGAACCGCAGGGCCGCTGAGTTGATGCAATACCGCAGGCCGCCCGCCGCGCGCGGACCGTCGGTGAACACATGCCCGAGATGGCTGTCACCGTGCGTCGAACGCACCTCGGTGCGGATCATCAGATGACTGAAATCCCGCTTCTCGATGACGTTCTCGCTGTCGATCGGCTGCGTGAAACTCGGCCATCCCGAACCGCTGTCGAACTTGTCGACCGAGGCGAACAACGGTTCACCGGAGACCACATCCACGTAGATACCCGGCTCGTGATTGTCCCAGTACTCGCCCGTGAACGCCCGCTCGGTCCCGTTCTGCTGGGTGACGTGGTACTGCTCGGGCGACAGCGCGTCCACCGCGGCGGGGTTCCGGTTGTATTCCTGTGCCACCTGACCTCCTCATATCGGCCCCACGTACAACCCGCGGTCCGATCCGGAAAGTCCCCGCCGAGCAGCGCGTCATACTTCCGTCATTATTGTCCGGCCAGGACCTCGCGCAGTGTGCGTGCGAAGGCTTCGGGCTGACCCGGATACCCGTAGTCGCCGCCGAGGAAGCCGCCGTGATGGCTCGGGAACACGGTTGCCTGCTGGCCGAGCAGCGCGGCGGTGGCCGCCGACGTGCGTGCGGTGAAGGTGCCCGCGGACTCCTCGCCGACGGCGATCACAACCCGGGTCGGTGCGGCCGAAAGCGCGGCGATATCGGGGAGGTAGCTGCTGATCGCCCAGGACCGGTCGGACAGCAGCGGATCGTCCCGGGAACCGTCGTCCTCGCTCGGCATTCCGAACATGGCGGGATCGGCGGCGGGCTGGGCGAAGTAGTTGCCGGTGTATTCACCCTGCCACGAGGTCATCGCGATGAAACTTGCCATGCCCGCCCCGAAGCCCTTGGCCTCGTATGCGTCGCGAACTCCAGCACGGGCGCGCTCCGCGGCGGCCGCGTCGGGCAGCACCGGGATGAGCGGCGGCTCATGGGCCACCACCGTGCTGACATCGTTCGGATAGGCCGCTACCAGCGCGAGCGCGGTGACCGCGCCGCCGCTGCTCCCGAACAACTCGACCGGGCCCGCGCCGAGCGCCTCGATCACGGCGTGCACGTCCTCGGCTTGGACCATTGGTGTGTTGTCGACCCGGCCGTCCTTGCGTGTGCTGCGGCCTAGCCCGCGCGGATCGTAGGTGACCACCGTGCGATCCGGAAAGTACGAGGCCAACGTGCTGAACCCACCGGCATCCATGGGCTGCCCGATCATGACCAGTGGCGGGCGTCCCCCGTCAGTGGGCAGCGGCCCGTGCACGTCGTACACGATGTCGGCTCCGGCGGTTTCCAGCGTGTGCGTCGTCATACCGGTATCGACGTCGCTCCCGTCGAAAATTCATCGGTTCGTGCGGAAGGCATCGCGGAGCCAGGGGGCCCGGCGGTGGTGCGGGCGGAACCGGTCGGCCCAGCGGGGGTTCGATTCGTCGCGGCGGTAGGCAGCGAGCTGGCCCGCCATCGCGAAGTGCAGGCGGGTGGCCTTGCCGATCACCTCGCCATCGGTGGCCAGCGCCTCCGGCCTGGGCAATTGCACATACAGTTCGGGTAGGCGGCGCTCGCCGTAGACCTTGCTGTGGCCGATCGCGGCCAGCAGCAGCGCCACCAATGCGCGGGTGCGTGACCAGCGCAGGTCGGCGCGCAGCCAGCGGACGTCGAGCAGTCCGGCGTCGAGCCGGTCGCGGAAGGCGGGTACGGCGCCGTGCGGATGGTAGGGGCCGTTGCCGATGAACAGGAACCACACTCGCTGCCAGCGATCGTCGAGATAGATCTCGATCGGTTCGGCCCGGCGCAGGGTGACCACCAGCGCGGCCGCGAAGGCGGGCCACTTGCCCCAGCGTGCTTGCCATTGCTCGCGCAGCCGCACCAGGTCCGGATAGGCGCCGATGCTGGCGGTATTGATCAAATGCCTAGTGTGTGAACCGGTTTCGTCACCGTATTCGACGCGCGCGATATCGACCGCGACCGCCTCGCCAGTACCGGTCGCATCGATAACTTCGCGCAAATCGTAGACGCCGAGATCACGCGCGAAATGGTTGAGCGTGCCGGTAGGGATGACGGCCAGCGGCAACTCGTGCCGCAGCGCCACCGCGGCCGCGGCCGCCACGGTGCCGTCGCCACCGGCGATGCCCAACGCCAGCACCGGCTCGGCGTTTTCGGCGAGCGCCCGCTCGAGTTGTTCGGCGGCATCCAGGTCGGGTTCGGTGCGCAGGACGGTGGCGGCGGGCAGGGCCGCGATGATATCGGCGGTGGGATCGTAGTTCGGATCGCCGGAAACCGGATTCACCAACACCAGAAGACCCTTGCCCGCCTCCAGCGCGGGCGCCTCACGGACCAGTCTGGCCTGTGCCTCGTCCGATTCACGCACCGGCCACCAGCGTCGGGTGGCTAATGCGATACCGGAACCTACGGCCGCCCCGACGAGCACATCGGAGCTCCAGTGCACGCCGGTGTGCACCCGCGAGTAGGCGACGGTGGCCGCAAGCGGGGCGACAACCAGTGCGGTGCGCGGACTTTCGAGTGCGACCGCCGTGGCGAATGCCGCCGCGCAGGCGCTGTGCCCGGAGGGGAAGGAGGAGGACTTCGGGGCCGGCGACAGCCGCCGGTATGCGGGCAAAAGTTCGGCGGCCGGTCGGCGCCGCGCAACGAGCGTCTTGAGTCCGAGGTTGACGGCCAGGCTCGCGCCCCCGACGGAGACGACTCCACGCAGCGCGGCCCGCCGCGGTGTGCCCTGGCGGGTGGCGAGCAATGCGGCGCAGACCAGCCACAGCGCGCTGAAATCGGCGCTCTTGGTGACCCGCAGCAGGCCGTTGTCGACCATGGAGGCCGGTAATTCGGCGACCGCGCTCCCGACCGCCCGATCGAATCGTCCGACTCTGTGGAACTTTCGGCGCACCCAGCTACTCACCCGCTCGACATTACCGATCGCGGCGGACGGCGTGGTGCCGCCGTCGTCAGCGCTGTGGATCTTGCTCGCCAGCGATTTCGCTGCCAGGGGAGCGTGATCGGAGCATAGGGTTCACCTATGACGAGCAACCCGTTCTTCGAGCCAAGTGCGCTGCCGTATGAGCTTCCTCCGTTCGCCGAGATCGGTACGGAGCACTATTTGCCCGCGTTCGAGCGAGGGATGGCCGAGCAATTGGCAGAGGTTGCCGCCATCACGTCGAGCGGGGAGGAGCCGAGTTTCGCGAATACCATTGCGGCGTTGGAGCGTTCGGGAGCGATGCTCACTCGGGTCGCGAAGGTGTTCTTCAATATCACGAGCTCCGATTCCAGCGAGACCACCGATGCGATCGAGGCCGAGGTATCGCCGAAGCTGGCGGCACATCGGGATGCGATCTATTTGGATCCCCAGCTCTTTGCGAGGGTCGAGGCGCTCTACGGCCGCCGGGAGGAATTGGGATCGGATCCCGAGCAAGCGCGGCTGCTGGAGCGATATCACATTCGGTTCGTGCGGGCGGGGGCCCGGCTGGACGCGGCCGGGCAGGCGCGGTTGCGTGAGTTGAATGCCGAACTCGCTGCGGCGGCAACGGAATTCGGGCAGAACATTTTGGCGGCGACCAATGGTGCGACGGTGGTCGTCGAGTCGGCGGCCGAACTGGCGGGGCTGGGGCACGCCGCCGTGGCAGCCGCCGCGGAGAACGCTCGCGAGTTGGGGCGCGACGGCGCATGGGCGCTTCGGCTGCAGAACGTTTCGAACCAGCCCGTGCTGGCGGAACTGGCCGACCGAGACGTGCGGCAGCGGGTGATGACGGCTTCGTTGGGGCGAGGGCTGGGTGACAACGGTGCGCTCGCCGTGCGTATCGCGGCACTGCGAGCCGAACGTGCCGCGCTGCTCGGCTATTCAGATCATGCGGCGTATGTGGTCGAGGATCAGACCGCGAAAACCCCTGCGGCGGTGGAGGAAATGCTCGGGCGTTTGGTTGCGCCCGCGGTGGCCAATGCGGAGCGTGAGGCAGCCGAGTTGGCCCAAGCCATGGGTGGGCAGCAGCTGCGCTCGTGGGATTGGCAGTTCTGGTCGGAAAAGGTTCGGGCCGAACGTTTTTCGCTGGATGCGGAGGCGTTGCGTCCCTATTTCGAACTCGAGCGGGTGCTGCGCGACGGCGTGTTCTTCGCCGCCGAGCAGGTGTACGGGATCACCTTGCAGGAGCGCGAGGATCTGGTCGGATATCAACCGGAAGTGCGGATCTTCGAAGTCTTCGATGCCGACGGCAATGCGCTCGGACTGTTCCTCGGTGACTTCTTCGCGCGACCGTCGAAGCGCGGCGGGGCGTGGATGAACGCATTGGTCAGCCAGTCACGGCTTTTGGGGAAGCGGCCGGTGGTGGTCAACAACCTCAATATCGTGAAGCCGTCCGTCGGCGAACCCGCCCTGCTCACCTGGGACAATGTGCGCACGCTCTTCCACGAGTTCGGGCACGCACTGCACGGACTGTTCTCGGATGTGATGTACCCCTTCTTCTCCGGCACCGAAGTACCGCGAGACTTCGTCGAATTCCCGTCCCAGGTGAACGAGATGTGGATGTCGCGACCGGAGGTACTCGCCAACTACGCAAGGCATTTCGAGACCGGTGAGCCGATGCCCACCGAACTGGTCGAGCGGATGGCCGAGGCCGCACGTTTCGGTACGGGCTTCAAAACCGTCGAATACCTCGGCGCGACACTGCTGGACTGGGCGTGGCATCGCGTGCCCGCACCCGAGGCGCTGGCCGACACCGATGCCGAGGCGTTCGAGGAGGAAGCGCTGCGCAAGGCGGGTCTGGCCATCGACGCGATTCCGCCGCGCTACCGGACCGGCTACTTCGCCCACATCTTCTCCGGCGGCTACGCGGCGGGCTACTACTCCTACATCTGGAGCGAGGTGCTGGACGCGGACACCGTCGAGTGGTTCGACGAGGGCGACGCCTCCATCCGGGAAAAGGGTGAGGCCTTCCGTCGCGAACTGCTCTCGCGCGGTGGCTCGGTCGACCCGCTCGAGGCCTTCGAATCCTTCCGCGGCCGCGCCCCCGAAATCGAACCGCTCCTGGTCCGGCGGGGTCTGCTGAACTGATCCACAGTGCTGGAACCGGCTGTGGCGCAGCCGGTTCCAGCACAGGACGGTTATCCGAACAAGCCGCCGAGCACGCCGCCGCTTTGTCCGGCCTCTTGACCACCACCGGTTCCGCCGATGAAACCGCCCGGCGGCAGTTCCGACGGCTGCACGATGACGAAGCCGCGCCCGGAGAACGACAGCGTCAGGCCCTCGCCGGTGCTGCGGCCGATGAGGCGGCCGAGGCCGAAGGAGTCGTTGCGCTTGATGCCGGTGGACAGGCTCGACGACCAGGCCACCGCGGCCTGTGGGTCGGCGTAGGTGGGCTGGTCGACATTGAGGACGACCGGCGAGCCGTGGGTGGTGATGGCGATGCGACCGCGCCCGGTGAACACGCAGTTGAAGAAGCCCGCGTTACTGGCGAAACCGGCAGCGCCCTGGACCCTTTGGATGTTGTAGGACAGCGAGGTATCGAAGGCGAGCACATTCGAGCCGTTGATCGTGAGCCCATCGGTGCCGTCGAGATCGACAGTGTGCACATCGGCGGCGGCATCGGCGAGGAACAGATCACCTCGACCGGACACCTGCATCAGTGGCACACCCTCACCGGTCAGCCGCTGCTGGATCGCACGGCCGATACCGCCCGAACCGAGCGCCTTGAAGTGCAGGTCGCCCTGGTAGGCGACCATCGAGCCGGCCCGCGCCATGGTCTCGCCATTGACGGCGACCTTGATCATCTTGCCGCCCTGCTTCTGGATGCCCATGCCGTTGACCTCGGCGTGGCTCGGATTGAACAGTTCGCTCTGCATCGGCAGCGCTCCTTGCTGGGGTGCAATCGGTGGGGGCGGCGGTACGGCGCCGGACGGGGGATAGGCGGGTGGAACGGGAGCCTGTGCCTGGTACTGCGGCTGGGCGGGGTACTGAGGCGCCGGAGCCTGCGGCTGGGCCGGGTGTTGCGGCGCGGCAGCAGCAGGCGGCACCGGAGGTTGCGGCTGGTACTGCTGTGGGGCGGATGCGGGCGTTGGTTCGGGTTCGGGTTCGTCGTCGATATTCACACCGAACGCCGTCGCGATTCCGGCCAGCCCGTTGTCATAGCCCTGCCCGACCGCGCGCACCTTCCACGCACCGCCACGCCGGTAGATCTCCACGCACACCACGGCGGTCTCGGTGCTCAGCCCGGTCATCGGGAAGGTCAGCGTTCCGGCATCGGATCCGATCGTCGCGGTCAGCGAACTCGCGCCCGCGAAGGTCGGCGGCCCGCTGCCGTCGAGGCTGGCGGTGACCACGACCTTGTCGACATCGGCGGGCAGTGCGGAGGTCTGTACATCGACCATATCGCCGGCACCGCGGCCGTGCCGATAGGTGACACCGGGGCCGGCCGGCTGATTGAAGAAGACGAAGTCGGCATCGGAGCGGACCCGCCCGTCGGCGCCCAGTAGCAGCGCCGACACATCGACCGGCGCTGCGCAGGTGACGGTCACGATCATCCGGTCGCCGGGCGCGGGGCGATTTTCCCCGCGTGCGAGTGCGGTCACGGCGGACCGCCCCGGTCGATATCTCCGAGTGGCATGCGATTCACGGGATCAAGTGTGTCGTGAGTCCCGTCCGATTGCCACCACCCGCGATAGATCCGGCCACGGCGGCCTGCGCAGCACCGCGAGCGTGGCGATGACCGCGGCCAGCAGACCGATCAATTCACCCATCAGCGCGATCCGGGTCGCATCGACCGCGGGCGTCCAGCTGACCTCGCCGTTATGGACCACGAACGCACCCACCGGACGAGCGGTGCGCAGCAGACCGCCGGTCCTGGTGACGGTGATGATCGTGGTGCCGTCGGAAGTTTCGTACGGCTGCCCGTAGGCCAGCGAATCCTCCACTGTCCGTAGTGAATTCAATTGATTTCGGAGCATTGATTCCTCCCCTCGATGCGGCACCGGCGGTGGCGCGGTCCCCTTGGAGTATCGGCGGCACCACCAAATGTGGCAAGGGTGCTCTGCGGCGAGGCGTGGTACGAAGTTGCGGGATTTGGCGGTGAGAGGCGAGTGGGTTGTCGGCGAGGCTTTTGCGGTGGTTGGTGTTGGTAGCGGCCGGGGCGGCGCTGATCACCGTGCCCGGGGCGCAGGTCGATCCGGCATACCGGTTCTATCACCAGCGGCTGCACTGGCATGCCTGCGGTATCGAGGATTTGGACAAGGCCGGGGCCGAATGTGCCGATGTGCTGGTGCCGCTCGATTATCTGCGGCCCTACGATCGCAAGCTGAAGATCGCGATATCCCGGGTCCGGGCCACCGATCCGGATCAGCGCCATGGCGTCCTGCTGGCCAATCCGGGTGGTCCCGGCGCATCGGGTCTGGACACCGTGGATCTGCTCGGTGACGTGCTCACCCCGCAGGTACGGGCCCGTTTCGATCTGATCGGTATGGACCCGCGTGGTGTCGGCGGCTCCGGGCGCACGCCGCGCTGCGGATGGCCGGTGGGCGAAATGATCCATTCGGCGGGTCTGGATTCGCAGGGCTTCGCGCGGGAAACCGCGCTGTCGGCGGCTATGGCCGAGGGTTGTCTGGCCGATGATCCGGTGAAGGTGCGCCAGCTCACCACCCGCAATACCGCTCGCGATATGGATGTCATCCGAGTCGCGCTGGGCGAGCCGAAGCTCAGCTATTACGGCGTTTCCTACGGCACCTACCTCGGTGCGGTATTCACCCAGATGTTCCCGGAACGCAGCGACCGGATGGTGTTCGACAGCGCCATCGATCCGGATCGGTATTGGACCGGCCTCGTCCAGGATTGGGGTCCGTCGGACGAGCGGGCGATCGACGAATGGTCGAATTGGGCTGCGGGACAGGATGATACGTATCACTTCGGTTCGACCCCGACCGAAGTGCGTGCATCGCTGACGGAGCTGCTCGCCGCAGCGGCACGGCAACCGATCGTGATCGACGACTTCCCGATCGACGATCACTGGCTGCCATTTCTATTGCACAACATGGTGACCGATTTCCGGCGTAATCAAGCACTGGCCGAAACATTGCGTGAGATCGCCGACGCTGCGGGCGGCCCACCCGCGATGGCGCGGGCGCCACGCCTGCAAATCGTCTTGCAGGCCTTGCGGTCCGAGGAGAACTCCGTCCTGGCCCAGATCGCCTGCGGTGATGCCGCAGCACCGACAGATCCGGCGTGGTACGCGAACAATATCGAAGCCAGCCGTGCGACGCAGCCGATATTCGGTCCGCTGGCCAACAATATCCAGCCGTGCGCATTCTGGCCCCGGCCTGTCGAACCCGCCACCACCGTGCGGAATTCGGTTTCCGCCCTCATCCTGCAGGCGACCGGTGACGCTCGAACCCCGTATACCCACGGTGCCCGACTACATCAGCACCTATCCGAATCCCGCATGGTCACACTGCAGGACGTCCGCATTCACATGACTTTCCGTCCCGACCTGAGCGCCTGCGTCAACAATGCGATCAATACCTACTACGCCGACGGCATCCTGCCCGCCGCCGACGTCACCTGCCACGCGGACCAGTAGGAGTCAACCGGGCACGACGGCCCACGAGTGGTACCGCGACGCCGCGTTCCACAGAATGAAGCTGTTCGTCCCCGCGGCCGCCGCGGCATCGATCTGCGCCTTGACCTCGGCATCGCCGTAGTTCACCCCGAGGCTGAAATCCTGTAGCCACGGAATGACTTTCGCGCCGGTACCGTCGGTCTGTCTGAAGAAGTCGGCCAGCGAACGGAAAATAATGTCGTACGGCTGGGCATTGGGGTTCGCCACACCGTATTCACCGGCATTCCAATGCGACGGGTAGAGCATAGGAGCCACATAGTCGACATACCGAGCGATGGCCGGAATGTCCTGTGCGATCTCATCCGGGCGCGTCGCCGCGATGCCGAACACGGCGGCACCGAGATTCGCGCCCTTGTCGCGTACCGGATCCCGGCTCTCGTGCAGGAACTCGGCGATGGATTCACTGGGCGTGACGGTCAGTCCCGGAAACTGCATCTGCGACAGCGCACCGTCCGGCCGCCGGACATAGTCGTACATTATTCCGTCGAAGCCGAGCTCGGCCGCCTCGGTCGCGAGATCGATGTTGTACTTGCGGACTTCGGGATTTGCGAAATTGGTGAAAGCGATCGCACCGTACTTGCTGGCATACGGCTGACCGGAGGGATTCTGGATGACCCATTCCGGATGTCCTGCGTGCCATGCCCATTCGGCCATGGTCGGATCGCGAAACGCCACGATCCGCCCGACCACTCGCAGATTCATCTCGTGCAATTGCCGCAGTGCGGCGCGCACATCGTAGATATTGGTGGCCGCACCCGCCTGCCGTGCCAGCGGTACCTGCGAGTCGTAGCCGATAACCCCGTCCTCATCCTTGATATCGAGCTGAACGGTGTCGATGCGCCCCTCACGGGCCATATCCAGAATGGGCTCGCGTAAACCATCGTATGCCCATCCGTATGCCGTGATATGCACGGCCTTGACCCGGGGCATATCGACCGAGGTCGTAATCGCCTGCGTCGCCCTATTTCCCGCCACATCGACCGCGGTCACCGCACCGCCGACCGGTGCGCGCGGCAGAGTGATCTCGAAGGTGCCGTCCGCGGCGGGTGTGACCGACTGGGTGCCGACGGAGACCTGCACCGCACCGGATTCCTTGCCGCGCAACGTGATCGGCTGACGATATGATCCGGCCGTACCCGGCTGGGTCACCTCGAGTTTCGGCGCCTCGGTATCCACGGTGAAGGTCGCGGTCACACCCGGACCGGCGCTGAACAGGCCGAGTATGCCCCCGCGTGGTATTTCGGCGGTGAACTTGTGGTCACCATCGGTGAGCGGTCCGGGCCGGTACACCACCGAATCGCCTTCGACCGTGCCGTTCACCGCCTTGCCGTCGAGTTCGAGCCGCATATCGTTCGGGTTGTGGCCGTGGGCGTCCACGCGCAATACCAGACCGGTCAGCGTGCCGGCGCCGACGACTCCGTCCGGTAATCCGGCCAGCGCCAAACCCGCGGGCTCGGACCGATTGGCGCCGATGATCACGGATGCGATGAGGATTGATAAAACTCCGATAACCGCTATTGCCGCGAGCCGCCATCGCCCGGTGATCGGGACCAATTTGTCCAACGCGCACACCAACTTTCATCCGTCGCTATTGCCTAACTATCTACCTCGGACAGCTCCATCGGGCATGGTTATGCCGATTCGCAACCGAGATTCCATGTGACCGCGTACCGTTCGATCGGTGGTGCGGTGCTCGGCTATCGGAACTCGGGTTGTCCTGTCGGCCTTGATATTCGCAACGGCCACCGCATGTGGTGCAGCGCCGGCTCCGGTTCCGGCGGCCATCGAAAAGGTTCCGGTGGCCACACCGACGCCCGATCCGATTGCGGTGGGAGCCAACGAACTCGGACTCGTCCCCATCCTGATGTACCACCAGGTGACACCGACTCCGGTCGGCGAATACGACCAGACTCCGGAGAAGTTCCGCGCCGAACTCGAGCGGTTGCACCGCGAGAACTACCGACCGGTGACCGTCGCCGATTACATCTCCGGCCATATCGACATCCCCGCGGGCACCCACCCGGTGGTGCTCACCTTCGACGACTCCACCATCACTCAACTTCGGTTCACCGAGGACGCGAAGGTCGCCCCGGACACCGCGATCGGGATTCTCGAGGAGTTCGGCGCGCGCCATCCGGACTTCCGGCCCACCGCGACGTTCTACGTCAATAACGAGCCGTTCGCCGGTGACGCGCGCGCACTGCCCTGGCTGGCCGCCCACGGATACGAAATCGGCGCGCACACCGCGAGCCACGCCAATCTAGGTCGCCTGGACAGCACCGGGGTGCAACGCGAGCTGGTCGAGAACCTGCGCGCGATCACAACCGCGGCCCCCGGCAATCGGGTGCGCACGATGGCCTTGCCGCTCGGCATTTTCCCGACCGATCGTGCACTCGCCACCGCGGGAAGTTGGGACGGCACGCACTATGCGTTCGAGGCCGTGCTACTGGTCGGCGCCGAACCCGCACCCTCGCCATTCGGCCAGGTCGATCCCGCTGGCGTGCCACGCATCCGGTCGGGCAGGGCCGAGGTCGACTTCGCTTCCGCCTACTGGCTCGACCGCCTCGACCAGCATCCGGACCAGCGCTACACCTCCGACGGCAACCCGAACAAGATCTCGGCCCCCGAACTCCTTGCCGACGAACTGAATCCGCGCTGGCGCGACCAGTTCAACGCCTATTGAAAAACATAGATCCAAGTATGCCAAGAGTTTGCGGGACCGGTCCCGGAATACGGTGGTTGACTCACGGCCACTGATTGCCGACGAGACCGGGAGCCTGGGATGGGTCATGGGATCGCCAGGGCGGCTTCACCCGGGCCGATGGTGTGGACACCTGCGATGAGGTGATGTTCTTCGCCGGTCGGGATTGGGAATTTCCGGACTTTCTGCAGAGCCTCAACAAGTCCTGTGGTGACAAACAGGTCGTGCTGATCGCCGACGATTCCGCTCGAGCAGCGGCGTACTCGACTTCTCGGTCAGCCTCGGCGCGCGGTCTGGCCGGGTGACCACCGACAAGTGGGTCGGTCTGCTCAGCGTCGACCAGATCTGGGATCCATCGAATCACGCCGAGCCCGTGATGATTTTCGGCTGCGGCCGAGCCGTAGCCAGCGATCCGGTGCAGTGCCGGCCGGATCCGCTCGGCCGTTGAGGCATTGGATGCCGGGATGATCCGACCAGGCCGTTTCGCCCTGAGCGGCCGTATGTATATTAGCGAGCGCAACTAGTTACGGGTGATCGGCGTGTGGGGGGCAGATCGCTTGTGGCGCAGTGTGCCAACTGCTCGACCGGCTCGACTCAGGTTTCGAGACACTTCCACCACGGATAGCCGATCAGAACTAGGGCTCAAATTATGACGAATTCGACCACCCAGGCCCCGGCAAAGTCGCCGGACCTGGATGGCGGTGAGGGTACGTCACTGTCGCACCGGCAGATCCTGACCATCCTGTCGGGACTGCTGCTCGGCATGTTCCTCGCCGCGCTGGATCAGAACATCGTGAGTGTCGCGATCGTGCGGATCGCCAACAGCCTGGACGGATTCGACGAACAGGCGTGGGCGACCACGGCATATCTGATCACCGCGACGATCACCACCCCGCTGTACGGCAAACTGGCCGATATCTACGGCCGAAAGCCGTTCTACCTCACCGCGATCGGACTATTCGTCATCGGTTCGGTGGCCTGCACCTTCGCCGCCTCGATGTATGAACTCGCCGGATTCCGCGCCTTCCAGGGTTTGGGCGCGGGTGGGTTGATGTCGTTGGCGTTCACCATCATCGGCGATATCGTGCCCGCCCGGGAGCGGGTGCGCTACCAGGGCTATTTCATGATGGTCTTCGGGACCGCGACCGTGCTCGGGCCGGTGCTCGGCGGTTTCTTCTCGAACTACGACCAACTCTGGGGTCTCGAGGGCTGGCGCTGGGTGTTCCTGGTCAACGTGCCGATCGGCGTGCTCGCGCTCGGCGTGGTCGCCAAGGTGCTCAATACTCCGCATCAGCGCCAGAATCACCGCATCGACTGGTTCGGCGCGGTCGCATTGACGACCTGTGTGGTGCCGCTGCTGATCGTCGCCGAACAGGGCCGGGATTGGGGCTGGAGTTCGCAGCGGTCGCTGATCTGCTATGGGATCGGTGCGGGCGGGCTGCTGCTGTTCGTGCTCGTCGAATTCCTGATGAAGGATGCGGCGCTGATTCCCCTGCGGCTGTTCAAGAATTCGACCTTCAGCGTGACCATCGCGGGCGGATTCATTGTCGGTATCGCGATGTTCGGCGCGATCGTCATGGTGCCGCAGTACTTCCAAGTGGTGCGCGGATATTCGCCGACCAAATCGGGTCTGCTGATGCTCCCGCTGGTGCTCGGGATCATGTTCGGCTCGCAGCTGGCCGGATTGACCACCAAACTGACCGGGCGCTACAAGATCCTGCCGGTGATCGGGACATTCATCATCGCGGTCGGCGCGGCGCTCTACGGCCGAGTGCATTACGACAGTCCGCTATGGCAGCCGCTGGTCTACGGCGGCGTCATCGGATTCGGGCTCGGTTGCTGCATGCAGACCCTGATCATCGCGGCGCAGAATGCCGGTCCGCGTTCGGATATGGGTGTTTCGACCGCGTCGGCGACCTTCTTCCGGCAGATGGGCGGCACCCTCGGTGTCGCGGTATTCCTGACCATCCTGTTCAACCTGTTGCCGCACCGGATCATCGACGCATTCGGTGGTGCGCTGCCTCCCGGCTTCGATGCCGCGCAGTTGAGCACCATGCAGAGCAATACCAGCGGAATCGCGGCGCTGCCCGACGAGCTGAGAGTGCCCATTCTGATCGGGTTCACCGATGCGATGCACGGCGTCTTCTATGCCGCGGCAGGGGTGGCGCTGCTAGCGTGCCTGGTGCTGATGTTCATGAAAGAGATTCCGCTGCAAGATAATCCGGTACCTGCTGTGGAGCAGGTGCCTTCTGAGGCCGAGGACAGTTGGGCTGAGGCACAGGTTTGGGAGGGTGCCGCCGAGGTGCTCTCCGAACCCGAACCGGTGTTGGCGGGCGCGGTCAGCCGAGTCTCAGTGGAGCACGAAAGCAATGGTGTATATGTGGCCGCCGTTGTGCCGCAGTCGCATTCGAGCCCCGAATACGGAGGCGCATCGATCGGCGGCCGGATCGGACGCGAGGACGGCAGACCGGTACCCGGCACCGTGCTGACCCTGATCGACCAACGGGGACACCAGGTTTCGCGCGCGAGCGGCGATGCCGACGGCGGATACCGGATCGAGGCGCCGGCCGCGGGCAACTACGTCTTGATCGCATCGGCGACCGGACATCGGCCGGAGGCGGTCAGCGTGGCCATCGGACAGCGCGCACAGCTGCTCGACCTGACCCTCACCGGCTCCGGCGAATTGTCCGGTGTGGTCCGTTCGGCCGGTCGCGGTACCCCGCTGCCGGGTGCCACCGTCACACTGACCGATATCCACGGTGAGGTCGTCGGCGCGGCCATCACCGCGGGCGACGGCGCGTATGTCTGTCACGGCGTCGTCTCGGGCACCTACACCCTGGTGGCCGTCGCCGAACATATGCGCCCCAGCGCCACCACCCTCACCATTCCCGACAGCGGTCTCCTGCATCACGACATCGATATGGCATCGATGGCCGTGCTGGCCGGATCCGCCTGGGCCGACGGCGACCGAGCCGTCTCGGACATCCAGATCACCGTCCTGGACGCATCCGGCGACCTCACCGCCACCGCCCGCACCGACGCCAATGGCCGCTACCTGGTAACCGACCTCCCCGAAGGCCACTACACCGTAATAGCCCGCGGCTACCCGCCCGTCACCACCCGGGTAACAGTCTCCGGCGGCGAAGTAACCCACGACGTCCGCCTCGGCTACGAGCCCGTCGAAGCTCCCGACCCGCGCTGACACCAGCTCAGAATTTCGCCGCCAACCGTGGACGGCCTCGAAATGTTCGTGACCGGTCTCCCCGGATACCCATGGTCTACTCGAGTCGCATCGATGCGTAGGCGAAGGCGTCGGGGGAGTCGTTGCCGCGGATGTCTACGCCGTTGAAGCGGTCGAAGTGGGTGTCTGTTCATTGCCAGGGGTCGCGCTGGCGTTACCGCACCCCGTCAGTCGACGTGTGGCAACACCTCCGCGGCAATGCGCTCCATTTGAGCGGCCTCGTCGAACAGCGGGTTGATCAGGATCATTTCGGCCCCGGCGTCGGCCACCTCGCGGAGGCCCTGGATGCAGTCCTTGGGCGTGCCGTGTACGGCGACGGGCAGCAGGGTTTTTCCGAATTCGCCGTAGAAGTCGGTCAGGGCGGTGGCCACGCGCTGTTCGGCCCGTGCCGGGTCGTCGTCGACCGCGATGTAGACGCGTTTGGCAATGCGGAAATCCGCTGGGGCGCCAGAGTTTTCGGCCAGGGTCTCGCGCACGTACCGGACCTGTTCGGCGAATTTGGCCGTCGTACTCGATCCGGCGCCGAAGAATCCGTTGCCGTGCCGGACCGCGCGCCGCAGTGCCGCGGGTGTGCTGCCGCCGAACCACAGTGGCGGATAAGGCTTCTGGAACGGTTTCGGCTCCATGGTGGCGCCGGTCAGCTGCCAGAACTCGCCGTCGATATCGATACGCGGCTGGGTCCACAGTGCCTTCATGACGCGCAGGCCCTCGTTGAAGCGGGTCACCAGATTGTCGGCGGGGTCGACGTCGAAGGCGGAGAACATCCGGTTGCGTCCGCCGATCCCGACGCCGATCTCGAGCCGGCCGCGGGTGAGCTGGTCCAGCGTGCTGATGCGTTTGGCGAGGTGCACCGGATTGTGCAGCGGCGTCACGAACACCGCGCATCCGAACCGCAACCGCTCATTGCATGCGGACGCGAAGGTCAACAACTCGATCGGACTCAGATTGGGCGCGGATCCGAGCAGTTGCTCGGTCGTCCATGCGCTCTCGAAGCCGAGCGCCTCGGCTCGATCCAGGTAGGCCCGCAGATTTTCCGGTTGGAATGATCCGTCGGGAATGAGCTGCGGAACCGAAATGGCGTATCGCATCAGCCGAGCCTATCTCGCGCATCGAAGCAGCGGTCCCGAGTCGTCGCGAGCCAGAACTGAACATGCCGGTAACTCGACTGTAACCACCCTGCCGAGCCGTAACGATGCTCGCAGGCTAGATTGTCCGAAAGCCGTTATCCCAGAGAGGAAATCACCCCCGTGGGGCAGTTCTGCAGAGCCGTCTTCCTGGACGCCGACCACAAGCTGATCGGGTATCTGGAACCCAAGATCAGATTCCTGAAACGCGCCTGGATCGGCGATGACTTCGTCCAGGGTGTGGAGCGCCTCCTGACGGTGCCGACGCGGGTGGTGTGGGCCGGACCGCAGGTGGGGAAGCAGACCAGCCTCTACGACAAGGCTGCTTCCGTCGCCCCGCTGGTCGCACCGCAGAACGGCTTCATCGGCCGCTACATCCTCAATCATGACAAACGCACCTATGTGGACAAGGCGACGGTCCGGCACGGCGAGGACCGCCACCGCATCCACCCGCTGCCGATGCTCACCGCGGAAGGCGTGGATTGCGCCGGCGGCGCTGCCGCGCTGGTCGGTACCTGGTCCGGGGATCGCATCTCGATGAGCGCCACCGTGCCCACTGGTTTCGCGCTGCTGAAGTACGACATGGTGGCGAACTAGTTCACGATTTCCGGGCGCTCTCGCGGCACGCGGATGTGTGTGCCGCACTGCGAGACTCGGACGCGTATCAGAGCCGTGGATCGAAGACCAGCCGAAAACCGGTCAACCCGTGCTCATCACCGGAGGCCCAGAACTCCCGTCCTGGTAATTCGTTCTGCGGCAGCCCGGCCTGTTCGGCGATATCGGCAGCCGGTATCCACATGGGCGAATGTACCGGATGCCATGGTGTCTGCACCTGCGCCCGATCGCCGAACAACAGGATCACCCGCACCCGCACTGGTTCAGGTTCCATAGTTACATGATGCGCGCTCGCAACGGTTTTGCCGAGGTCGCGTGCATCAATCGAAACGTACTTCCCACCGTTTGATGCCATTGAGCCATCCGGAGCGCAGGTGCTCGGGTTCGGCGATCTGACTCAATTCGGGCATGGTGTCGGCGATGGCATTGAACATCAGATCGATCTCGAGCCGGGCCAGGTTCGCGCCGAGGCAGTAGTGCGTGCCCGCGCCGCCGAATCCGACGTGTGGATTGGGGTCGCGCAAGATATCGAACCTGAACGGATCCTCGAAGGCGTCCTCGTCGAAATTGGCCGAGCTGTAGAACAATCCGACGCGCTGTCCCTTGCGGATCAACTGCCCGCCGAGCTCCACATCGCGCGTCGCGGTGCGCTGGAATACCGAGACGGGGGTGGCCCAGCGCACGATCTCATCCGGCGCGGTGCGCGGCCGCTGCTCCTTATAGAGCTGCCATTGGTCCGGGTTGTCGACGAAGGCCTTCATACCGTGGGTGATCGAATTGCGGGTGGTCTCATTGCCCGCCACCGATAGCAGGATCATGAAGAACGCGAACTCGTCCGAACCCAGATGCTCACCGTCGATATCGGCATTGACCAGCTGCGTCACGATATCGTCCGCTGGGCAGGCGCGCCGCTGCTCGGCCATGGTCCAGGCATAGCCGGTCAATTCCAGCTGTGCGGTCGGCGCATCGGTGGCGTACTCCGGATCGTCGGCGCCGATCATCTGATTGGACCAGTGGAACAGCTTCTTGCGATCCTGCTGCGGCACCCCGAGCAGTTCGGCAATGGCCTGCAGCGGCAATTCGCAGGCGACCTGCTCGACGAAATCACCGCTGCCGGACTTCCTGGCCTCGTGCACGATTCGGGCCGCACGCTCGGTGAGTGCCGCTCGCAGGCCCTCCACCGCGCGCGGGGTGAAGCCCTTGGACACGATGCGTCGATTCTTGGTGTGGTCCGGCGGATCCATATTGAGCAGAATCAGCCGTTGCATATCGAGCTGTTCGCGGGTGATGGTGGACTGATAGCGGATGATCGCGCTGTTCGCCGTGGAGGAGAAGATCTCCGGATGTTTCGAGATCTCTTTGATGTGTTCGAGTTTCGTGACCGCCCAGTAGCCGCCGTCATCGAAGCCGCTGGAGCGGTCGGCCTGGGCACACCACCAGACCGGTGCGGTTCGGCGCAGCTCCGCGAATTCCGCGGTGGGTCTGCGTTTCGCCCACAGGTCCGGGTCGGTGAAATCGAATCCGGCGGGAATCGACGGCGTGGCCATGGCCACCTCCCAGAGCTGGAACACGTTCTACACACGATTGAAGCACAGTGTGCCGCTCCGAAGTGGTGAAATGAGTCAGTGCTCGAGCTTGCGTAAGAGCTGATGCAGCGAGCGCAGGTCGTCGGGGGACAGGGCGGCGACGGCGGCCGGGGCAGGGTCGGGGGTGGCCATGGCCTGTGCGAGTACGGCGCGACCGGCGTAGGTGATGGAGACCTGTTTGCGGCGGCGGTTGGTCGGGTCGATCTCGCGCACGACGAGGCCGAGTCCGTCGAGATTATTGACCGCGACCGTGGTCGCGGGCGCATCCATGCCGGTCGCCTGCGCGATCTGGTTGAGCGTGAGCGGGCCGGGACGCAGGCGGCGCAGAATGCGAATTCGACTGAACGGCAAGCCGGTTCGCTCGGTGACTGCCCGCTTCCACGAGTCACGGGTATCCATCACCAGGTTGGTGAGCTGGGCCCACACCTCGTCGGCGGTGGGTACGTCATCCGGCATGTGCGGGGACCTTCTCTTCCAATATCGGGGCGACGCGATCGCGGGACCGCGCGGCCCAGCGGGTGTTCGCGACTATGCCGAGTATGGCGATTCCGGCGGTGAAAACCGCAATCAGCCACCACAGACCGGCACCGGTCAGCGCGCCGCACAGCGCCACACCCATGCTCACGCCCACCTGCCTGCTGGTCGAGGCGACCGCCGCCGCGGCGCCCGCGCGATCCAGTGGCATCCCGCTGACCGCCGCCGTCGTAATCGGTGCATTGACCATGCCGAAGCCGATTCCGAAGATCGCGAAGACGAGGAGCAGGTGCCAGACCGGAGTCGCCACATCGAGTCGAGTGAGCAGCACGGCGGCGATGGTCATCGCGACGCCCGCCGCGAGCAGTGAGGGTTTGGTTCCGTAGCGCCCGACCAGACGCCCCGACAGCGGCGAGAAGACGAGCGTCGCGACCGCCATGGCCAGATATAGCGCCCCGGTGTGCACCGCCGAATAACCGCGCAGCTCTTGCAGATACAGCGAGCAGGTGAACAGGAACGCGCCGAGCGCCGCGAAGGCGAAGATCGCGGTCACCGTCGCCGACGCGAACGGCACACTGCGGAAGAAGCGCAGATCGATGAACGGATCCGAGCGCCGCGATTCCTGCCACAGGAAGGCCGCGAGGGCCACCGCCGACACCACGAAGACCACCGGCAACCGCTCGATCAACCCGAATACCACCGTGAACAGAAATGCGATCGCCAGCAACTGCCCGATCGGATCGAGTCCGCGCACCGTGGCCGACTTCGATTCCGGCACAAATAGAGTCGTCAGAACCAGTGCGAGCGCACAGATCGGCAGATTGATCCAGAACACCGACGGCCACCCCAGCGCATCGATCAGCACGCCGCCGACCATCGGCCCCAAGGCCATCGAAATACCGACGACCGCACCCCAAATACCCACCGCGCGAGCACGTTCGACCTTCCCGGTGAAGACCTGCGTAATGATCGACATCGCAACCGGATTCAGCATCGACCCGCCGATGGCCTGCAAAAGCCTTGCACCGATGAGGGTTTCGATATTCGGCGCGAGGCTGCAGGCCAGCGACCCCAGTGCGAAGACCGTCAACCCGATCCGGAACACCCTCCGCCGCCCGAACCGATCCGCAGTCGCACCAGCGAGCATCAGCAGACTCGCGAGCGTGAGCGTGTAGATATCGATGATCCACTGCAGCCGACCCAGCGGCGCCTCCAGATCCGCTCGAATCGCAGGCACTGCGACATTCACGATCGTCGAATCCATGGACACGATCAGCAGGCTCAGGCAACACGTCGCCAATACCACCAACTTGCGACGCGGCGTCAGCTCTCCAACAGTTGTATGCACACAATGATTGTGTAATCACAACTGTTCCGAATGCAAGGGCATGTCCCAGGATGTGGGCTGTGGAACATGCGGCTGATGGTTCAGTCGCCGGTGTGCGCCGGGATGCCGAGAACGGCGAGGAAGGCGGTCGCCGCGGGTGTGCCGCCTGCGCGGCTCCAGATGACGTACTCGACCCGGGCCGGCGCGTCGGTGACCTCGATGGTGACAACGCCGGTCAGTTGGGGCGCGTAGGCGGCGGGCAGCATGGCCACGGCTAGACCCGGCCCGACGAGTCGGGCGATGTAGTCGGCGCTGGTCACTTCGAAGGCGACGTCACGGTCGAGACCGGCGGCTGCGAAGGCCTGGTCGGATTGGCTTCGCCCGGCTGTCCCGGCTGGGAGGTCCACGAAAACCTCGGATGAAAGTCTGTGCAGGTCGACCAGTGTTTCGGCGGCGAGGGGATGGTCCGGGGCGACCACGGCGACGAGTCGATCACGGGCGAGTTCGTGAACGGCGACGCCTTGGGGGCGCGCGGTGGTCGGCAGCCCGAGGAAGGCCACGTCAATGGCGCCGTCCCTGACCTGTTCGATGAGGTCGTCGCTCGCGCCCACCCGCAGGTCGATGCGCACCTGCGGGTACTGCCGACGGAAATCGCGCAGTGAACCCGGGATGTCGACCGCGGCGACGGTCGGGATCAGGCCGACGGCGAGCCGCCCGCGTATCTCGCCGATTGCCGCGGCGACCTCAGCGGCTGCGCGCTCGGCGGCGTCGAGACATTGACGAGCGGCGGGGAGGAACGCCGCACCGGCCGGTGTCAGCCGCACCCGGCGGCTGGTGCGCTCGAAAAGTCGCGCGCCGAGTTCGCGTTCCAGGCGCGCGATCTGGTGACTGAGGGCGGACTGGACTACCAGACATCGTTCGGCGGCCCTGGTGAAGCTATTCGTCTCGGCGACCGCGACGACGTAGCGCATCTGCTGGAGCTCCATGGGATCAATCTTGAATCGAGATTGATCCGGTGACAAACATGTGTTGGACTCATTGATCGCGACCGGGTGAGACTGCGAGTGTGAAAAGTTCAGTAGCACAGCGGGTTTCCGGTGCTTCGAAGGGAAACCTGCCTCGCGTCGCCCTGACGGCGCTCGCGCCTTTGGCGTGGGGCACCACCTATGTCGTTACCACCGAACTTCTCCCGCAGGGACATCCGCTGTTCGCAGGACTCTTGCGTGCGCTGCCCGCCGGTCTGATCGCGTTGGCGGTCACCCGGACGGTGCCGCGCGGGGCGTGGTGGGGGAAGGCCGCGGTGCTCGGTGTGCTGAATATCGGACTGTTCTTCCCGCTGCTGTTCGTCGCGGCCGAACGCCTGCCCGGTGGCGTTGCCGCGACCTTGGCGGCAGCTCAGCCGCTGATCGTGGCGATCCTGGCCGTGACAGTTCTGCACGAGAGCCCATCGGCATGGCGGATCGGCTGGGGTGCGATGGGGGTCGTCGGCGTCGGCCTGGTGGTGATCGGGCCGAATGCGGCACTCGACGTCATCGGGATCTTCGCGGGTCTGGCCTGCGCGGCCACGATGGCGCTCGGCGTGACGCTCACCAAACGCTGGGGACGGCCCGCCGAGGTGAGTCCTACCGCCTTCGCCGGTTGGCAACTCACCGCGGGCGGTCTGTTCCTGTCGCCCGTCACCTTCGTCTTCGAAGGGGGACCTCCCACGATCGACTCGGACGCCGTCCTCGGCTATCTCTGGCTGGGTCTGATCGGCGGCCTGATCGCCTACGTCCTGTGGTTTCGTGGCATCACCACATTGCCCGTCAACTCCGTCTCGATTCTCTCCTTGCTCTCGCCGTTGGTGGCTGCCGTGCTCGGCGCCGTTCTGCTCGGTCAGACACTCGGCCCGATCCAACTCGTGGGGTTCGGGCTCTCGCTCGCCGCCATAGTCGCGGGACAACTTCCCGTTCCGACCCTGGAAAGGACAGCTCGGTGAAGATTGCCATCGTCGGAGCCGCAGGTATGGTCGGTTCGCGCGTCGTCGACGAAGCCGCGAGCCGAGGCCATGAACTCGTCGCCGTACTCCGGAAAGAGCGGCCGGCCACGCTGCCCGCTGGAGTGGTCGCCGTCGCACATGACGCCGACCAGATGAGCCGACTGTTGGACGGCACCGACGCGATCGTGATGGCGACCCGTCCGGCGCCGGGGCAGGAAAACACTGTCGCCGCAACCACGACGGCGCTGCTCGACGCTGCCGCGGCAGTCCGAGCGCGCATCCTCGTCGTCGGCGGCGCCGCACCACTGCAGATCCCGGGACGCGCAGACCGGCACGTCATCGACAGCCCGGAGTATGTGCCGCCCGCGATCCGCCCCATCGCCGCCGCGAGCGTCGCGCAACTCGAAGCCTGCCGAATACACCCGGCCAACTGGATCTATCTCAGCCCGCCCGCCCTCCTCGAACCCGGACATCGAACCGGAAAATATCGACGCGGCACCACCACCCTCATCACCGATGCCGATGGTGCATCCCGAATCTCGGCCGAAGACCTCGCCGTCGCAATCCTCGACGAACTCGAAACCCCATGCGATACCGAACATTTCACCGTCGGGTACTGAGATGAGCCGAATCCTCGGTCTCGCCGCCGCGCTCGCCTGACTCGGCGACCGGCACGAAGCCGGTCGCCGATACCCGTTACGTCAGGCCGGCGATGAGCCGTCCGGGCCGAGATGCCGGGCGAAGAAGCGGACCGCACTGTCGACTTCGAACCTGGGTACCTCGGCGTGTCCGCCCGCATTGGCGTGCAACGTCTTTTCCTTCGAGGCGAAGGCGTCGAACAGAGCGAGCCCGGATCGGCGATCGACGAGTTCGTCGTCCCACTGGAGCAGGAATTCGATCGGGACGGTGATCTGTGCCGCCGCCTCGGTCAGGGTTTCGTGCCCGAGGCAGCCGAAGACCGCGGCGCTGATCCTGGGTTCGACCGCCGTCAACGGCACACCGATCCCGGTGCCCTGCATGATGCCCCAGAAGCCGATCGGCGCTTCGGTGCCGATCTCCGGCAGTTTCTGGAGAGCGTCGATGGTCGCCTGCCACTCGGGTACGGCACGTGCCGCCAGGTCGAGGTGGATCGCGACGACGATCGGGCCGATGGGTTCGCCCGCCGCCTGAGCCTGCCGTAAGGCGGCTACCTGCTGTTCGTCGGTCGCCGTCCGGGGCCGGTCGCCGTGTCCTGGCGCGTCGAGGGCGGCGACATGGAAACCGCAGGCGGTCACGAAGCGGTGGGCGCGGCCGAGGACTCCGGGGGCTCTCTTGTGCTGGCCGCCGCCGTGCGCCATCAGGATCAAGGGTGCACCCGCCGCCCCGGACTCAGGTGACCAGAGCACGCCGGGGACCTCACCCAGAATGAAGTCGCGTTCGATGACACCGTTCGACGATGTCTGCGAGGTGAAATGCATTGGTTGTTGCCTTTCGGGATTGCCTTGTGGCGGCACTCCCGGCGACACCTACCTCAATCGCCCGACCGTGAACCCGAAGGGGAGCACCCAATGGATACAGCGTTCATGGGTCTCACCTCCTCGCGCGATGTCACGGTCTCCGGCACGCTACCAGCCCGGATGCCGTCACGCCCAACCATTTTCCCATCGGTGACTCGGACTGATCAAGAATCGCGAAGCACCGGGCAGTGGGCGGAGCTGGCAGCGATCTCAGTTCGCGGCCCTGAGCGGACTACGCGACGAGGGTGAGACGCACGCCCGCGACCCCGCCGACACGCGTCATCAGACGGCCGATGGCCTCGGCGACATTCCTCGGCTGCTCGAGGATCACCGAGTGCCCGGCGCCGTCGACCAGAACGAAATCCGAGTACTCGACGGCGGCGGCCATCGCGACGGAATGCGACGGCGGCGTCATCAGGTCGGCGCTACCACACAGCACCAACGTCGGGATCTTCGACAGGACCGCGAGGGCGTCGGTCTGGTCGAAGACCATGAAGGCGCTCAGGAAGCTCGCCATCGTCACGATCGGTGTCTCGTTGTGCATCGCGTTGGCGAGGGCGAGCACCCGCGAGCTCACCTTGCGATCGCCGAATTCGGCGGTCCGGATGATCGGGGCGAAGACCTTGCAGGCCATGAGCTTCGCGTGGTGCATCAGGCCCGGAGCGCGTCGGACGGCCGCCTGGAATGCGGATACGGCCGGGTTGCGCAGCAGACGGCCGAAACCGGCGTCGGCGATGCCGCTCGCGGCGGTCGCGATGAGGGCGACGCCGGTGATGCGCGTGCCGATCTCGTGCGGATTCTGGCTGACGTAGGTGAGCACCGTCATGCCGCCCATCGAGTGGCCGACCAGGACGACCGGCCCGGTGGGGGCGACGGCGTCGATAACGTCGCGCAGGTCGTTGCCGAGCTGCTCGAGGTGGTAGGTCCGCCGGGAGGCCGCGGCGGAATCACCGTGGCCTCGGTGGTCGTAGCAGACGATCCGGGCGCCGGGGTACTGGCGCACCAGCGCGTGGCGGACGTAGGTCCAAGACGCGGTGCGCAGGCAGTGTCCGTGCAGCAGGACGACGGTGAGGTCGGCGTCTCGCGGGCCGTATTCACGAACCGCGAGTTCCACGCCGTCCTCGGTCGAGACCGTGGCACGACGTTCCGCCGAGGTGGCGATGGTGCTGGTGATCGACATCGGGGGCTCCGGTTCGGTTGCGGTGACTTGATTAACTGTCCGCCGCATCGCCCGCCGATATCAGGTCCCCGAGTGCTGAGCTCGTGCCCCCAAGGTGGACCGGATCACCACCAAGGTGTCACCGGTCGGCGCGCCACCGCGCTGTCGCCCGTCCGATCTCGGTTGCCGGAGGTTCGTGGTAGAGCCATTCCCTGGCGATCCGATGCCAGTTGTTCGTGGTCCCCAATTGGCCCAATACGGCGAGAGTGAACAGGTCTGCTCGCCGCGAGAAGACATGTTCCGGCGGGAGCCACTGTTGTCGCATACCGCGAAACTGGGCGACCCTTGGGTCGACCGCGAGAACCACTGCGCCGGTGGCGAGTTCGGGAGTGACCGTGATTTCCTCGTCGGTCAGATGCCAGCCCGCGGCAGCCCACACGTACTCCAGGCATTCCGCTGCCGTGACGTCCGAGTCCGGGTCGATAATGCCGCGGCCCACCCACGCCTCATAAAGGTCCTGGGCCCGATTTTCACCGGCGGCCTGCAGACACGCGCGCTCGAGTTCGACATGCACCGGATCCATATCGTTGTAGAGCCCGAAATCCACGAAGCCGACGCGACCGTCCGCGGCGAGCATGATATTGCCCGGATGCGGGTCACCACAGAATTCGAAATCCGAAAACAGGGAGCTGACATAGAAGCGATAGATCAGCTCGCCGATCTCATCGCGTTCGGCCGCGGGCAGGTCCTGGATCTGCGGAAACGACTTCCCGTCGACGAACTCCGTCACCAAAACGTGGTGTCCGCAGAGTTCCTCGACGCTGTCGGGGACCGTGATGAAGGGATGGTCCCGGTAGCGAGCGGCGACGCGATGCTGTGTCTGTGCTTCGCGCACGTAATCGAGCTCGCTGCCGATATTGCGGGCGATTTCGTCGAGCACATCGGTATCCGCGGCGCTCGGCAGAATGGATCTCCAGAGCCTGCTGATCATCGCTAGATTGCGCATGTCCGCTTCGACGGCCTCGTCCACGCCCGGATATTTGACCTTCACCGCGACGGTGCGTCCATCGTGCAACTTCGCGCGATATACCTGGCCGATCGAGGCCGCGGCGATCGCGGTCTCATCGAAGTCGGCGAAGGCCCGCGCCAATGGCCCGAGATCGTCCTCGATCACCTGCCGCATTGCCGGAAACGGAAATGCGGGCGCTTGATCGCGTAGCTCGGCGAGCTTGTCGCGGAACATCTCACGATGCGATTCCGGCAGCAGATCGACATCGAGCACCGACAGCATCTGCCCGAGTTTCATGGCCGCGCCCTTCATGGCGCCGAGCACGGTGACCAGTTGCTGTGCGGTACGCAGGGTGGACCGTTCGGCGAGCAGCTGCCGGGCCTGTTCCGTGCGCCCGATCATCGACAGGCGGGTGCCGACTTCACGCATGGCTTGTCCCGCAACCAATCGGCCCACCTTGCCGCCCCGCGCGAGACGACTCTTCGGTACCCGACCGACCACCATCGCACCTCCATCGGCCTTGTGACTCCACCACATTCCACCTCATAGCGGCGTCGTCGGATCGGGAATTGGTGGCATGAAAACTGATGCCGCCGTTAAACTGAGCGACGCTCATCTTCTCAGGACAATTCGGCAGGAGGGTGCGATGCCGGCGAAAGCCGTTGGGCAGCGCCGTCGTCCGACACAGGAACGCGCCAGGGCGACCCGAGAACACATACTCGACGCTGCCGCAAAGCTTTTCGGGGAGCGCGGTATCGCCGACACCTCGACGAACCGGATCGCGGCCGAGGCCGGGGTGAGCATCGGCACCGTCTATCGGTACTTCGCCGACCGCTCGGTCATCGTCGAAGAGCTGCTCAGGCGCCTGCTCGAAAACGTCGAAAGGCGCTTTACCGAGCAGTTATTCGGGCTGTCGGACAAGCCGATGCTGGAAATGATCACCGGCATCCTGGAAGTCATCACCGACGAACTGGTGGCCAACGCCCCGTTGGTGCGCGCGCTGGTGGCTGGAGTCCAGTTCTACAGCAGCGGTATTCCCGAATTCGAGCCGCGGCTGCGGCTGCTGGTCAAGCTGCTGCTGATCCAGCTGCTCGGCCCCGGTGACGATCACGAGTACGACGTGATGACCTTCGTGCTGATCAACACCGGTTTTGCCGCGGTGCTCCGCGCATCGGCGCTCGAGGTCGACAGCCGGGAGCGCAAAGAGGCGATCGAGATGACCGCGCGGATGATCACGGCGATGGTCGAGGCTGAAATCAAGGCCAGGACGGCCTGAGGTCGTGGCATCAAAAGTGAGCAACTCCCCATCTATTGGTCGGTGAGCGCTCCTCGACGTCGCGCGAGAATCAGCATTATGCCTGGTAGCCGACTGTGATTGCGGCCGTTGCGGATTGTTAAAAGAGGAGTAGAAGGTGAGCTACCGCTCGGTTTAACGTTTTCTGACACAGCAGGCAGCCGGTAGGAGGTCATACGTGACGATCGAGAGTCTCGTTCGGCCCGAACGCAACGGGCTGGATCGGCCGATTACGCCGTCCACGCGCGACATCGACAGGTTGACCCGCGAGGTGATGGCACATCTCGCGGAATCGGACGAACAGTGCGGCGCGCTGCCGGGACAAACGCTGGTTCGCGATGTGAAGGCCGTGGTCCGTATCTGCCTGGGATGGCTGATCCAGTGCGTGAACGGGCACGCGCTGCCGACGAAGACCGACCGGCTCGCGATCGCGGCCGCCGGATGTACCCGTGAAGGGATCCCCGTCGATACCGTTCTGCATGCGGTTCACGAGGGCTTCAAAGTGGGACTGGACCTGATATTCGCTCGTACGGGTCCGGCGGACGTACTCGGCGTCGTCAGGGGCATCGCTACGGTGCTGGAGTTGTCGAAACTGATTACCGCCACCGTCAGCAAGACCTATGTCCTCGAGCACAAGGCCGTTGCCGCCGAGCATCAGACCGCTGCGCACAGCCTGACCTCGGCGTTGCTCGCCGGTCATCTCGATTCCACGGCGGCGCGGGAAAGCGGTTTACCGATTGCCGACGAGTACTCGGTGCTCGCCGTAGCGATTCCGGCGCATCCGGATGAGAGCCATCCGCAACTCGACGGACAAGTCGTCGCGCGTCGTAAGCTCCGCCGCCTCCAAGCCGCACTCGCGACCATATTCGGAGGAACGGCGCTGTCGCTGTTATCCGTCGACGGCGGAACGATTCTCGTCCCGTCCACCGCCGATCCCGAACTCGACGACTTGGTGCAACGGATGTCCTCGGCCACACAGGTGCCGCTCACCGTCGCCGTCATCGCCGCCCGCCCCGACGAGGTGCCAACCGCGGCGCGCCATGCCCACGAACTTCTCGACACCGTGCAACAGCTCGAATTGGCGCCCGGCGCATACAGATTCACCGAACTGGCGCTGCAATATCAACTGACCCGCCCTGGGCTGGGCCGCGACGCCCTCGTCAACCGGCTCACCCCAGTGCACGGACACCCGGACCTGTTGGAAACCCTCCAGATCTACATCGACACCGGCCTGAGCCGAACGCGCGCCGCCCGCCGACTGTGCGTCCACCCGAACACCGTCGACTACCGACTCCGCCGGATAGCCCAGCTCACCGGCTTCGACCCCGCCGAACCCAGCGGACTGTGGTATCTCCGCTCCGCCCTCGTCGCCCGCAAGGGCCGCACCGCATACGGCCCGACACCCCATACCACCAGTTAGCCTTCGGCCTATGAATGTGGTCCGATTTCAGGAGCGAATCCACGTCGGGACAGTAGCGATTGCAGCACGACGAGCCCACCCGCGACGAGCACGAGCAGGCCGATCACCCGGAATCCGCTGTCTGCACCCGAAATGAACGCTGCGACAACGTCATCGGTGCGGTCGGAGATGGCGAGTGCCTGGGCTACGGTGTGAGGATCGTGGTCGGCGCGGATCTGCGACGGTAGTGCGGCGACGAATCGTGCGGTGAGCACCGTGCCGATGACGGCGACGCCCAGGGCGCTGCCGAATTCGCGGGTGGTGGACTGCAATCCGGCCGCGACCCCGGCCTGCTCCGGCGGCAGCGCCCCGGCGATCGCACCGGACAATGTCGGAAGTGCCAGCGCCACACCGACTCCCATTACGACGAGCCACGCGGCGTATTCGACATAGGGTGTCTGCACGTGGCTCGTGGACAGTCCGAGCAGTCCGCCGCCGACGAATACGAATGCGAGCGCGGTGGTGGCGTCGAGCCCGATCCGCTGTGACAGTCGTCCGACATGCTTCGCGCCGAGGATGATCGGGACAGTGAGCGGGATGATCCCGAGGCCGGTTTGCAGTACGCCGAATCCCTTGCCGTACTGCAGGAACGACGCGTTGACGTAGAACAGTGCGAACATGCCGAAGAAGACCGCCGTCATGCCGAGGCAGGCGCTGCGGAGGGCTGGGAGGCGGAACAACCGCGGATCCAGCAGCGGGTGTTCGACTTTCACCTCGATAATCGTCCATGCGGTGAACAACACTGCGGCACAGGCGAATCCAGCGATGACGATCGCACTGTCCCAGCCCGCCTCTGGCCCTTGGACGATGCCGAGCAGCAGCGCGACCGACGCACCGACGAGCAATACCGCGCCGAGCGGGTCGAGCCGTCGGTCATGGCGCGGTGACACCGGCGCGATCCGTCCCACCAGAGCAGCGAGCACCAGCGCGATAGGCACGACACCGGCGAACAGCCAACGCCACGAACCGCCCGAAAGGATCGCCCCGCCACCGACATTGCCGACGACTCCACCGATACCCGTCATCGATGCCCAAACCGCGATAGTCGCGCTCTTGCGCTCGGCGGGAACGGCATGCAGCAGCACGGCGAGTGTATTGGGCAGTACAGCAGCAGCGCCGACTCCCGTGACCGCCCGACCGGCGAGCAGGAACGCCACGTTCGGTGCCGCTGCCGACACGAGCGCGCCCAGCGCGAACAGGCCCAGTCCGAATAGTAGAATTCCCTTGCGCCCGAAGCGATCTCCCGCCGCCCCGCCGGGGATCACCAGACAGGCGAAGACGATCACATAGGTGTCGACAATCCAGACCAGGGCCGACGCGGATGGACGCAGTGCGCTGGCAGCGAGCAGTGGGATGGCGAGATTGATCGCGGCGACCATGCCGACGACGAGTACGACGCAGGCACAGATGACCGCGAGCAGTCCGCGCTGCGAGGCCGGACGCGTCGGCAGGTCCGGAGCGTGATTCAGGACATTGAATTGCATGGCCACGACGTTATGGACGTGGGCAATCTCCGTGCCACGCAACTTCCATAACTAATTATTGCGTAAGATGCAACTGTGCCAGAGCAGCTCGATCTGAACCTCCTGCGCGTATTCGATGCCCTGCTCCAGGACGGCAGCGTAACGGCGGCATCCGAGCGGCTACATCTGTCCATCCCGGCGACCAGCCGGGCTTTGGGCCGGTTACGGCGGGCGATGGGCGATCCAATTTTGGTGCGTGCCGGTCGTGGGATGGCTCCGACACCGTTCGCGTTGCGCACCGCGCCGCGGGTACGGTCCCTGCTGGACGAAGCGTCGGCACTGATCAGCGCCGATCGCGAGGTCACGGTCGCAGAATTGCAGCGCACCTTCACAATTCGCATCAATGACGGTGTGGCCGCGACCCTGGCGGCGGTGGCGGTCGATGCCACGGCCGCGATCGCCCCCGGCGTGACGCTGCGCTTCGTCGCGGAGGGCAGCGAGAGCATCGAGGCCCTGCGCGACGGCTCGGTCGATCTGGACATCGGCGCGGGCGAAATCGTCGCTCCCGACATGCGGTCAGCTGTGCTGTACCGCGAACGAATAGTGGGCATCGTCCGCGCCGACAGCCCACTGGGCCGCCGCCCGACATTGCGGCAACTGTGCCGACATCCCCACGTCGCGGCCTCCCGCCGTGGTCGTGCCCGCGGGCCACTCGACGACGCACTCGACGCCGCGGGCTTGCAACGCCACGTCGCCGCCGTCGTGCCTACTTCCGCCCTCGCCGCACTCCTGGTCGCGTCGAGTCAGTACGTCGGACTCGTCCCGCAGCGGCTCGCCGAACAGTACGGCCAGTCCCTCGGCCTTCGCTGGTTTCCGATCCCCGCACCCCTCCCGGAAGTCGAAGTGCGATTGCTCTGGCACGCCCGCCTCGACGCCGACCCGGCGCAGCGCTGGCTCCGCGACACCATCCGCGACGCACTCCGTCCGCCGAGCGAATCTTCGGATCGCATCGATTGATCAGTTTCGAAGAAGCCCGGCGTGAGGTCGGCTCCCCAGCATTGGAAACGTCCCCAGCGAGACGATCACGGAGGAAAAGACAATGAACCAAGCGCAGAAGTCCACCAAGGCAACCACCGCGAAGAGCCGGGCCTCCGTCGGATTCTCCGAAGAAGAGCGGGCCGCGATGAAGGAGCATGCCCAGGAGTTGAAGACCGCGGCGCGCCGCGGCTCGCGGGCGGCCAAGGCGGATGGGGAAGCCGACGTGGTCGCCAAGATCGCCGAGATGGCAGAATCGGATCGCATCATGGCCGAACGGATCCACGCCATCGTCAAAGCCAACGCACCAGCTCTTACGCCGAAACTCTGGTACGGTATGCCCGCGTATGCCATGGGCGGCAAGGTCGTCTGCTTCGTCCAAACCGCCGAGAAATTCAAGTCGCGGTACGCGACGTTCGGCTTCAACGACATCGCGACCCTTGATGAAGGCACCATGTGGCCGACCGCCTTCGCGCTGACGAAGTTGACGGCCGCCGATGAGGAACGGCTCGGCGCGCTCGTGAAGAAGGCAGTCAGCTGAGGCGAGAGCGATTGTCGCGCAAACTATGATGATCTTTCCGATCGGTAGGAGGTGTGCGGGTGGGTGCAGCACGGTCTGGAAATCATTGGGGTTGGCTGTGCAAGGCTGGCGCTGTGCTGGCCGCAGCTGTTCTGCTGTCGTCGATCGGGGCGGCGGTTGCCACCGCCACACCAAGATTGCGCGCCCCCGCGGGTGGTTACGAGGACCTGTTCGTGCCGTCGAGCATGGGGCCGATCAAGGTCCAGGTGCAGTGGGCGGCCCGGGGCGGGAACGCGGCAGTCTATGTGCTCGACGGTCTCCGCGCGCCCGGCGATCACAGTCAGTGGGTCAGCGATACCGACGCGCTGCGCCAATTCGCAGGCGACAACGTCACTTTGGTGTTCCCGGTCGGCGGTCGCTCGAGCTTCTACACCGACTGGTACCGACCCAGTAGTACCAATGGTCAGCAGACGACATACAAATGGGAAACCTTCCTCACCGAGGAGTTGCCCGCATACCTGGCGCGGTTCGGCGTTTCGCCGACCAACAACGCCATCGTCGGTGCCTCTATGGGCGGCAATGCCGCGCTGACGCTGGCCGGCCACCATCGCGACCAGTTCAAGTTCGCCGGATCATTTTCCGGCTTCGTGCACCCGACTTTTCCGCTCTGGAACGAAGCGATGCGCGCTGCCATGTGGGACGAGGGCAACTTCAACGTGGACGATATGTGGGGTCCGGCCGGTGACCCCGCCTGGAGCCGCAACGATGCCACCAACCAGGCAGAATTGCTGCGCGGGCTGCCGGTCTACGTCTCCACCGGCAATGGCCAGCCCGGACCGCTCGACCTGCCGTACGGACTCGGCAACACGGTGAATGCGATGGCCCTCGAAGCGATGACGTTGACGTCGGCCCAGATGCTGCGTGATCGAATGGCGGAACTCGGCATCCCCGCACGCTTCGACATCATCAACGGAACGCACACCTGGCCCTATTGGCAGCAAGCGCTCGCGTCGGCGCGTCCGATGATCCTCGATGTGCTCGGCGCGCACTGAGCTCAGGATTGGAAGATCGCCGATGTGACGGGCACATCGGCGAAGCTGTAATACCAGCCGTTCCACGTATCGGCGACAATCACCTGGATCGCATGACCACGCGCTGGACCGTCGGTGATCAACCACAGGCCATTGCCGTACCCGGTCGCCGGGCTGATGCTGCCATCCGACCATGTGAACTGGGCCGAACTGGGCGTACCGGGTGCGTTCCACGGAATGGTCACATCGAACTGTCCGGAGCCGATACCCGGAAGCAACGAGCTGACGCACTCCCGCAGTGTGGCCGTACGCCGGATATTCTGCCCCGCGCTACCTGTGCCGGGCACCAACCGGCCGGTCATCAGACCGCCCTGGCGGCAACCGCCGCTGCCCGCACTCGGTGGGTAGGCCTGCGCCTGCGGCGCACCCAGCACCGGCAGGGCGCACAGCACCGCCGCTATCAGCACGCTTCGACGAACAGACACCGCACCACCTCCCTACGACGGGACAGCAATCCACGCGGCCGGTCGAGCTGGACGCCGATGAACACGCAACGCGAACCACTGCTGACTCGATCAGCAGTTTAGCGATCTCCGGCGCGTACTCTCCGCGATCGGGCCTCGAACAAGTCGCCGCACGCACACCGCCGCTGCGCACCTACTGCCGAACGGGCTATCTGACTGACGGTGCGCGCACCATGATCTTCGAATACCCGCGCCGGACACCCCTGGCGAGCAAATGGACTTCGTGGAGGTGATGGAGATCGCCGACGGGCTGATGCAGCGCCACTGCGTCTACTGGGGGTGGCGCGGCGTCCAGGTTATCCGCGACGATGCCTACCACAAACAGCCTGCGCCTGCCGATACACCGGAATGTCCCGGCCAACCATGGCTGGCGGTCGAGGACATTCGAATGGCCTCAGTGCAGCAGGGCCGCTCGGGTTTGTGCGTACCCGATGACATCTTCCGCGTAGGCCGAGGCATGTCGCTCCGCGAAACATGTTCGGAGCTGGCCGAATGCGTCGTCGAGTTGTGGTCCCGGTCCGTGATCGGCGAGCAGGACGACGATCGCCTCCCAGGTGCCGCTGTGCGGGTCGGGATGGGTGAGCAATTCGTCTAGGTAGCGGTCCGGTTCCACCAGCCGTAATGCGCGGCGTGCGTAGGCGTGTACGCGCCGGGGCAGTTCGGTGCGGATGGTGTCGATGTCGGTTTGCAGTACGTGCTGGCCGGATTGTTCCGGGTCGAGCCGTAAGGACCACAAGGCGGTCAGTTCGTCGGGCAGGGTTCGGGTATTGATCAGGTCGGGGCCGGTGGCCTCTTCCAGCGGTGCGGGCGGTAAGCCCAGCTGTGAGTTGCGCCAGTTGCGGAATTCCCACCAGGCCGTCGGGGTGGCGCTCAGCTCCAGGCCGAATCCGAGCACCTGCTGTCCGCTGGTCCACGTGCGGGAAACTCGGGTGCGGCCGACGGAGGCGACACCGCCCGGCTCGACCCGTATCCACCTGGGGTCGGCGCCGTCAAACCCATACGGTTGCAACAGTTTTCCTGTTTCACGCAGCAGGCGGCGCACTGCCGACTCAGGTCTGACCATGTCCGCAGGTTAACGATGTGCCCCGACAGATTTGTCGGCTTGGGGCAAAAGGCCGACTTCCACGAGGCGGTTCGGCAGCGACTGCCCGTGTCGGCGATGCGCGCGAGCGACTTTCCCCTGCCCTTCGCGGCCAATCTTCAGAACGGACGGCCACCAGAAATCGCTCGGATCATCCGAAGTACACGAGGTGCGGTAGCCGAGTAAATGCAAGGAGTGGTATGCGGAGCGTTGAACTCCCCAGTCGAGTCATCTTCCTCAACGGAACATCGAGCGCGGGCAAGACCACCTTGGCCCGGGCAATCCAGGACGAGAGCGACATTCCGTTTGTCTACTGGGGAATCGACACCCTGTTCGGCTTGGTGCCGCCGAATTGGGGCGGTGGACGCGGCGGCCCGCTCAGCCGTGACGGATTCTGGTACGACCGCACTGGCGGCCGCGACGCGGATGACCATCCGTTGGTGGTCATCCGTTATGGCCGTGTCGGACTGCGGATGCTGCGGTCCGCATGCGTCGCGGCTGCTGAGTTCGCCCATGGCGGTGATCATCTGGTCATAGACGAGATGCTGCTGACCCCGGATCTGCTGCCGATGTGGCTGGATGCGCTGGCCGGACTGGACGTCCAGCTGGTCCGCGTCACGTGTCCGCTGGCCGTAGCGGAACAGCGAGAACTGGCTCGCGGCAACGAAATCGGGTTGGCGCGGGGACATCTCCGCACGGTTCACGACCACGGCTTCACCTACGACACGATTGTCGACACGACCACGGGAACGCCCGCCCAACTCGCCAGAGCCGTACTGCTCTCGTGAATCCTGAAGTGCCGCTCGGCCGGCACGTGGGTCACCGTGTACGGTCGCGAGCTTCCTTCCACAGGCCGTAGAGGGCCAGTACTGGTTTTGCCGCCATCCACTCACCGAACCGATAATCCGCTCCCCGCACCAGACGTGACGCCAGCTCCGGGCGTTGCTGGGCGAGATATTGTCGCCCCTTCTCGGCGTGCAGGGGAATCGAGACGATCTTGATCCGGTCGCTGTCCTTCAGATACGGGATCGCGAAACTGATGTTTTCCCAGGTGGTCCGGCTCTGATCTTCCAGGACGAGCTCGCCGCTGTATCCGCACGTCTCCGTGGCGTAGCGGGCCATCAGGGCTGCCTCGGATTGCGGACCCGCGCAAGCCCCTCCACAGAGCACGAGTCGACTGCTGACCGCGGTCGGGTCGATGGACCGCAGACCGGCTCGCACGCGCCACCGGTTCATGATGTTCGCGCGTGTGCCCGCGTTGCGATAGCCGAGAACCACGATGGGGCCTCGGAGGCGCCCGTGACCGATCCCACGAGCCGGTGGGAAGCGCGCCAGTTCTCCCACTCGCCCCACAGCAGCACGAGCACGAGACCGGTAACCGAAAGCCAAGTCCGTTTCCGCACGAATTCAGCCAAGCACACGCTTCTCGAAAAGCCGGTTCGCGACATGGCTTTTCACCGGTATCTCTTGCTGCATCCCCGAGGCAGTTCGCCGACGATCAACGCCGCAATTCACCGGCGTAGCGACCAGGGCAGGTTTCCGGGAACCTGCGGTGCAGCCGGTCGATGAATCGCTGTATGGCGCGCAATTCAACCACTAATTCTTCGCGGGATGCCGGGTGCAGGCGGTGGGCGTGTCCGAGTTCACGAATCAGCGTCTCGGCCCGATTCGTCAGTATTTCCAAGAAGACCTGTGCTTGGGCAAGGTCGGGATCTTCGTGCATCTGTGAGGCCGTCCTGTGGGCGTCGCATGGTTCCAGGTGCGTCCCGGCGGTCGCGGCCCTCGACAGCGTGGGAATCGGACTGATGCTATCCCGCTACAACACACTCCGTGATGACTTCGTACCCCTTGATCGTGAGTCTTTATCCAGCCGACGGGAATTCGTGAGGATGCCACCTGTGAAATGGGTATGTGAGTGCGACGTTCCCGGGGGCACTACGCACTCACATACAGGCGAGGTTCAGCGGCACATCTCCACCGCGTCGGCCTTGTTGTCCGCGCTGGATGGCAGGGTGCCCCGAGCGTTGTCCGCGACGGAGGCGAGCAGTTGCCAGCGCTCGCCCGTCCAGTTGTACACCGCCACGGTTACCCCGGTGCGGTTCCAGTACGAGGTCAAACGGTCGCCGACGCCGCCATTGCCGATGTCGTGCAGAAAACAGCCCGCGTCGTACTGAAAGAGCATGCTGCCCGTGCCATTGGCACCGTCCCAGCCGCAGAACATTCCGCCCGGGCAGTCGTAGCTCGGTGACGCGGATGCCGGGGCGGCCGAGATCATCGTGCCACCCGCGACAGTGCCGAGTGTCAGCACGGCCGCGGCGATCGGGACCAGACGGCGAACGGCGTTGGCGCGGTGGTTGATTTTCATGGTGATGTCCTTCGTGAGAATCGGTGTCGGCTCTTCCGACGGCTTGACACCAACTCTGTGCGGACTCACCAACGACCGACCAACGACCGGCTAATCGGGCAGCTCAGCCCCTGAGTGCGAGGCCGATAAGGCGCGGCAATTCCGTTGCTGTGCCGAGCGAGACTTGTCCGTCGGGTAGCTGCGCGGCGCCTGCTGTGATGACTGCGAAACACCTTGGCCTGCATATTTTCTCAGGAAAATCACCACTCTTGCTGTGATCGTTCGACTGTATAGGGTGGTTGCATGCGAACTGGGGAGATCAGGGCTGTCGTGCTGGGGCCGGGTGGTGTGGTCGGCACTGCTTGGCTGATCGGGTTCCTGCACGGTCTGCGCCGAGCAGGCATTGATCTCGCCGATGCCGACACGATTGTCGGTACCTCGGCCGGTGCCATCGCGGCGGTCGTGCTGACCTCCGGGCGGGATCTCGCCGATCTGGCTACCCGTGCGGCGCAGCCGGAATCCGGACCGCCCAGGGGCGATTCGGAGGTGGTAGGCCAGGCGATGGCGTTGGCGCGGGCCGCGGGCGATGAGCCGGAGGAAAGGCGCCGGGCCGAACTGCGCAGGCAGATCGGCCGTCTTGCGATGGCCGCGGCTGCGGGACCGGCACGCGTGCACGTCGACCGGATGCGTGACCTGGTCGGTGCGAGTTCTTGGTCGCATGGCGGGCTGCGCATTCCCGTCATCGATGTCGAGACCGGTGAGCCGGTGGTCTTCACCTCGGCCGACGGGTTGGCGCCGTATCTGGCCGCGGCGGCGAGCTCCGCCGTGCCTGGCCTTACCACTCCTGTCGAGATCAATGGCAGGCACTATCTGGATGGGGGATTCCGTAACGGCATCAACGCCGACCTCGTCACCGGTGCCGACACGCTGGTAGTCATCGAGCCCCTCGGTCATCTTTTCCCAACCAGTGTGGCAAATGCTGAGGCGCACATCGTGCCCGATGAGGCGAGCAGCGCAGCTTTGGGCACCGACTTCGCCGACCGTACCCGGTGGGCGGCCTGTTTCGAGGCCGGCTCGGCCCAGGCCGCTCACGTGGCCTCAGCGATCCTCGATGTCTGGTAGCGCTCGTGGCGGGAAGCCGCAGGGCGAAATGTTCTCGGTGCGTTGATCTTTGTATGGCCGCTTCGGACAGAGCGATGTGCGGAATTATGGTGCGCTCGAGCCGCTTTGAGCGCGCTCGGGTAGCTGTGTGTCGAATGCCTGGGCGACGGCGAGGCTGTCCTCGTAGACGTGATGGCGGGTGACGAGGCCGTCTTCGATGGTGAGGTGCAGCGCGAAACGGGAGCGATAGGGGCGTCCGGTGGGGCGGGCGGTCTGGCGAATTTCGCCGAGCACCACCGCATCCGGGCCGTCGACAAGGATGCGTTCGATCACGGTGCCGACCTGCTCGGGCACGTGGTGGCGAGCGATCTCGCGAAAATGCTCGGCCGCGTCGGCGCGTGTGGCACGGTGCCGGATCCACGGGGTGGCAGGTCGGTTGTGCTCGTTCTCCGGCCAATTCAGCTTCCAGTCGCTGACCGGGGCGTAGAGCGCGGCGGTGGCGTCCGGATCGCCCGCACCGATCCGGCGCAGCAACTCTTCGACGACGGTGCGGGTGGTGGTCGTCCCGAGATCGTTCATACCTGCCACCATGCCCGCACCGATGTGGCCCGTCGATTACCTCCGACGTAATACCGTTGGCCTGTTGTGCCGCACAGGCTCTCGTGTATCGACAGCGCGGAGGTACTTCTACAATCCGTGCGTGACGCTTACCCTCGCCGACCTGGTCGGCTACACCGACTGCGGCCTCGACACCGACCTGGCGCGTTGGTTCCCCGCTACCGAAGCCGTCCAGCTTCCCGAGCAGACCCGACCGGTGGAACCGTTTCTCACGCGCCTGGCTCCTGCGGACGCAGCGGCGCTGGCCGCGTTCGACCGCCGGGTGCGGTCAGGCCTGCTGCCGCAGTTCTTGGACATCTTCGACTGGTCCTACGGGTTCGATTTCGCCGGAAACGACTGCGGCATCATCGATTCGGACTACACGACCGAGGTGACCGACGACGATGTCTACTCGATCGGTGTGGACGGCGGCGGCAATCTGTATGTCGTACTCACCAACGGCCAAGTGGCCGTGTGGTTCCACGAGGAGGAGGTGCTCGAAGGCGGCACCCGCTTCGACAACCTCGACGTCTTCCTCTGGTCGTTCGTGCGCTACCGCGCGGTGCGCGCTGGAAAACTCGACCGCTCGGCCGTAGAAGCAGACTTCCTGGCGCTCGGCCAGGACGGCGCACTCGAACCGGAACTCGGCCTGCTGAAATTCATGAAGTAGGACGCCTTCGCAGCACTCGATGCAGGGGCGAGGTATCGGGCTCAGAAATCCATTCCGGCCCGACGACGTCGAGTAGGCGCAAGCGGTGCAGGGGTTCGGCAGCCGCGCCGCAGAGCCGGCCGGTGTCGGTCAGCGTGCGCCACAGGGCGGTTCCGGCGTCGCAATAGAGGTGCGGGGGGATCGACGTAACCGTGCTCCAGCCAGGCGAGATCGTCGAGAGGCCGACGGCTACTGGCCGCGTGGCACCGAATGGCTCGAGCATGCGGACTGCCGCGTCCAGGGCGTGGTCTGGCAACGCGACCAGGACGGCGAGGATTTTGTCCGTCATAGCGGACCGACGAATGGAAGGAGACTCCCTTCCATATTCA
Organism: Nocardia sp. NPDC102475; assembly: GCF_055584605.1. NCBI lineage: Bacteria > Bacillati > Actinomycetota > Actinomycetes > Mycobacteriales > Nocardiaceae > Nocardia > Nocardia sp. NPDC102475. The sequence goes on along the minus strand of NZ_JBVJLS010000015.1, from coordinate 53,911 downwards.
ATCTATAGCGCACCCGGGGGCTTGCGGCAAGACCCCGGTCGTACCGCAGAATCACTGGCCGAAGCCAGAACCTGCGGAAATGGGAGTCGCGAATTGCGTGTGTTGCTGTCGACGTATGGGGCGAGCCCGTCGAGCCGAGAAAGGGAGGGACATATGGCGACCCAGGGGTACGAAGACGAATTGCAGTCCGAGCGAGACTACGTGGCCGGGCTTTACACGCGGCTCGACGCCGAACGCGCGCGCGTGAAGGGAAAGTACACCGCGGCGTTGCGGGGAACCGGCGGAACACCCATGGAACGCGATGTCGAGGTGCGCACACTGGCCAGGGAGGCGAAGCGGCTGGACGTGGCCGACAACGGGCTGTGTTTCGGCAGGTTGGACACCGTTTCGGGCGAACATTCCTACATCGGCCGGATCGGCATCTTCGACGAGGAGAACGAGTACGAGCCGCTGTTGCTCGATTGGCGGGCTCCGGCGTCGCGGGCGTTCTATGTCGCCACTGCCGCGACCCCCGAGAACATGCGCCGACGCCGCCAGTTCCACACGCACGGACGTCGAGTTGTCGATTTCACCGACGAGGTGCTCGGCCGTCCGAGTGATGGCGAGCGTGGGGACGCGGCCTTGCTCGCGGCGGTCAATGCGCCACGCGGTGCGGGGATGCGCGACATCGTGGCGACGATCCAGGCCGAACAGGACCGGATCATCCGGCTCGATCACCCGGGTGTGCTGGTGATCGAGGGCGGACCGGGCACCGGGAAGACGGTGGTGGCGCTGCACCGCGTCGCATACCTGCTCTATACCCAGCGGGAGCGGATGGAACGCCACGGTGTGCTCGTGGTCGGGCCGAATCCGGCGTTCCTCAACCACATCGGCCGCGTGCTGCCGTCGCTGGGCGAGACGAATGTCGTGTTCATGACCACTGGCGATCTGCTGCCCGGTTTGCGCGTCACCGCCGAGGACACCCCGGATGCCGCGCGGCTCAAGGGCTCGCTGAAGATCCTGGACGTGCTCGCGGCGGCCATCGCCGATCGTCAGCGGGTGCCGGCGCATCCGGTGCCGATCGAACTGCAAGACGTCATGGTGCGGATCGACACCGAGACCGCGGAGTGGGCGAGGGAGGAGGCCCGCGCGAGCGGACTGCCGCACAACGAGGCCCGCGCGGTGTTCAGCGAGATCGTCACCTACGTGCTCACCGAACGGGCGATCGGCCGGATCGGTCGTGGCTGGCTGACCAGGAAGGACCGCGAAGCATGGGAGAACCTGCGGACCGACCTGCTCGCCGAACTCGCCGACAACGACCAGTTCACCGCCGCACTCGACGAACTCTGGCCGATAATGACACCGGAAACCTTTCTGGCACAGCTGTATTCGTCCTCTGACCGCTTGCGTGCGGCTGGTGCCGACCAGTCCCTGTGGCGCGCCGACGGCGAAGCCTGGACGGTGTCGGACGTGCCGCTGCTCGACGAGCTGGTCGATCTGCTCGGCCGCGACAAGGCGGCCGACGAGGCCGCCGCGCGCGCCGTCGAGCAGGAACGCAAAGCCCAGGCCGAGTACGCCGAGGGCGTGTTCGACACTCTCATCGAGCGCGAGGACCTGAACGACGACATCGGCCTGCTCGCCCAGGACATGCTCTACGCCGAGGACCTCGCCGAGCGCTTCCTCGAGCGTGATACCCGTGAACTCGTCGAACGCGCTGCCGCGGACCGGGATTGGACTTATCGACACGTCGTGGTCGATGAAGCCCAGGAGCTGTCCGAGATGGACTGGCGGGTCCTGATGCGGCGCTGCCCGGGCCGATCCTTCACGGTGGTAGGCGATCTCGCGCAACGCAGGTCGGTGGCCGGAGCGACATCGTGGGACACGATGTTCGAACCGTACGTGCCCGGCCGCTGGGTCTATCGGTCGCTGTCGGTGAATTACCGCACCCCGGCGGAGATCATGAGCGTCGCCGCCGCGGTGCTTGCCGAGTTCGCGCCGGGAGTCCAGCCACCGGAGTCGGTCCGCGCGTGCGGCGTCCAGCCGTGGTCCAGGCAGGTGTCCGCGGACGAATTGCCCGATGCCATAGCGGAATTCGTCCGCGACGAAGCCGGTCGCGAAGGCACCAGCATCGTGATCGGGCCCCCGGGTGTGCCGGGCACTGTGCCTGCCTCGGAGACGAAGGGCCTGGAATTCGACGCCGTCCTGGTTGTGGAGCCGGAACGAATCCTCGCCGAGGGGCCACGTGGCGCAGCCGAACTTTATGTCGCCCTGACCCGCGCCACCCAGCGCCTCGGTGTCCTGCACCAGGGCCCTCTACCGCAGGCCTTGACCGGACTCGCCGAAATCGGCGGTCTCGCCGAGGCGGGTAATCGAGGGTTGGCCTAACGATTCGTGTGCGGCCCCGGACGCGATACCGGGGCCGCCGCCGACGGCGGTGTCGTCACCGGGTCGTTGCGGCGACCTCAGCCGGGGCTTCATCGGCGGCGGAGCGGGGGCGCGTGACGTCGTCGCGGGGCGGGGTGGATCCGACGACGACGGTGATCACGAGGATGAATGCGATCAGTGCGCAGCCGGTTCGGGTGAAATGGAACAGTTCCCAACGTCGCAGGATGTCGGCGTAGTCGCTGGGGGGCGTGCCTACCGCCCAGCGTTTGATCTGCTGGTTGATCGGCACGTTTCCGAAGCGGGTCACCAGGAATGAGATGAACGTCAGCGCTGAGGCGCCCGCCGCGATCCACCGCGATGATGACTTCGACCGCACCGCCAGGATCAGCGTGCTCAGGACGGCGAGACCCATCAGTGACTGCATCACCGGGCCGTTGACGCGCATCAGCGCGGTATGAAAAGTGAACCGAACATCAAGGGGCACTTCGCGAAACGCGTACAGCACGTTCACCGCGCCGTAGCCGAACGCACCGGCGAGCAGGCCGGGGAACAGCAGCGCCGCGGCCCGGACGGATTTCGACAACATCGGAACTCCCATCTCATATCGCAACATCAAGTTGCGATATTGTCAGCATGCCTGCCGTAAGCTGATATCGCAACAAGGAGTTGCAATGACCGCACCCCTCGGACGCGGACCGAAGGTTCGTGCCGCCGTGCTCGCCGCGACCGTCGACGAGTTGAGCGAGCACGGGTACGCCGCATTCACCGTCGAGAACGTCGCCCAGCGCGTCGGTGTGCACAAGACCACCGTCTACCGGCGCTGGGCCGACCGGGACGAACTGATCGCCGATGCACTGGCCGACAGCGTCGAAGCGGAAATCCCCATCCCCGACACGGGTTCGGTCGAGGACGACCTGCGCGCGCTGGCGCGCAGTCTGGTCGCGTGGATCAGCAGCCCGTCCGGCCGGGCGGTCCTCGCTGTCATGCTGTCCAACGCCGCGCCGCCCGATCCGACGCGCCATGCCTTCCGCGACCGCATCCGCAAGGCGCTCCCGGTCGTGACGCGCGCGGTCGAACGCGGTGAACTCCCCGCTGGCACAAACCCCGTCGAGCTGATCAAAACTCTTGTGGCGCCGATCTATTTCCGCGTGCTGATCACCCGTGAGCCAGTGGACGACAGCACCGCCGACGCGGCCGCGGCGGTGGCTCTGGCCGCGGCGCGCGCCGGTTTGTTCGGCTGAGCCTCGTGCGACAAATCGGACTTCCGATCTGGATGCGCCAACCGCCTTTCCATGGCAGAAGGACCCCGAAAAATCGGTAGCCCACACCATCGCATGGGTAAATGCCGAGCTGATGAAGAACGCCACTGAGATCGGCCAGTTGCGGCTATTGCGGTCAGCTCGAAACATCGGATGAGGCAGGCGGATTCACCTCACTCGCGCTCGGCTCCATCCGGCCAAACGATCTCCACCGGCACGTCACGGGCTCGCGCCAGCGCGACCACCGTGCCGGTCCCGCCAGCGCTACCAGCCTCGCCATCCCATACCGCGAGGAGCCGATCGCAGGATGACAGCACGGCTTCGTTGGCGGCCTCGTAGGCTTCGCGCCCGGCGTCGTCGAAGTCCATGACGCGCACGGTATCGGCGCGTGCGATCAGCTCGTCGAACAGCACCGCGTGGTCGGGTTTCACCTTCCGCTGTCGATAATTCGTCGACGGCAGCACTACTTCCAACCGTCCACCGGCATCGAGCACGGCCCGGGCGAATACCGAGTCAGCGCCGCGCGCAATGCAGCTGACACCCACCAGATCGTCGGGGTCTCCCTGTCTGGCGAGGACTTTCCTGATCTCGTCGTACACGAACGCGACGGTGTCGGCAGCGATGTTCATATGTCCGGTGACGCCGATGCGAGCCATGGGAACTTTCTATACCGCCAATCGCTGACGGATGGCCCGAAAGACGCATGCTGTCGTGCCATGGGTCGCCAATGGAATCTTCTCGGGTCAGTAGTGCGGCGCGTAGCCTTCGACGCGGATGAGTACATAGCCTGCGGGACCGGGGGACCCCGCCGAACACAAGATCACTCCGCGTGAGCTCGCGGTCCTGACTCTGCTATGTGATGGGCTGACCGCTCGCGCCATCGGCACCAGACTCGCGATCACCCAAGCGACCGTGTCCAAGCACACCGAGAACATCTACCGCAAACTCGGTGTGCGCGATCGCATCTCGGCGCTGCGTAAAGCGCACAGTCTCGGCCTCGTCCGCCCGGGTCAGCCCGCGGCCCGCACTGCGGCGGTGCTGAGATCGTCGATGTCCGCCATCGGCATTCTCAGATGCCCTGAGCTGCACGGAAACATCTGCGGCCGTGAGCTTCCGGGCGATCAGGAGTCCAAGCGGTCCTGGTAGACCGTAGCGAGATTGCGCAGCGCAGTGGCCCCGTCTCCGATGAAGCTGGAACCGTGCATGATCGCCAGCGTGGTGGGTTCCAACTCCGCCAGCCGATTCAGAGTGGCGGGCACGGCGGGCCCCAACGAGGTGGCGTGGAACACGTCCTCCGCGACGGCCGCCTGCTCGACCAGGTCGGAATCGGTCAGTGCCGGGCCACTTCCCAGCTGGGTCATCAGGTCACCGCAGAACAGCACGCCGGTGGTCTCCTCGTACAGCACGCGCGCCTCCCAGTTGTGCGGTGCGTGCGGAGTATCCAGATGCCGTACTCGACGGTCACCGAGATCGATGACCTCACCGTCGGCCAACCGACGCGGCAGCCGATCCGCCATATCGTCGATCGAGACGAGGCAGCCGAGCTCGCCGTGCGCCACCTGCGCATGCGGTGCGGCAGCGAGGAAGAGATTCATCGCTCCGCATTCGTCGGCTTCCACATGACCGAAGGTGATCCAGCGCAATCGTTCCACCGGCATGATCCGCGCGATTTCCGCGGACACCAGCGGAAACAACGCACGCATACCGGCGTGGAACAACAACGGTTCCTCGGCATCGACAAGGAACTGGTTGAAGGTGAAGCCCGTCGGCCCGACCTCGGGAATGAAGGTAGAGATGCGGTAGATATCTTCGGCGATCTCGTCGGTATGGGTTTCCATGAAACCTCCCTACTTGTGCCGTCTCCGCCATTCTGCTCGCCAACGGGCGCCCGCACCCCGAATTCGCAGGCTCCTACCGATCTTGTCGGCTCGGATGACGTGGTGTATTCATCGGGGGATCAGACAACGACGTCATAGGTCACGTGGGTCGCCGTCGACGTCGGGGTCACGCTGCGTTGCACCGGCGAGTGCCGAGCCGATGGTGGCGCCGCCGCCCATGAGGACGACGTCGAGGTCCTCGCCGCTGTCCGACGACGCCTTCTCCGCGCGATTACGCACGGCGGTGACGGCGATCCTCGGGGTCGTCGGAGAAGGCCCAAGTGTGCAGGTTGGAATCGACGCCGGAATCCACCTGCCTGGCCACGATGTTCCGACGTCGATGCCACCAGATAATTCGGTGGGCCCTCTGCTGGATATCGTCGGCAGACCCGCGGCATTTGCGGCAGCACAAGCGGACACGAGGGGGTGACGTGATAGATGTGCAGGTGCTCGGACCCGACGACTGGCCGATATGGCGTCGGCTCCGCCGACAGGCTCTGCGGGACGCACCGGAGGCGTTCGGGTCGACACTCGCCGACTGGAGTGGTCGCGGCGACGACGAAGCGCGGTGGCGTGCGCGGTTGGCCGACGTTGCGTTCAATGTGATCATCCGCTGGCGCGGAGTTGCGGCGGGCATGGTCAGTGCCGACACGGTGGACACCGGCACGGTCGAACTCATGTCGATGTGGGTCGCGCCGTTCGCCCGCGGCCGAGGTGTCGGCGACGCAGCGATCCGTGCAGTGCTGCACTGGGCAAACGGCCGAGAGGTCGGCCTGTCGGTCAAAGTCGGCAATCTGGCCGCAATCCGCCTTTATCGACGTCACGGATTCGCCGATGTGGGTTGTTCACCTGGCGATACCGCCAGCGGGCGCATGCTGAAGCCGGCAAGTAGGGTCCCGCCCGATACATGGTGATGGGCCCGCTTCTGGCCGGGAACCTCGCGCTGCCGGCCTGCGGCGAGGAATTCCTCGTGGCTCCAGTTCTCGGTACGGGCGTGTGTCAGTGGGCGTGTCAGGTTGGCGTCAGGTCGGCATCAGCCGGGCTGGCGACAGTGTTCACGTGAACAGCACAGCAATTGCAGCTTCCGGGTTGTGGAAGGCGTACGGGGACAAGACGATCCTCGATGGCATCGATCTGACTATCGATGCTGGCCACTACCCGATGCTGCGTACGGAATGGCTCGACCGACTCGCCCGCGTGATGCGGTATCTGGGCGGTGATCACGCCTTCGCCCAGCTGATCCGCTTCGCCCTGGTCGGCGGGTCCAGCAACGTTGCCTACATCCTGCTGTTCATGGCCATGAACGGGATCGGCCCGCTGGTCGCCAATATCGGCGGCTCGATCGTCAGCACGGTGATCGCGAACGAACTGCACCGGCAACTCACCTTCCACGCGGCCGGACGGGTCGGCTGGTTCACCGCACAGTGGGAAGGCGGCGGGCTGGCGCTGATCGGCCTGTTGATCAGCACCGCAGCGCTGGCCGGTCTCGAATTCTGGGCACCCGGCCTCGGTGAGATCGCACAGATCTGCGCGGTGATCGCCATCCTGGCGGCGGTCGGCGTTATGCGCTTTCTGGCACTGCGCGGCTTCGTCTTCGAGCACAGGCCATCCGATCTGTCGCAGGCAGCGCGTTGATCAGCACGTTTCGGGTACTGCGGCGGAAGGGATTGACCCTGACCCTGCGTCAGGGGTGGAGTCTTGTCACATGACGAATGACATCACTTCCGCGACTCGGCTCGCTCCGCCGATCGGCGGGTTCCAGGAAATCGACGGCCGCCGTGTTTTCGCGCATCGGTCGGGCAGCGGCAGACCGGCCGTCGTGTTCCTGCCCGGCGCGAGCGCGGTCGGCCTGGACTACTTCGGTGTCCAGCAACAGGTTTCGCAATTCACCACCGCTGTGGTCTACGACCGTGGCGGCACGGGCTACAGCGATTCCCTGGCCCTGCCCCGCACTGCCGCCGCGGTCGCCACGGAACTGCGTGAGCTGCTGCGCGCCCAGAACATCACTGCTCCCTACGTTCTGGCGGCACACTCCCTCGGCGGCTTCTACGCGCATCGGTTCGCGCAGTTGTACCCGCAGGACGTGGCGGGACTGGTCTGCTTGGACGTCCTGCACCGGAACTGGGACGACTTCATGCCTCCCACAGCGAGTCTGGCCGCGATCGAGCAGATGGGACCTGATCCGGAGCAGCTCCGAAAGATGCGCCCGGCCCTGCGCGAGATGCACGCCGAGTTGCTCGCGGACTACCCGGAGCACATACGGCAACCACTGATCGATGCCAAGGTGAGCGACGAATGGATGCGGGTCGGCATCGCCGAGCGTGCCACCTTGGCCGACCTCGCCAGCGAACTGCGAGCGGGGCCGAGCCTGCCTGACGTCCCGGTGGTCGCACTCACCGTGGTGGGCAGCGACCCTACCCAGCAGGCGCTGACCTCGCCGGAAATGAACGACGCCAAGACGAGAATGGACGCGGCCCTGGTGAGCGGGGTCTCGCACGGGGAACAACGCATCCTCTCCGACACCCTCCACCACCGGCTCTGCTTCGACCGCCCCGATGCCGCTGTCCAGGCGATCCGCGACGTCGTGGCCCGGGTGGCGCCCTACTGAGTTCACCCACCCCACCGACTCCGCAAGTTCCGCCGACGTGCCATCCCCCTAGACTCGGCACAACCATGCCCGACGACGACAGGGGAACGGTGCTGACCATCGGCCGGCTCGCGGCGACCGCGGGCGTGACCGTGCGCGCCGTTCGCCACTACCACCACGTCGGCCTGTTGCCCGAGCCCGAGCGCGATGCCTCCGGCTACCGCCGCTACAGCGCGCAAGCCGCGGTGGACCTCATCCGGATCAGGACCCTGGCCGACGCCGGTGTTCCGCTGGCCCGTATCGATGCGTTGCTCCATGCACAGCCGATCGAGTTCGCCGCGGCCATCACCGACATCGACGTTGAATTGCAGCGCAAGATCGACCAGCTCACCGAATACCGCAGCCGCATCGCCGATTTGGCAAGCGGTGAAAGGCTTGTTCTGCCTCCGGAGGTGGTCGCCATCCTGAACCGGATGCGTAGTCTCGGCGTCAGCGAACAGAGGGTTCGACTCGAGCGCGACTCGTGGATCCTGCTGCAGGCGCTGGACCCGCAGGCCATGCCGCAGCGGATACGGGACAAGACCGCAGGCCTCGACGACCCCGAGACCACGCGCCTGTACCTCGCCTGCGATCGAGCAGTTGACTGGGATCCGCACGATCCACGTCTGGACCGGCTCATCGACGACCTGGACGCATGGGAGATCGAACACGAACGAGACAGCAGCCGACCAGAGAGCCTGCAGCTGATCTCTTCCCGGATCTCCGAGGCGTCATCGGCATGGCAACGCATCATCGATGGGCTCGCTCACCGCGCCGAGCGGCGCCGAACCGCCGGGCAGCACAGCTGAAGTCGGCACCGTGGTCGAAGCTATGGTGACGGAGGCAGTCCGGCCGCGTTGCGCATGGCCGCGCGGCCACGTTGGGCGGCGGATTCGTCGTCGAGCAGCTGGATTTCCTGGTTGACCGCCATGGAGATGCCGATGAGCACGGTGGCGATCTCGTCGGGGCGGCGCTGCGAAGCGGACGTTTCGTCTTGTGCCGCAGCGATTTCGGCGGTGAGAAAGGTGCGCCAGTCGGCAACGACGTCACGCAGCCGGTCCCGCAACATTCCAGGCCGCCCATCGAGTTCGGTCGACGCCGCGGTGACGAAACACCCTCCGGGAAAAGGGCATTCGGCCAGGTAATCGATCCAGGCATCGATCAGTCGTTCCAGGCGGGCGGCGCCGGGAGGCATCGCCGTCAAAGGGGTGAGGACTGCTGTCCGAAAGATTTGGCCGGCCTGTTCGAGTGCGGCGTTCTGCAGGTTTTCGCGAGATCCGAAGGGGCCGATGACACCTGCCTTGCTCATGGCGAGCCGCTCGGCGAGTAACCCGATCGTGAGACCTTCCAAACCGATGCACGACGCCTCCTCGGCCGCGGTCCGCACGATTCGATCCCGGGTGCGGGCCGCTTCGGCGAATGAGCTGCGTGGAGACATCAACCCATCATAGCGTCCGATCGTTCGCTATGTTTATAGCGAACGATTGAACGCTAACAAGAGAGTGTGCTGATGAGTGATCTGCTACGACTCGACGCGACGGCCTTGGCGCTGATCGCACACGATGTGGCCACTGTTTCCGATGCAGACCTGGACGCGCCGACGCCGTGTGCGGGCTGGACCGTCGCGGACCTTGTGCGTCACATGAACGAACGCCATGAGGCTGTCATCGCGTCCATCTTCGCGCCGATCGACGACCACGCCGACAATCCCCGCGACGATTTCGCGCGTACAGCCGCACGGTGGGTGGTCGCGATGGAACAGACCGGCGATGTCGTGAACCTGCCGCAGCGCGGCCCGATGGCAACGGACACAGTGCTGTCGGTCCATTTCGTCGACATGCTCGTGCACCGCTGGGACCTGTCCCGTGCGCTGTGCCGCCCCTGCCCGGTCCCCGACCGTCTCACCGCGCTCGCATTGCCGATTGCTCAGTCGATCACCGCGCCGGGTAGTTCGCTCAACGGCCCGGATGGCGTCTATCGGCCCCCGGTGGAGCCGGACCGACCGCTGCCCGTACTGGACGTCATCGCGGCCCTTCTCGGCCGTGATCCCCACTGGGAGCCCGATCGGAATACCGCCGACGGCCAGAAATAGCGCGCTCCACTGAAGCGGTTCGGAGATTGGAGATTTCAGGTCGCCGATGATGACGGCCTTGGCGAGGCCAACGGCGAAAACGGTGTTCTTCGATCTCGCGGCGGCGGCAGCCACGCTCGGCGCTTGACGGCAGCCCGTCGGCGCCGCGCGGTGGTGGTCGTTGCGAGATAGGGTGTAGCTGCGCGGTTTCCGGCTGCGGGGAACGTTGTTCAGTAAAGGGAGTCCGAGCGGATGGATCGCCGGAACAAGGTGATCAGCCGGCGCGGTGTGTTGTTGGCGGGCGGAGCCTCGATCGCGCTCACCGCAATGGCGCAGCCGAGGCAGGCGGGGACGATCACGCGGAAGGTGTCAGCCGACCCCGAGGAGCCCGGGAAGCGGGCTGACCTGGCGGAACAGGCGATCGTGCAGCGGCACGTGCGCGCGCTCTGGGGGCAGTCGGGAATGCGGTTGGGCGCGCTCGTCTGGCCGGCGTCCTTGCTGGACCAGTCGTTCGTGCGATGGTGTTACTGGTGGCAAGCCCACCTTCTCGACTGCGCGGTGGACGCCGCGTACCGCACCCGCACTCCCGAACGCATCGACCGGGTCGTCGCCCTCGCACGCGGTATTCTGACCCGCAATCTCACCGGCTGGACCAACCGGTACTACGACGATATGTCGTGGCTGGTGCTGGCGCTCGAACGCGCCGACCGGCTGCTCGGTATCCGGTTCGGCGACGCCATCGGGGACTTGCGGGCCGCCTTGATCGAAGGCTGGAACCCGGTCGTCGGTGCGGTGCCCTGGCGGTCCGGCGACGATTTCTACAACACCCCGGCGATCGGTCCGACCGGTATCGCTATGGCGCGTTTGGGCGAATTGTCCCGTGCCCGGCAACTCGCCGATTTCCTGTACACCCGATTACGCGACACCGACAGCGGCCTGATCCTCGACGGTGTCCATGAGCCCGGCGGGCGAGTGGACCGGACTGTTCGCACCTACAGCCAGGGCGTGACCATCGGGCTGGAAACCGAGTTGGCATTGCGCACAGGCGAATCGAGCCATCGCAGCCGCGTGGCAGCGCTCGTTGCCGCAACCGGGGGCCGGCTCACGGATGCCGGGGTGATCGCCGCGGCCTCCGGGAACGACTCGGGGCTGTTCATGGGTATCCTCGCCAGGTATCTCGCCGAAGCCGCACTGGCCTTGGACGACACCGCCGCGGCGAATATCGTGCACGCTTCCGCGCGGGCGGCTTGGGAAAATCGCGCCGAGGTAGACGGGCTACCCCTGTTCGGTCCGGACTGGACCCGCGCGGTCGCGGTGCCGGAGCCTCCGGGAACCCTTCCCCCGCTCACGCACTCGTCCGCCGCTTCCTCGGCGAACCTGAGCCGCGATCTCTCGGTACAGCTGAGCGGGTGGATGCTGCTCGAAGCGGATTACCAGCTCACCACCGCGGGACGCTGAGCCCACGGCATATTCGCCTCAGGGGCGGTGGGCGCGGAGACCGTCGACGAGGATCGACAGCAACCGCGGCCCCCGGGCGTCGAGTTCGGCGTCGTCCAGCCGCGACAACCAGCTGATGAGCACGATGACGTCGCGGGCTTCCGCGTCGGCGCGGACGCTGCCGGCCGAGCGACCGGCGGCCAGCAGCAGTTCCACCGCCTCACCGATCGGGCCGAGGCTGTGAGCGGCGAGGTCGCGCCACGTCGCTGCCTCCACGGCGGCGAACACATCGCGCTTGACCCGGGCGTAGGCCGCCACCCGGTCGAACCATGCCGCCAACGCATCCAGCGGCGGGTGAGTTGCCAGCAGCCGCGCAGCCGCGGCGACCAGCTCGTCCACATCACGGCGGTACACCTCGGCGAGGAGGTCCTCTCGTGTCGGGAAGTGCCGGTACAGCGTGCCCTGCCCGATACCGCAGGCCTTCGCGACCGCGTTGAGCTTGAGCTCTCCCGGCTCGTGCACGAGATCGCGTGCCGCTTGGAGGATGCGTTCGCGGTTGCGCTGTGCATCAGCACGCCGCGTTCCGCCGCTCTTGACAGAATCGGACACGTGTCCGCTAATGTCGTCGGTGTAACCGGACATGTGTCCACTCTAGGCGGAGGATCCTCATGACCATCAATGGCAAGGTCGTCACCATCACCGGCGCCAGCAGCGGAATCGGTGAAGCGACAGCTCGCCACCTCGCCTCACTCGGTGCGGCCGTCGTCCTCGGCGCCCGCCGCACCGACCGGCTGGACCGACTGGTTGCCGAGATCGAAACCGCAGGGGGCGAGGCGGTCGCCGCGCGCGTGGACGTCACCGACCCCGACGACGTCCAATCACTCGTCACCCTCGCCGTCGAGCACTTCGGCCGCTTGGACGTCTTGGTGGGCAACGCCGGGATCAGCAGGATCGGCCCCGTTGCCGACCTGGACGTCGTGGGCTGGTCGGCAATGGTCGACGTGAACGTCAAGGGAATTCTGCACGGGATCGCCGCGGCCCTGCCGGTATTCCGTCGGCAGGGCAGTGGCCACCTCGTCACGGTCGTGTCGACCTCCGGCCTGAAGATCGTCCCCACCCAGGCGGTGTACGCCGGGACGAAGAATGCGGTACGCACTCTTTTGGAGGGCCTGCGGCAGGAGAGCACCGACGGGGTTCTGCGCACGACGTCGATCTCCCCGGGCTACGTCCGCACCGAGCTCATCGACAACGCCGTCGACGATCCGGCCGTGCGCGAGCAGGCCAGGCAGAACATGGCCGACCTCGGTATCGACCCCACGGCGGTGGCCCGAGCGATCGCATTCGCGATCGACCAACCCGACGACGTCGAAATCGGAGACCTGACCATTCGACCGACCCGCCAAGGCTGAGTGACCGCTTCATGCCGGTCGTGTCATCAGACGGCGTCTCTGTTTTCTGCGGCAGGCATGCTTTTCAGCAGCGTGCGCACCATGGTGGGTACCTGGTCGTCGAGTTCTGTGGGTATCGGCCGGTCGGCTGTGAGATATCGCCGCACCGCGGCGTAGGGCAGGTCGACGATGGTGAGAACGATTGTTGCCGTGGACAATCCGGTTTCGGCGCGTATCGAGTGGACGAGTCCGCGGATGGCGGCATCCCACCGGGCTGTTTCGGCGGCGCGCTCCGCACGCGCGGTGGCAGGCCAATTCTGGGGAGCGAACTGGTGGACACCTGCGAGCAGAACCTGCGCGTCGAGCGGGCTGCTCCGGCACCACTGCACGATGTGGCCGGTGATCGCGGCGGCGGCCTCGATCGGATCGTCCTCGTCGAACAGGGCGTAGGCGTCGCGGTGCAGGTGTCCGATGGCCCTGTTCCATAGGGCAGCCAGCAGTGATGGCCGATCGGCGAAGCGATGGTAGACCGATCCGCTCGATGCACCGGATTCCCGGATCACCCCGGACATCGTGACGCCGGCCGGACCCTGCGTGGCCAGCAGTCGCGCAGCAGCGTCGAGGATCGCCGCGGTGTCGTGTACGAATCTCACCACGCTGTAGAGACTACTCTCCAGACATCGTTGTAGAGTGAAGTCTCTACAACGATGAGAGGCCAACCATGACCATCACCGCCGAAGACGTCTACCGACTCGCTCCGTTCGTCCGCACTCTCGGAGTGGAGTTCACCGAACTCACACCCGCCGCGGTCACTGCCCGCCTGACCCACACCGTCGAGCTGTCGACAACAGGGGGCGGCCTGCACGGCGGTGCCCTCATGGGGTTGGCCGATGCGGCTGCCGCGGTCTGTGCCGCCCTCAATTCCGCCCCGGGGGCGCTGCCCGCGACGACCGATTCGACGACGCATTTCCTGCGTCCGGTCCGCGGAGCGGCGCATGCGGTCGCCGCGCCGGTGCGCGTCGGCCGCACCGCGGTGGTGGTGGGTGTGCAAATCGCGGACGAGTCCGGCGAGCTGTGCGCCCAAGTGATCCAAACTGTGCAGACACGCGTTCCACACGCGGCCGCCTGAACCGAAAGATCAGCGATCGGCGCACCGATGCTCAGGAGCAGGGCGGCTTCAATCTGCGCGCGAGAACACCGCGACTAGAAAGTCGGAATCGTCGGTAAATGGGCGCAGATCCCACGTGGATAGCCGCAAATCCACTGTGAGTCCGGCGTTCTCGGCGTCTGCCAGGAACTGCGGGAACTCGTAACCACGATCGGCGCCGAACCCCACAACCACCCGACCGGCTGGGGCGAGATGGCGGGCGAACCCGGCCAGTACCGCCTCCCGGGTGGACGGCGCCAGAAATGTCATCACGTTCCCCGCACACACGATGACATCGAAGTCGCCGGCGACCCCACGGCCCGGCAAGTCCAGTTCGGCGAGATCACCGACTATCCAGGTCGGACCCGGATAGTCCTGCTCCGCCGCAGCGATCAACACCGGGTCGACGTCGACGCCGACCACGACGTGGCCGGCTCGGTGCAAGTAGGCACCCACACGCCCCGGACCGCACCCCGCATCCAGGACTCGGCCACTGCGGTCGAGCATCGCGTCGATCAGCCGCGCCTCCCCGACAATGTCGGTGCCTTCGGCCGCCATTGCTCGGAACCGCTCCACGTACCACGTCGAATGCGCAGGGTCAGCAGCAGTGAGCTCTTCCCACTGGCTGGGGGTACGTCCGCTCATGGTCTGTTCCTCTTCTCTCCGGCCCGCCTCTGGTTCACTGTGCCACCGCCGTGCCGATAGTCAGCACCCGGCCTGATGGTGCCCGCGGCCGGTGCAGCCGGCCCATCGACATCGGACTTCAGGCGGATAACGTCCGGATCTGCATCCCCCGATCCCCGGTCTGCGGTGGACATCCGGTATCACACCGCAGTCCGATTCCGGGTCATACCAAGGGATTACATGGAATGAGAATCCGGCCGATAGCTTCGGTGTATCGAAATCGTCACCCCGCCGGACACACCGAGCAGCGGCCGCTGGATCAGATCTCCGATCGACATCGACCGGTCGGCATCGAAGACGGGCGGGGGTGGCATCTCCGACTCAGCTCTCAGGAAGATTTATGACGACACCGGCCTTTGCTGCACAGTCATTTCCACAGTCATCGCGGCGCGGCGGCGCCGACGGTGATTACGCCCGTCTGCTGCGCCGGATCTCCGACGCTGGACTGATGAACCGGCGTCCCGTCTACTACGCCGTCCGGCTCAGCCTCGTCGGGATTGCGTTCGCGGGCGGCTGGGCGGCGTTCGTTCTCGTCGGCGACTCGTGGTGGACGCTGATGGTCGCGGCGCTCATGGCCGTGACGTTCGCTCAGGTCGCGCTCGTCATGCACGATGTCGCGCACCGCCAAGTCTTCCGGTTACGGCGGCCGACGGAGGTCGTGGGCCGAGTGGCCGGCAACGCCGGCATAGGCCTGGCCTACGGCTGGTGGCAGGACAAGCACACCCGGCATCACGCCAATCCGAACCACGAGGAACTCGACCCCGATGTCGCACCCGACATTCTGGTCTGGTCACAACGGCAGGCGCGGGCCAGCCGTGGTCTGCCTCGTCTCATCGGGAGGGCGCAGGCGTTCCTGTTCTTCCCCCTGCTGATGCTGGAGGGCCTGAACCTCCATGTGGCCGGCGCACGTGCGCTCAGAAATCCATCGGTCAAAAACCGCGGATTGGAGGGCGCGCTGCTCTTCGGCCACTTCGCCGTCTATCTGGCCGCATTGTTCGCGGTCCTGCCTGCCGACAAAGCCTTCGCGTTCCTCGCTGTCCACCAAGCGCTGTTCGGCCTGTACATGGGCTGCATCTTCGCCCCGAACCACAAGGGCATGCCAACCCTGACCGGCGACGACCGCCCCGACTACTTGCGCAGGCAGGTGCTGACCTCCCGCAACGTGCGAGGTGGCGTGCTGACCGACCTCGCCCTCGGCGGGCTCAACTATCAGATCGAGCACCACTTGTTCCCGAGCATGCCGACGCCGAATCTGCGTCGCGCCCAAGTGATCGTCCGCGACTACTGCGCCGAAATCGGCGTGCCCTACCACGAGACCGGGCTGATCTCCTCTTACCGCGAGGCGCTGCGGCACATGCACCACGTCGGCGCGCCCCTGCGCACCACCGACCGACATCCGGTCGCCGGATGAATGTTTCCAGGCCGGGAACGGCGACAACAGCCCTTGGTGGTCGGTGGGTTTCAGGACTCCACGATGTCGACCAACTGCTTACCGAGATTGCCGCCCTCGAAGAGGGCGCGCAGTGCACTCGGTGCGGATTCCAAGCCGCTGCTTACGGTTTCGGCGATGGTGAGTTCGCCCCGGTCATGCCAGTCGCGCAACGCCGCGAACGCCTCCGGAAAACGGCCGAGATAGTCGAGAAAGATGAACCCTTCCATGCGTGCCCGGCGCATGGCCAGCTGCATGTAGTTCCGCGGCCCGCACTGTGGGTCCGCACCTTGATACCCGGAAGAGATCGCACCGGCCAGAACAACACGAGCGCCGGGCGCCAGGTGCGCCAGACCATGCTCGAGAACGCGGCCGCCGACACCATCGAAGAAGACGTCGACACCGTCGGGGGCCATGCGGGTCAAACAGGCGTCGATGTCATCATGTTTGTAATCGATGGCGGCATGCAGGCCCGCACGATCAGTGATCCAGGTGCACTTGTCCGGACCGCCTGCGATGCCGATGACAGTGCAGCCCAAGGCTTTCGCTATCTGTCCCGCAATCGATCCGGTCACACCGGCCGCGGCCGACACCAGCACCGTCTGGCCGGGCTCGGGCCGGCCGATATCCGTCATGCCGAAGTACGCGGTCAAGCCGGGCGCTCCGAACAGGCTCAGCATCATCGTGGGTGGTACACCGTCGGGCACCACGTTCAGCCCGAACAATCCACCGTCGGAGGCGACGGCATAATCCTGCCAGCCGACCATACCGGCGACCCAGCTGCCCACCGGATAGCTCGCAGTGTTCGAGCACACCACCTGCCCCACCCCGCTACCCCGCATCACCGTGCCGACCGGGACCGCATCGATGTAGTTGTCCGCATCGTTGAGCCAACCACGCTGCGTGGGATCAATACCCAGCCGATGCACCCTGACCAAGGCTTCCCCCGGCCCCGCAACCGGAACCGGAACGCTCCTGAACTCGAAATCCCCATCCCGCAACGCCCCCTCGGGCCGCCTCCGCAAAATCCACTGCCGGTTCACCGTATCCGCCACCAGGCGATGCTAAATCACACACATCGCAGCCTTCGAACCGTTTTCCACCGTGACCAATACGCACGGAATTCGGCTACCGTGCATGCCTAAGACGCAGGAAGCCTTGCTCGGCAAGCGTTACTGCCCGGACCCGAAGGGTATTCGACGAGCCGGGGAACAACCCTGAATCGGGCATGGCTTCGGTCACATGCTGCCGCGGTATGGCCGGTTCGGGGTGGCGCGGACCGCGGCATTTCCGTGCGCTTTCTCGAAGTGCGCCAGGCGATTCATGGGCATAGTCGATCTCGCTCGGGCAATGGGAGGCTTGTCTTCTAAGCTCTGGTGCTTGTGACACTGATGGATGATCTCGCCTTGGTCCACCAGTTGGCCGACGCCGCCGACAACATCTCGATGCGGTACTTCTCGGCCGGAAGCATAGCGACGCAATTCAAGTCCGACGGCAGCCCCGTCACGGTCGCCGATCACGCCATCGAGCGGGCCATCCGCGCACGACTCGCGCAGGACCGGCCCCAGGATTGTTTGGTAGGAGAAGAGTTCGGCGCCCATGGCAGCGCCGCACGGCGGTGGCTGATCGACCCGATCGACGGCACAGACAACTTCGCCGCTGGACGATCCGAGTGGAGCACCCTGATCGCAGTCGAAAGCGATGGTGAGGTTCTCACCGCTGGGATCTCGGCACCGGCGTTGCGGCGCCGCTGGTGGGCATCACGCACGGCAGGCGCATGGACCAGTACTTGCGCCGCAGGAGGATTGGGCCCGGTCCACGCACTGGCAGTAACGAGGACCGAAACTCTCGGTGAGAGCACCGCGGTGATATGGCCTGTGGCGGCGGCCTGGGTTCCTGCTCGGCGTCTGGCCACAGCCACCGCCCTTCTCGCCGAATGTGCCGGCGGCGGACCGCTGTCGGACTGGGCCGGAGCGTGTCAGGGCGCGATGCTGGTGGCCACGGGCCGGGTGGATATATTTCTCCACCTGACCGCCGGTCCTTGGGACATTGCCGCCGCCGTGCCGATCGTGGAGGAGGCAGGCGGACAATTCAGTGACGTGCGGGGAGGGCGCAGCATATCGTCCGGCGCTGCCGTATTCACCAACGGCCGCGTGCACGAGCAAGTCCTCGAACTGATTGGGCGCGAACCGATCTGAACAACGCAAGCGCCGCTGAGTGGGTCGAACTCACCGACACACACTCACAGGCAATATCGGATGTTCTGAGCGCAGCGGATCCCGCGTGCCGTTGAGCGCCGCCACTCCGCGATCACCGCTGCTAACCTCGGCAACGGGCGCCGGAACCGACCCGGCGGGGAGGGGATTTCGCAATGTCTGGGTCGCATCACCACGTCCTATCGCGGCGAATCCGGGCGGTGCTCGCATTGCCCGTGGTCGCCGTGTTGCTTACCACCGGCTGCGGTACCAGCACCGATTCAGGCCGGGCACAGGCGTTTCCCGCCGACCTGGCCGGCCAGATCGACCAGATCGTGAAGTCCCATATCGACGCGGGGCTGATTCCGGGCGCAGCAGTGTCGATCATCGACCCCGAACACGGCACCTACAGCCAGGCGTACGGGGTGGCGGACACCGCCACCGGCCGTCGAGCCCAAGTGAGCGACCACTACCGGGTCGGCAGCATCACCAAGACATTCGTCGCGACCGCCGTACTCCGCCTCGCTGATGCACAGAAACTCTCACTCGGCGACCCACTCCGGAAGTACGTCGACGCTATCCCCAATGGCGACACCATCACCGTGCGCGACCTGCTCGGTATGCGAGGTGGCGTCTACGATTTCGCTGCGAATCCCGAGTTTCAACCCCAATTACTCACCGCGACACCGGATAGCGTGTGGTCCATTGACGACGCCGTGCGCATCATCAGGGGCAACCCTGACAAGGCACACCCACCCAATTCCCGTACCGCGTACTCGAATTCCGAATACCTCCTACTCGGCCTGATCCTGGAAAAGGTGACAGGCCGCCCGGTGCGGGACGTCGTCAACGACCTCGCTGGCGACTACGGGCTGCACGACACCGGATACCCTCCCGACGCCGCTTTGCCCACACCCGATAGCCGGGGCTACGCCTTCGACAAAGACATCCGCACCGATGTCACGGCACGCACACCACCAACCCTGTGGGAAGCCGCGGGCTCGCTGGTGGCCTCGGTCCCCGACCTCGCCACCTACGCCGCCGCACTGGGTGAGGGTCGATTCCTCGAACCTCGAACCGCTACGGCACGAACAACTTTCACCGACCGTTACGGCCTCGGCCTGATGAGTGACGGCTCCTGGATCGGCCACTCCGGCGCGGTCCTCGGCTACACCTCGATGACGATGTACCTCCCTGAACGCAAAGTCAGCGTCGCGGTCGCCGTGAACCAGTACACCCCCGCCTACCGCTCCCTGCTGCTCATCGACGCGACCGACATCTGGACCGACCTGGTGGCCCAGCTCTATCCCGGCACCATTCCCGGCCTCGACAACCTGCCAACCGCTCAACCGCCGATTCCCGCTCCAGCCGACCTCACCGCCGAACTCGCGCAGGCCTTGAACCCGTCGATCCCCGCCTCCGCCAAGAACTTACGGATCGAGGGTGACGACAAAGCCCCGGATCTGGTCACGAAACTGGCCCTGGCCTACACCCATTCCGCTCTCGAGGTGACAGTCGACAAAACCACCGACATAGGCCGCAATCGCCTGATCGCCACCACCAGCACCACCACGTCGAATGGCAACGTCCCCATGCTCATCCCACTCGTCCCCATAGACAACGCGTGGCGGCTGGACGATGGCTGGGTGTGTGCACAGATCGTCGCCGATGGACAGCAATCGCCGGCCTGCCCCTAGCCGGGCTATCGCTCCACGGGCGTTCAGCCTGCCGATTGCGTGATCGGACGCGTCTGTCGACCGAAGTGATTCATGCCGGGCATTTCCGCTCAGCCAGTAGGCAGATCGCGGATCAGCACGTCGAATGTGGGTGCGTCGGGCCAGCTCGGCGTAAGGGTGCCTACCCGATACCAGCCCCAGTTGCGGTAGGTGGTGTAGGCGCGGGTGTTTTCGGGGCGGACGAGCAGTGTCGCGCGCTGTTCTGCTCGGTGGCCGAGGAGTTCGTCGTGGAGGGCACGGGCGATGCCTCGGCCGGTGAGTTCGGACCGCACCATGATTTCGCTGAGTGCGAATGTGCGGGAACCATTCTCGGCGGTGAAATCGGCTGCGTCGCCCTCGTCCAGTTGGAGACCACCCCACCATGCGGTGTTCATATGCAGCGGCCAGCCCCACGCCTGGCCGCACGCGCGCCCGTCGAGCTCGGCGATTACTAGCTCGAACCCGGCGGGGCGACTGGGGGCGGTATACGCGTCGAAGCGGTGCATGAATGCCTCTGGTGCCTCGAACTTCTCGCCAGCTTCGATCGCATGAACGTAAGAACCGCGGAATATGTCCTCGATCTGGGTGCGTCGATCGCGGGCCTGTTCGGCCGAAAGATGCTGGAACTCAAGGGTTGTCGTCTTGTGGTCTGGATTCATGCGGTGGTGACCCTTCTCGCCAGATCGTCGAATCGTTGCCGGAATTCGTCGGAATATCCCTCCACCGCATCACGGACTGGCGCAAGG
This sequence comes from Nocardia sp. NPDC102475, assembly GCF_055584605.1. NCBI lineage: Bacteria > Bacillati > Actinomycetota > Actinomycetes > Mycobacteriales > Nocardiaceae > Nocardia > Nocardia sp. NPDC102475. The sequence continues at coordinate 32,973 of NZ_JBVJLS010000015.1, read as the reverse complement.
AGTTTGAGGGTGCGGGTGGAGGAGATCTCTCGCTCGAGGTCGGTGATGACCGAAAGTCCTTGATCGGCAGCACCTTCGATATCTCCCGCATTCGCCAAGGCCGCCGCCCAGCCTGCTCGATAGTTCGCGGCGTTGCGGGCACCTGCCTGCTCCAGCGCTAGTCCAGCCGATAGGCTTGCCGCCTTTGCCAACTCACCGAGGTCTCCGATACCGCGGGCTTCGTGGCATCGGATCTCGGTGGTCGTGACGAACCGGAGCCACCGGGGGCATTCCCCGGACGGCTCGTGCTCGAACGCGTAATCCAGTTCACGCCAAGCAGTGGCAACGGCTTTGCCGAATCCGGTGCGGTCACCGAGGACGCCGTATGCCTGGGCTTCACGGATGGCCATCAATGCATGGACGCGGCCTGGTGGGCGACCACGGCTCAGGTCCCGCGCACGTTCGATGAGCCCGAGCGCGCGGTGCGGGTTGGCTTGGCCGGAGCGTGAAAGGGTGGTCGCCTGATGTGCGGCGTTCAAACATACGTGGACGGTTAGTTCTTCGTCGCCAGCTTGGTTGGCCAATGCGAACGCGTCGGCATAACAGCGGCGCGCGAGCGGGTGCATCTCGGAGTCGTACGCCAACCAACCGGCGATTGTCGCGAGCTCGCCCGCCGCGCGCATGAAAGCCTTGCCTGCTTGTTCTTCGAAGGCACATGTCTCCAGGACGGCCTTCGCCCGTTCGAGTTCGTCCACGGCTGTCTGCAGCAGTGCTGTGCCACCCACGATCTGCTCGCGCTGGGCAATGTCCTCGACGTTCGCCGCGAGTCGGTGCGCGTCGGCAATTCCGATCCGACTTGGGGACGGGGCGGACTTCACGGCAGGAAGTGCAATCGCGGTCCCGAGCAGTACTCCGAACTCCCGGCGCTTCACTTCGTCGCCCTCGACTTCCCGTGTAATGGGCCCCATCGTCAGGCTATCGTCGGCAACCGCTGCCCGGAACCGTTGCGCCTGCTGATCATTTAGACGGGCAAGTTCGGAGTCCAGGTCCTGGGCTGACTTCCCTCGTACCGGGCGGGATACTGTCGCCTTCTCCCACTTTCTGATCGTCGGCGGCTCGTAGCCGACCTGCGCGGCGAATTCGTCCTGCGTCAGCCGCAGCGCCGCCATGCGAAGGGCTTTCACCTCCACACCTGTCCACCTGCTGACGATCATGGCCACCCCTGTTTTCGCGTCCACAACGCTCGGTATCAGAAGCGTATTACTTGCGTGCGGTTTCGTGGCTGGGATCGAAGTGGCTGGTCGGCGACGCTTTATGGGCATCCGAGGTCTCGGGTGCGCCGACCGCAGTCCAGGGGAGGGATCGTGACGAATTCGAAACTGCCGCAGCGGTATCCGATTGTCGGGCCGCCAGTCGCGTACAGCGGTGCTACGGCCGATGTGGTCGAGCGGTTCGCGGATGCCGTTCGCGAGTGGGCCGGACACTCTGGGCGAACGGAGCGCCGAGATATCGAGCCCACAGCAGCTGCGAATCGTGAGGCCGTGTGATGCGACGAGATCGGTTGCGTACCACGCAAACTCGGGACGGTCGCAAGGTTGCCATATGGCAGCTCGTCGGATGCTCCGCGCGGGTGTTGCGTGTGCAGCTCACTTCGGAGTCGTTCGCCGCGTACTGCTTGCCGTCGCGCGCCCCGCTGACGGATGCGCAACCCGGGACGGTCATGTTCGATCCATATCCCGATTTGGCCGCCGCTCGGGAGTTGCTGCCCAAGCACAGTGATCTTTGGGACGCGCTTCGAGATGACTACTGGGCGGCGCTCACGAATTCGAGGGCACTGCCGAACTCATTGGAGGCATAGGGCAGATGTCCGAGATCCCTCGGGGCGAGATCGCTCCGTCTGTGCGCGCATTGCTCGCCGCTTTTCACGAAGAAACCCATTTCAAGCTCGACCTCGCCCCCGTCGACAGCATGCCGATCTACGAGCGCGCGGCCGATGGCTGGCTGTGTCGAGTCGGCGAAGACGGCTGGCTCCTGGATGCCGACTTGGACGAGAGCGACGCCATCAGGGGCGACTCGGTCAGCGTGCACGACATAGATACCTGAGCGAGCGTTCAGCTGTCGTCCACGCCGCCGGGCTACGTTCGTGCCGAACTGGTCTCCCTCAGCCGTGCTCAGAACCCGCGACTGGGCGGCTGGCCGGGAAGTTGTCCTTGATCCAGAACATCCCGCGGCCCGACTCCGCGGGGGCGCGCACCTCACGTGGTGCGACCCGGTCGAGCCGGTATCCGAGTCGGCGGGGGACCGCGGCGCTGCGGATATTGGCTTCGTCGCAGTGGATTTCGACGTGGTCGATGCCAGGTAGGGCTAGTGCGATTCGCGTCAGCGCGGCGGCGGAGCGGGGGATTATTCCGCGGCCGGTATGCGCGACATGGCACCAGTAGCCGATTTCCAGCGTGCGTGGGCCGACGCGGTCGTGGATTCCGATCGCACCGAGTAGGGTCCCGTCGACGTCGAAGATGCCGTAGTTGCAACTTCCGTCGGGGCTGGGCCAGCTCGTCGCCATCGCGTCGCCGAAGGCACGGTGCTGTTCGAGTGTCATGGGTTCGGCGAGCCAGTCCATCCATGGATGGAGGTGGTCGAAAGAGGTGGTGACCGCGTCGAATCGCGGCATCAGATCCTCGGGCTGCCAACGGCGCAGCAGCAGATCGCCCAGGTTGATCTGCTGAGGCGGCGCGATTCCGGACGCAAGCGCGGCGGGGTGCTCGGTGTCCATCCTGGGATGTTGGCAGCTGTTCCGACGTGGAGCAACGCAATAACGGGCTGGTCGAGATTCCCAGGATCGATAACGCCACGCGCGTCGCGACTTGACTGGCGAACCGCAACGCGCCGCGTTTCGCGCGGAAACGGACGGGCGCGCCTAGTTCTTCGGCGAAAAACCCAGATGCTTGACGTAGCGGTGGGCAGGAACCGACACGGGGCCATCCGGTCCAGGTGCTCGGTGGCTGAACGGCCCCTCATCGACCCATCCGTTCCGGGCGTAGAAGGCGCGGGCGCGGGTGTTGCCCGCGACTACGGCCAACCAGGCGCGGGAATGACCGCCAGCATGAATGCGCTGCTCGGCGGCACCGAGCAGGGACGCGGCGACTCCGGTGCCGCGGTGGTGCCGGGATAGGTAGACCTGGTCGACTTCGTCATCGAGGGTCATGACGAAACCGGCTACGTGGTCGGCGACGATCGCGACAACGGTGTCGTCGATGCGCTCCGCGGCGCGCGTGCCGAACGATTCCTGGGGCCGGACGGCGATGAGTTCGTCGGGGACATTGCCGAGGTGGGCGTCGCGCCAGCCTTCGTACCAGATGGTCGCGATGGATTCGGCGTCCTCGGGGTGGGCGGGGCGCAGGTGCGGGGACTCGGTCATCAGCGCAATGTAGCCCGGTTGGGTTGACATGAACCCTGGTTGAGGTTGAAGGCTGGAGATATGAATCGACCGCCTGAATTCTGGAATGCCGTCTATGACAACGGGTCCGCTCCGTGGGTGATCGGGGAGCCGCAGCCCGCGGTGCTCGAGCTGATCGAGCAGGGGTGGATTCGGGGTGCGGTGCTCGATGTGGGGTGTGGTGCCGGTGAGCACACCATTCGGCTGACCGAGCTCGGCCATGACGTGCTCGGGGTGGATCTCGCACCGAGTGCGATCGCATATGCCAGGGCCAATGCGCGGGAGCGCGGCGTGGTCGCGCGGTTCGAGGTGGCCGATGCGCTGAATCTGGGGGACGAGCCGCGCTACGACACCATTCTCGACAGTGCGCTGTTCCACGTCTTCGCCCACGACAACGGCGATCCGACCGACTATCTGCGCAGCCTGCATCGGGTCCTGAAGCCCGGCGGGTACCTCCACATCCTCGCGCTCTCGGATGCCGAACCCGGCTTCGGTCCGCGCATCAGCCGCTCCGCGATCTCCGACCCGTTCGGCGCGGGCTGGGATTTGGAAGAACTGAAACCCGCACGGTATCGCGGACGCGTCAGCGAGGCGGTCGTCGAGGCACGAGAACTCGGCCTTACCCCCGGCAGCATTGTCGATGAGGCAGCTTGGCTCGCCCGCGTGCGCCGTTCCTAGCACTGTGCAAACACCCTGCCTGATGGACTGTGCATCGGATCGTGGCACTGCCTGCCGTGATCCGATCGCCAATGGAAAGGGTCATTCGTCATGACATACACCCGTACCGGATTCGTGCGCACCGCTGTTGCACTCGGCGGTCTGCTCGCGGCGGGAGCGCTACTGGTTCCTGGAACCGCTTCGGCGCAACCGGGCATCGGTGGCGGACTGATCGAGACGACATGCAGCTTCGCCCAGGTGGATGCGGCCATTCACGCCGAGGCGCCCAAGCTCGCCGAACGCCTGGACAGTCATCCCGATCGCAAGGCGAAGCTGCAGGAATTCCTCGGCCTGCCGGTCGAGCAGCGCAAGCAGCGCGCCCAGCAGTGGATCGATAACCACCCGAATGCGCGGACCAAGATCGAGGAGAAGCGCAATTCGCCCGAGGGCCAGCAGAAGATCGACAAGCTGCGCCAGATCGCGAACACCTGCCACAACTACTGAGTCGAACGCGGGCGGCGCTATCCGGCGTCGCCCGTTCGGCTCTCGATGGTGACCGTGACGATGAGACCGCCCTCGGGCCGCGCCGTTGCCCGGACCTCGCCACCGTGTGCGTGCGCGACCGAGCGCACGATCGACAGACCCAGCCCCGCGCCCCGGCTGTTCGGTGCATGCGCCGATTCGGCGACCCGTTCGCCGGTGGCCAGTCTGCGGAACGGTTCGAAGAGCCCGTCGACCTCGAAGGCAGGCACGACTGGGCCGGTATTCTCGACCACGAGCTGGGCATTGCCCCCGGTGCGCACCGATCTGATCGAGACCCAACCTTTTTCGCTGACGTTGTAGCGAATCGCGTTGTCCACCAAGTTCTGCGCCAGACGTTCCAGCAACACCGGATCACCGGAGACCGGAGCCGCCTCGACATCGGTGCGGATCTCGATACCGGCCCGGTCGGCGGCATCACCCGCGACGGTGACCACCCGACGGGCCACCTCGGCCAGATCGACCCGACTGCGCTCGATGAGCCGCTGCTCACTGCTCGCGAGCACCAGCAATCCGTCTATCAGCCGCTCGTGCCGACTATTGACCTCCAAAAGCGTTGCCCCGAGCCGACGCGTGGATTCGGGTGCGTCGGGATCGTCCAGCGCCACTTCGATCAACGTGCGATTGATGGTCAACGGTGTGCGCAGTTCATGTGAGGCATTGGCGACGAAGCGCCGCTGACCGTCGAAGGCGCGATCCAACCGTTCCAGCATGGCGTCGAAAGTGTCTGCCAGATCCTTGATTTCGTCGTCGGGGCCGGTCAGCGCGATCCGCTCGTGCAGGCTGCGATCGGCCACCCGGCGCGCGGTCGCGGTGATCTGTTGCAGCGGATGTAAGGCCCGCCCGGCCAGCAGCCAACCCAGTCCGCCCGCGACGATCCCGATCGCACCAAGTGAGACCAGCGACCAGACGAGCATCGCCTCCAAGGTGTCGCGGCGCTCCTTGGCGGCTTGCGCGGTCAGCGCCGTGTACAACTCCTCGGTGACGATCGGGCGATTCCGCTTGGCCAGGTACTCGCGCACGAGGATCTGGGCACCCATCCCGTGTCGCCGATCCAGCGACCGATCGAGGTAGAAATACATCAGCGCAACCAGAATCGCCCCGGCGATGAAGAACGCGCCCGCGTACAGCAGGGTGAGCCGGAGCCGAATGGTGCGGCCCCTCATCGGATGCGGTACCCTACGCCCGCCTCAGTCTCGATCACGGGTGGATCGCCCAATTTCCGGCGCACCATCATGATCGTGTAGCGCACCACCCCCGTGAACGGATCGATGTTCTCGTCCCATGCCTTCTCCAATAACTGCTCCGCCGACACCACTCCGCCGTCGGCACGCAATAATTCGGCCAGTACCGCGAACTCCTTGCGCGACAACGAAACCGGCTCGCCGTCGCGGGTGACCGTCAGTCGATGCGGGTCGAGCCGAATCCCGGCCCGCTCCAGCACCAACGGGGTCGCGGGCCGTGCGCGCCGTCCCAGCGCCTGAATGCGAGCCACCAATTCGGCGAATGCGAACGGTTTGGTCAGGTAGTCGTCGGCGCCGAGACCGAGCCCCGCGACTCGCTCGGCCACCGCCGCGGCGGCCGTCAGCATCAGAATCCTGGCGTCGCTGCCTGCCTCGGTGAGCGAGGTGCAGACGATATCCCCGGATACCGTCGGTAGATCGCGATCCAACACGATCACGTCATAGTCGTTCACGCCGACCCGCTCCAGCGCATCCGCGCCGTCGTACACCACATCGACCGCCATCGCATGCCGCCGCAGCCCATCGGCTATCGCGTCGGCCAGCAACTGCTCGTCCTCGACCACCAGTACCCGCACCCGACCATCGTGCCTGTTGTCGCTGTTAGGGCGCTGTTAGTGCGACAGACCCCGGGCCGAGCCGCCGATTTCGGCACATGTGGCGAGGAGTGATTTACGACGAACGACGACTCGGTGTGTGCTCTGTATTGACATCCGCCCCGCCATCAGAGGTGAGGATTCCTACCACAGCCGTGGAGCTGTCTTGGTGGGTTCCTGCTTCAATGGCCGGTGCCAGCCCGGGGGCTGGTCCTACCTGGCCTTCACAGGCGTTTAACCTCTCGGTCTGCCCAGCCGCGAGGATGTTGGTTGCCGCGTTCATGTCCCGGTCGTGGACCGCGCCGCATGGACACCGCCACGTCCGGACCGACAGCGGTTTCTTACCGTCGATCCGGCCACATACCGAACACAACTGGCTGGACGGAAAGAAACGGTCCACCTTGGCGAAAGTGCGGCCGTGCCTGGCCGCTTTCTCTGCCAGCATGCGGATGAACATGCCCCAACCCGCGTCATGCACGCTCTTGGCGAGCCGCGTGCGAGCGAGACCTTGGACGCACAGGTCCTCGACGTATACGGCTTGGTTGTCGCCGATGATCGCCGTGGAGTGTTTGTGCGCCCAATCTCGCCGGGTATCGGCTACCGGTGCGTGGGCTTTCGCTAACCGGACTCTGGCCTTCGCGCGGTTACGGCTGCCCTTCTGCTTCTTCGACAGATCCTGCTGGGCCTTGCGGAGCTTGCGTTCGGCTCGGCGCAGAAACTTCGGGGATTCGATCACCTTCCCGTCCGATAACACCGCGAAGGTGGTGAGTCCCAAGTCGATACCGACCTCGGTGTCCAGCTCGGGCAGTGACTCGTCGGCGACAAACACCACGAACGACGCGAAATACCGGCCTGCCGCATCCTTGGTGACGGTGACCGATGATGGTTCCGACGGCAGGCCCCTCGACCAGCGAAGCTCGATGTCACCGATCTTTGGCAATCGCAGCTTGCCATTGGCGAGGACCTGGAACCGGGCGTTGCGGGTGAACCGGATCGACTGCCGGTTATCTTTCCGGGACCGGTACCGGGGCGGCGCTATCCTCGCTCCCTTCCGTTTGCCCGTGATCGAGGCGAAGAAGTTGCGGTAGGCGGTGTTCAGGTCGGCCAGCGCCTGCTGCAATACCACCGATGACACCTCACCGAGCCACCCTCGCTGCGGTGTCTTCTTCGCCTCTGTGAGCCGCTTCGACAGGTCCGCGTCCGAGAGCGTCAATCCCTCCGCGTATGCATGCCGCCGTGATGAAAGCGCATCGTTGAAGACGACACGAGCGCACCCGAATGCCTTCGCCAACTTCGTCTGCTGACCCGATGTCGGGTAGAGGCGGTAGCTGTATCGAAGCTGCACACTTTCACGATAACATCATGGCGGCGCACCGATTACGATTCTGCGCCAGTACATCGAGCAGCGCTAGTGTCCGGTCCAGGGAACACTCGGTTCTCGGCGCCCCGGCCACGCTCGCATTCACCTCCGCTGTAAGCGACTGTGCACTAACGAACATCCAGGTAGCTGATAGCAGTGAAAGGAGTTCAGATGACAATGTCGGTTGCCGACCGCATATTCCTTCGCGTCAACCGATTCCACAGGGAACGGGTCGCGATCGCATGGGGCGGACGGCATATTCTGCACGGCCGTAAGCCCAGGCCGGGTGATGTCGTGCTGAGCAGCAATGACTATCTCGCGCTGGCTCACGAGCCGCATATCGTCGGCGCGATGTGCGCGGCATTGCAGTACGCGAGCGGGGGAGCACCTCCGTCGGGCGTCTTCGTACACGGTCCCGATCATCCGCAGATCGCGCTGGAAACGACACTTGCCGAACATATGCGGGCGGCCGCCGGAATTCTGTGTCAGTCGGGCTGGGATGCGAATGCTGGATTGATGCAGTCGATCGCCGACTCGCAGACGCCGGTCTATGTCGATCACATTGCGCATATGTCGCTGTGGCACGGCGCGAAAACCGCTGGTGCGCCGGTATATTCGTTCCGGCATAATTTTCCGGGCCATCTGCGCGAGGAGATCCGCAAGCACGGCCCCGGCATCATCGCGGTGGATTCGATTTACAGCAGCAACGGGAGTCGCTGTCCGCTGACCCAGATCTGCGACGTCGCCGACGAAACCGGCAGTGTGCTGGTGGTCGACGAATCGCATTCGCTCGGCACCGATGGGCCCTACGGTGCGGGCATGGTGGTCGCGCTCGGCCTCACCGACCGGGTGCCATTCCGGATCGCCAGCCTCGCAACGGCTTTCGCGGGACGCGCCGGGTTCGTCGCCGCGAACAATATCGATTTCGTCGACTACTTCAAGATGGAATCCGATCCCGCGGTCTTCTCCGCGACACTGCTGCCGCACGATATCGCCGGTCTGGCCGCGACGCTCGATGTGATTCGCATCGACGAGTGGCGGCGGGTCCGGCTGCGCGAGATCTCCGCGGTCGTGCGCCGTGCGCTGATGGCCTTGGAATTCGATCTGGAGGGTTCGGCCAGCCATATCGTCGCGTTGCAGACCGGTTCGGATGAGCGCACGATCGCCATCCGCGACTTCCTGGAGGCCCATGGCGTTTTCGGTTCGGTTCTGTGCTGGCCTGCTACCGCGCCCGACCGCGCGCGCATCCGCCTCTCACTGCATGCGGGGCTCACCGATATGCAGGTGGATCGACTCATCCAGGTGTGCACCGAGGTTCGCAACCACTTCGGCGCGACGGCGCCGGTGCGTTACGAAAGGCCGAGGCCCGCACCGACTACAGCGCAACTCGTGCCGACCCAGTGAGCTACAAGGCGGCCGTCGCACGCGGCAGGATCACCGTGAAGGTCGCGCCGTTGCCCGGCTCACTGTCCACGCTCACCCGACCGCCGTGCGCCGTCACGAGGGCCTGCACGATCGATAGCCCCAAACCCGTTCCGCCACTGGCCCGGGTGCGCGAGTCGTCGGTGCGATAGAACCGTTCGAAGACGCGGGCGGCGGCCTCCGGCGTCAGGCCGGGGCCGGTGTCGACGACATCGATGCGCACGTCATCCGCGGACGGCGTGAGCCGCACGGTGATCGCGGCGGTGGCCGGAGTGTGGGCCAGAGCGTTGCCGAGCAGGTTGGCCAGCACCTGCCGCAATCGCGTTTCGTCGCCGGTCACGTCCATGGTGCCGACGCCGGGACGGACTTCCAGCGTGATCGGGCGTCGAGGTTGCTGCCGCGCCGCCATGGCCTGCGCATTGTGCACCGCATCGCCGGCGAGCGCCAGCAGATCCACTTGGCGGCGGTCGAGTGGGCGTTTGGCATCCAGCCGCGCGAGCATGAGCAGGTCCTCGACGAGCAGGCCCATACGCTCGGCCTCGCCCTCGATGCGGCCCACCACCATGGCGGCATCCGTGCTCGCGCCTTGGCGGTAGAGCTCGGCGAAACCGCGAATCGTGGTGAGCGGGGTGCGCAATTCGTGGCTGGCGTCGGCGATGAACTGGCGCATCCGGCGTTCCGAGCGCCGGGCGTCTTCCTCGGAGGCCTCGGTGGCTGCGACGCCGTGCTGGATCTGCGCGAGCATCGCATTCAGCGACCGCGCCAACCGGTCGACCTCGGTATCGACACCACGTACCGGAACGCGCCGGTGCAGATCACCGCCCGCGATCGCCGCCGCGGTCTTCTCGACATTGCGCAGCGGCCGTAGGCTGCGTCGCACGACGAAGTACCCGACCACACCGAGCGCGATCAGCGCGGCCGCGCCGGTGCCGAGTTCGAAGTAGATCAAGCGCGATACCGTCTCCTGGTTATCGGTGAGCGGCAGCGCGATGGTCGTCGAGCCGTACTGGTTGCTGGTGGTGAGGGCGCGCCACTGCACCTCGGATCCGTCGGTCGAGCCGACGGTCGTGGGGACCGATGCCGTATTTCCGTCGATATCCGGCGTGGTGCCGATGCCGGCGACCGTGACCGAGGTGCCCGGATAGGTCTGTCCCTCGGGGCCTTTGTGCAACTCGTAGAAGCGGCGGGGTTGATCGGTGAACAGCCGAGGTGCCGGCGCTTGCGGCAGGTCGGCCGGAACCCACACCGTCGCACCGTCATTCGTGACGACCTGTTTCATCTCGCGTGGTTCGGCCCATGAGTGAGCGGCGTCGTAGAGCTGTTCGTCGGTGCGTGCGGTCAGTGATCGACTCAGGGCGGAGGTCACCGCGAAACCCGTGGCGAGCAGCACCATGGCGACCAGGAAGACCAGGGCGACAACAAGTCCCACCCGCAGCGGGATGGCCGACACCCGCCGGGCGAGTGATTCACGCAGTCTCATATCCGACTCGGCTGCGGTGCGCGCAGCACATAGCCGACGCTGCGCAGCGTGTGGATGAGCTTCGGTTCGGTGGTATCGACCTTGCGCCGCAGATACGACACATACGACTCGACCACGCCCGCGTCACCGCCGAAGTCATAGCGCCACACGTGATCCAGGATCTTCGCCTTGCTGAGCACCTTGCCCGAATTCACCATGAAATATCGCAGCAGCGTGAACTCGGTGGGCGACAATGCCACCGGCACACCGGCTTTCCAGACTTCGTGACTGTCCTCGTCGAGTTCGATATCGCCCACCGCGATGCGGGAGGACAGGTCCGCGACGGCATCCCTGCCCGACCGCCGCAGGATGGCCCGCAGCCGGGCGATCACCTCTTCCAGGCTGAACGGTTTGGTGACATAGTCGTCCGCGCCGAGGGTCAGCCCGGTGAGTTTGTCGTCGACCTCGTCGCGCGCGGACAAGAACAGCACCGGCGCATCGATCCCGTCCGCGCGCAGCCGCCGCAACAGCCCGAACCCGTCCATGCCCGGCATCATCACGTCCACGATCAGCGCGTCCGGCCGGAACCGGCGCACCTTGTCCAGTCCGTCCGTCCCGCTTATCGCGGTGACCACCTCGAACCCCTGAAATCGCAGACTCACCGCAAGGAGCTCGACAATCATCGGCTCGTCGTCGATGACGAGAATGCGTGCTTCCGGCTCTGCTCTGCTCATTCCACTAGCGTGACGGGCCGAGCAAGGTCGCAGCTCAGGACAAGCTGGGTGTTGGCTGTGAGCCGTAGGCCTATCCGAGGTCCGGATGGAAAATGCGTTCGGCCGCGTTCCGCAGGGTGGTGCTGCTGTCCGGATCCTCGACATGAAGTGCGAAGACCAACTCGCCGGTATTGGCGAGCAGCCAGCCCTGCCCGCCCGCGGTGGTGACATATCCGCCGCCGCCGATCAGGCTCCGGAGTTGGTCGGCCACCGCAGCCGGCAGCGGACTCGATTGGGTGGAAGTCGTTGCCGGGCGGCCGATTTCGATCATGGGTGGCGTGATACGCCCATTGGCGATGGCGGCGGTGAGGATCGCCATGCCGTAGGGGCTGGCCTGGATTTCGCTCGCCCGGCCGCCGCGCCGGGTCTCTTCGGTGCCCGGGGCCGGGATTCGCGAACCCACCTTGCTCAGACCCGTCAGCTCGAAATCGACGCCGAGACCGAGGGTGCGGGCGGCCTGGGTGATCTCGTCGAGGGATACGTTCTGCGGCGGTTTGTGCGCGATGGTGGCCGCGGCCGCCCGCAATAGTTCGGAAGTGCCGCCGATCGGAGCGAGCCCGGCGAAGGCCACTGGATCGTTCGTGCTGGCCGCATTGTTCTCGGCGGCGGCGACAATGGCTCCGGTCGCGGGACGGATCGCGACGACGGCCGCCGGATTCCCGAGGTAGTTGACCGCATCCTGAGCGGCGCGCTGCCAGTACGGATCCAGGGTCGCGGACACATCCGGCGCCGGTGTGCCCTGCTGTCCGGCGATGTTTGCGATCGGCAGTCCGTCGGGTCCCGATAGCTGGACCGCCCAGCCCGCGGTCCGGTCCTGGTTGTCCTGCCACACCGTGCGCAGTGCGTCGAGCATGGGGGATTGGATGCGCCGGTCGGCCGAGATCAGCCGTGGCTGCGGCTGCGCCACCACCCCGGGAATCGGCGTGATGTCAGGTTCGAGAACCGCGAAGTCGTCCTGCCGCAGATTCACCGCGACGACCGGTTGACCTTTGGCGGCGGCGAGTTGCGCGCGTAAGGATTCCCCGGTGATCAGCGGGGCGACCGGTGCGATGGCCTTCGCCAGCGCGTCGGTGGTGGCGACCGGATCGGTGATGCGGGCGGGATCGAGCCGGACCACAGCGATGATCTGCTGGGTCATCAACGGTTGTCCGAGACTGTCCTTCACCACGGGAGGCGGCGTCGGATATGCCTTTACCAGGTTGACCTTGCGGGTGTTGTCCAGTTGCGGCAAGGCGATAGTGGGGTCCCAGGAGATTCGCCAGCCGGTCGCCAACTTTCGGACCGTGCCCTGCGCGTCATATGTCCAGTTTCGATCGCGGCCGAATGCCCACGCGCCCTGCAGGGCGAAGATTCCCTCCTTGGAATCCAATGCGATGAATTGCGACACACGGAAGTCCGGGGCACCAGGGCCCAATCCCTCGAACACCTGTCGCAGCGATGTGGCGGCATTGCTCGGCTGGGTGGTCAATTTCGCGGCACTATCGGCATCCCGCTTGTTCAGCAGCTCGGTGAACTGTTCGACCGCCACCCTCGCGTCATCCGAATACTCGCCGAACGAACAGGCGCACCCGCTGAGTGCCACCGCGAGAATCACTGCGCCGAGTGCCGCCGACCAGCGTGTGCGGCTCATGTGCGGTCCGACGCCCGGGGAATTGCTCATCGGGATCCTCGATTCTCGAGTTCAACCGCGATTGATGGTCGTCAGCATCTGATAGCGCAGCGCAGTGGACTTCGAGGCTAGCCCGCGCATTCGGCGGCTATCCATTCGATAAATCGGATAGCTGCCGAATTGCGATGGACTCGAGATATGGACTTATGTTGGCTCCCCGCAACAAAGTTCGAGCCGACCGGGGGACCCCGGCCGATGGCCGAGGCCCCCGTCGGTTCACGGCTGCGGCGGTGGGCTGAAGATGCCGAAGTCGTTTCCGGAGGTGTCGAGGATGTGTGCGAAGACGAGTCCGTCCTTGCCGGTGATCGGTGGGACCGACACCTTTCCGCCCAGCTTTTCGGCGGCGGCGACCGTGGCCGCCACATCCTGGACGAGGACGAAGAAGGTCGCGTGATTGCCCGAGGCATCGGGGGTGCGCGAGATGCCGCCGCTCGGGTGTCTCGCTCGCGGGGTAGCTGACCAAGTCGTAGGTGTCGGCGTTCGGGTCGGCGGTGAAGCTCCAGCCGAACAGGTCGCCGTAGAACTTCTCGACCTCCTGCGGCTTATCGCTGCCGACCTGGAACCAGGCAACCGTGTTGAAAGGGGGAGTGCTCACCGTGTCGTCTCCTCGCGATCGGGTATCTGTGTCTTGCCCGATCACGATCACCCGGCGCGGCGACAACCCCCTGTCGGTGTTTCCCGCCGATTTCGTCTCACAGCGCGACGGTTCGGAGTTCGAGGTCCTTCGGAATATCCGAAGGAGTGAGCGGGCGCGGCAAGGTCGGCGTATCTGTCATGGTCACCGCGCGGATGCGGTCCAGCCGGAAGCAGCGCGACTCCGCACGCAACCGGCACCACGCGATGAGATACCAGCCGTGCGATCCGTTGAGGAATGCCGTCGGCTCGACCTCCCGGTCACTGGCCGCGCCGAAGCGATCCGAATAGCTGATCCGCAGTACCCGCCCCGCTTCGATCGATTGCCCGATGACCGACGGAATGGCCTGGACGGGCCGCGCATCCACCGGATCCAGCAACCGAACCCGCGCGGCGAGGTCGCGCGCGGCGGCCGCATTGCGCTCCGACATCACCCCGAGAATCTTGCGCAACGCGCTGCGTCCCGCCTGGTCGAAGGGCGTCGCCTCGCTGCGCGCCAAAGCCACGGCGAGTGCGACCGCTTCCGCTGCGGTGAAATTGAGCGGCGGCAGCGACATGCTCTTCTCCAACGCGTACCCACCGCGCCTGCCGACATCCGCGTAGATCGGAATACTCGCCTGCTGCAGTGCCGCGATATCGCGTTCGATCGTTCGAACGCTCACCTCATAACGCTGGGCCAACTCCCGCGCGGTCCGCATTCGCGGCGCCACCGCCCGCAACTCCTCGACGATCGCATATAGCCGATCCGTACGGTTCACGCCGCTACGCTAGCGCCGACCACCGACATCGAACGCCCACCCGAATTGTCTTGGCGGATTGCGGGTATCAGTTGAGGGTGTCGCATAGCCAGCGAGCGCCTCGCACGGTCGCCCGCGCGCGGGTGTCACTGGATATGCGACGGTTCGGGTCAGCGGCGGGAGACCAGCATCGGTTCGTGTAGGTCGAAGTATTCGACTTCGCCCATGAGTTCGCCTTCCTCGTCGAACAGGGTCCGCAGATCGTCTGGAATCTCCACCTTTTCGTGGGCGCGGGCCTCGGCCTCGGAGGTGAAGTAGATGGCCTCGACGTACCCGTCGCTGCCATATGTCGCCAAGGTGCCGCCGAGAATTTCGGGGCGCAATTCGTGGATGCGCTCGGTGCCTTCGGCGAGCAGTTCGCGCATGCGCCGCGGATTGCGGGTATGGCCCTCCATGACCTGGACGAATCCGGCCTGATCCGAGCCACCGCCCAGCCACTGCGTCACCTCGGGGCAATCCATGAACTGCACCGGTCCGTCGAAGCACTGCTCGGTCTCGGCCCACCACGCGCCTTGCTCCGGACGATTGCTATTGCGCCGCGCCGCTTCTTCGGATTCGAACCTCGCCAATGCGATGAACGTTCCGTCATTGCACAACCCGCTGGTCGTCCCGAGATAGCCGTCGGCTCCCGGCTGCAATTCCTCGGTCCACCGATCCATACACCGACGTAGTCGATCGGCGTCGGAAACCTTTCCTTGAATAACTTGGATGAACATCGAGTCCTCCTAGTGCGGAGGGATCACTCCGCTCTATAGCGAGGGTGACGCGTCGTGGTCCACCGAGGGTGCTCGGACCGCACGGCCCGCGAACACGGCCACCGCACAGCTAATCGTTCGCCGCAGCGCGGCCGTATGCAATACCGGCACGAGTCAGCGCGCTTCGGCGCAGTTCGTCAGGAAGGTTTCGACCAACTGATTGACGACATCGGGAACCTCGGCGGCCGCGAGGTGCGCGGCATCCTCGATAACCGCCAGCTCGGCGCCGGGAATGGACCGGGCCATGGTCTCCAGTTCGGGTACCGGAAAGGTGCGATCCTCGCGACCGCCGACGACCAGTGTGGGACAGGTGATCGCGGCGAAGCGGTCGCGTTGGTCCGGGCGCTCGATCACCACGGATCGGACGGCATGCGCGACCGATTTCGGATCATTGCGACGTGCCGTATCGAGGACTCGGCGCACCACATCGGGGCGCGTGGCTTCGGTGGTCGGCCCGAGGAATGCGCTCACTACCGAGCGAGTGAGCGGCGGGCGGATGCCACGCAGGATACGGATGAGGACCAGCAGCGCCCGGTACTGCAGTTTCTGACCGCTCGGGGCTGGTGAGGCCGTGCCGTTCATCAAGATGGCGGATCGGACGCGGTCCGGATATTCGGCGGCCAAGGTGCCGCCGATCATGGCGCCCCAGGAGTTCCCGATGAAGTGGGTCCGCGAGAGTTCGAGGTGGTCGAGGATGTCGACCACGCAGCCCGCGCAGTCGTCGAAGGTGAAGCCGCGGGTGAGTGGACTGGATTTTCCATGGCCGGGCGGGTCCACCGCAATGGTCAGGTAATTCTCGGCGAAGTGAGCGATCTGAGCGTCCCAGAGCCCGGCGTCCATGAGCAGGCTCGGCCACATCACGAGCGGATCGCCGTGCCCGGTTGTGACGACGTGCAGGGTTCCGAGCCGAGTCGGGAGGTATAGGTCCGTGCTGTCCATGGGTTCCTTCAGCGGAGGGCGAGCGCGAGGAAGAAGTCGACGCGGTCTTCGAGGCGGGACAGGTCGCGGCCGGTCAGTTCCTCGATGCGTTGGATACGGTAGCGCAAGGTATTCACGTGAACGTGAAGTAGCTCAGCGCATTTGGTCCACGAGCCGGACACCTCGAGGAAGGTTTCCAGGGTGTGCACCAAGTCGGCCCGGTTTTCCTGGTCGTAGCTGCTCAACGGGTCGAGCAGGCGCAGGCGGAACATTCGGCGGACTTCGTCGGGGACGCTGGCCAGCAGGAGCATATGGGTGGCGAGTTCGTCGTGGCCGACGACGGTGGTGGGGGTGGGGCGGTCGGCGGCCAGGCGGCGGGCGTAGCGGGCTTCTTCGACAGCGCCGCGTAGGCCTTCGCCGTCGACGATGCCGCTGACACCGATCGAGAGGTGAGCACCCTGTAGTCCGGGCTCCAAAGCGGTTACGGCGCGGTGGATTTCGCTGATGACGGAGCCGTCTGCAGGGATGAGGGCGATGGCTTCACCGTCGACCACACCTGCGGCCGGCCTTTTGCCGTAGAGGATTTCGCGCAGTAGGACGCGTAATTCGCCGGGGCGCAAGGCATCTGCGCCAGCTGCCACCGCGATATAGGTTTCGGCGGGACCGAGGCCGGTCAGTTCCAGGCGGGAAATGATTTCGGCGGGTTTGGCATCGGAGACGATCAGTTCGATGAGTTCCTGGGCGAGGCGGCCCTCGGCGCTCTGACGGTCGTCGAGCCGGGCGCGTTCGAGCGATACGACCGCGGCGAGCTCGCCGGTCAGGGCGCGACGTTCCTCCGGCCAGTCTTTGAAGTCACCTTCGAAGACCAGGAACCAGTCGGCGGCGCGGGACGTGCTGTGCTCGTCGACGGCGAACAGCGAGTAGCGCGCCTTGTCCTGGACCAGCACGTGGGGGAGACGGCGGGCGTTCAGGAAGGCGGCGGTGGCCCCGACCGGCGGTGGTGCGGCGGGGCCGGCCACCACGCGTCCGGTGGATGCGACGACCCAGCAGCGCATCCCGAGATCGCGTTCGATCAGCTCGAGCACCGAGCCCAGCCCGGTACCCGAGACGAGCTGGCGGTGGCGGTCGAGGATGGCGGTCAGATCGGCGGCGCGCCCGGTGGACAGATTGCGGGTCAATGTCTCGGTGACCTGGGCGAATGCGATATCCTCGCGGACACGGAACAGCGGTATCCGATGCCGTTGACAGGCCTCGACGACGTCGGGCGGAGCGCCGCCATAGCGGGCGTCACCGGCGGCGAGTCCGGCGACTCCGGCCTGGGCCAGCGCGCGCACGAAGGTCTCGCTGTCCTCCGGCGAAAGCCGCCATTGCAGCCCGGTCAGGACCAGCTCACCGCCGGAGAGATAGCGACTCGGATCGAGCATGTCGGTGGTCACTACCCAGCGCACGAAGCGGTCGAGCTCTTCTTCGCCGGTGACGAGCTCGAGACCGAGGTTCATGGTCAGAAGTGATCTAAGTCGCACACTTGCCGAGGCTAACAGCCCAGCTCGCGCCCTCCCGGCGACGCTTTGGATATTCATACAAACGAGCCCGTGTGAACTGGCGCACACTTCGGATTTCTGGGTCCTAGCAGCGCAGATGAACGGCGGGTGTACTTACTCCCAGCACCAGAACAAGCTCGATGGGAGATCGGATGTCCGGTGAGATCGGATGGCTCAACTCGCTGCCTCCGGACCAGGCCGAGGCGGAACTGCTGACCTGCTGCGCCTCACACGTCTGGGCGCAGAAGGTGGCGGCGCACCGGCCCTACGTGGACAGCACGAGCCTGATAGCCGCCGCGGTCGCCGGGGTACGGGAGCTGAGTTGGCCCGACATCGAGGAGGCGCTGTCCGCGCATCCGCGCATCGGTGACCGGGCGAAGGCGGGCGCGCACGAGCGCGAGGCCAAGTGGTCCGCCGGTGAGCAGTCCGGCACGGCGAGCGCCGACCAGCAGACACTCGATGACATCGCCGCAGGCAACCTCGCCTATGAGCAGCGGTTCGGACACGTCTTCCTGATCCGCGCCGCCGGCCGCTCCGCCGAGCAGATCCGCGCCGAACTGCGCAGGCGGCTGGCGAATACCGCCGAGGGCGAGCGCATCGCGACTCAACGCGAACTCGCCGATATCACCCGGCTGCGAATCCGAAAGCTGTTGGAGGACAGGTGAGTCTGTCCACCCATGTGCTCGACGCGGCATCCGGTCGCCCGGCGGCGGGGCTGCCGGTGCGGCTGGAAAATGCCGACGGCACCGTGCTCGCCGAGCGCCGGACCGACGGCGACGGGCGCGTCAAGGATCTGCCCGCGCCCGAAATCGGTATCCACCGGCTGATTTTCGAAACCGGTGACCTCAGTCCGTTCTACCCGTCGGTGACCATCGACTTCCGCGTCACCGACCCAGCCGAGCACTACCACGTGCCGCTGCTGCTCAGTCCCTATTCCTACTCGACCTACCGAGGTAGCTGAACCATGTCGATCAAGCTCGGGCCGAATAGATACGGCAAAGCGGAAAACCGGGTCGTCCGGGTGACGAAAACCGGTGCCGTCCACGAGATCCGGGATCTGAACGTCGGTGTCGCGTTATCCGGTGACATGGACGAGGTCCACCTGACCGGTGACAACGCGACAGTCCTGCCGACCGACACCCAGAAGAACACCGTATTCGCCTTCGCCAAGGAACACGGCATCACCTCGCCGGAAGCGTTCGGTCTTGTGCTGGCACGGCATTTCGTCGATTCCCAGCCGCCCATCCACCACGCGCGGGTCTCCCTGGAGGAGTACGCCTGGGAGCGCATCGTGGTCGGCCTCGGTGACAAGCAGTATTCGTTCGTGCGCTCCGGCCAGGAGACCCGTACCTCGCGGGTGCACTACGACGGCGAAAACGCCTGGGTGGTCTCGGGTTTGACGGGTCTGGTGGTGCTCAACTCCACCGGCTCGGAATTCCACGGCTATATCAAGGACAAGTACACGACGCTGCAGGAGGCCTACGACCGCGTACTGGCCACCGAGGTCAACGCGGAGTGGCGCTTCGCGAGCGAACCGGGCGACTGGGACAAGGCCTACCGCGAGGTCCGCGGTGCGCTGCTCGAGGCATTCGCCGATACCTACAGCTACTCGCTGCAGCAGACCCTCTACGCCATGGGCGACCGGGTGATCGGCGCGGTCCCGCAGGTCTGCGAGGTCCGGCTGTCGCTGCCCAATAAGCACCATTTCGTCGTGGATCTGTCCGGCTTCGGACTGGAGAACGACAACGAGGTGTTCTTCGCCGCCGACCGGCCTTACGGCCTGATCGAGGGCACCGTACTCACCGAGGACGCTCCCGCGCCCGGACCGGCTTGGGAGTGATGATGGATTTCCTACGACCCGATACCTGGGCCGAGGCGCTCGAGCTGAAGGCCGCAAATCCGGAGGCGAAACCCATTCAGGGCGGCACCGATGTCATGGTCGAGATGAACTTCGACCACGGTCGTCCGGCGGCACTGCTCGATCTCAACCGCTGTCGCGACCTGTTCGATTACTCGACCGAGCCCTACGGCCGGATCCGGATCGGCGCGGGCGTCCCGTATGTGCGCATCATCAACCGGCTCAACCACCAGCTGCCCGGTCTGGCGCAGGCCTCGCGCACCGTCGGTTCGCCGCAGATCCGCAACCGCGGCACGGTCGGCGGCAATCTCGGCGGTGCGTCCCCGGCCGGTGACGCCCACCCCGCGCTGCTGGCGGCCAATGCGGTGATCGAGGTGGAGTCGGCCGCGCGCGGCACCCGCCTGATCCCGATCGATGACTTCTATGTGTGGGTGAAGAAGAACGCCCTGGAGCCCGACGAGCTGATCCGCGCCATCCGGATCGAGCCCGCAACCGGACCGCAGTACTTCTCCAAGGTCGGCACCCGCAATGCCATGGTGATCGCGGTCTGCGCGTTCTCGATCGCATTGCACCCCGACACCCGCACGGTCGGCACCGGCATCGGATCCGCCGGACCGACGCCGCTGCGCGCGACACCGGCCGAGCAGTTCCTCGCCGATGCGCTGGACTGGGATGACCCGGCCCCATTGCCATTCGACGTCGTCCGCGAATTCGGTGCGCTGGTCTCGGCCGCCGCCAAGCCGATCGATGACGTCCGCGGCACCGCGGAATACCGCAGACATGCCCTGACGGTGCTGGCTCGCCGCACCCTGTCCTGGGCCTGGACGGATTACCTAGCAGAAAGAAGGAGGGCAGCCTGATGCGTGTGACCTTCGACGTGAACGGCTCGCAAGAGACCGTCGACGATGTGTGGGAGGGCGAGAGCCTCCTCTATATCCTGCGCGAGCGCATGGGCCTACCCGGCTCCAAGAACGCCTGTGAGCAAGGCGAATGCGGTTCGTGCACAGTCTATTTGGATGGCACGCCGGTGTGTTCCTGTCTCGTGGCCGCGGGCCAGGTGCAGGATCGCTCGGTGCGCACCGTCGAGGGGCTGGCCAATGGCGCGAAACTCGATCCGATGCAGGAGGCCTTCGTCGAGGCCGGTGCGGTCCAATGCGGCTTCTGCACACCGGGGCTCATCGTGCAGGCGCACGATCTCATCGAACGCAATCCCGATCCCTCCGATGTGGAGATCCGCGAGGCGCTCGCCGGAAACCTCTGCCGCTGCACGGGATACGAGAAGATCCTCGACGCGGTGCGAATGGCCGCGGCACGTAAGGCGGGCCGATGAGTACAGCATCGCGCAGCGATTCCATGCGGGACGGAGGCCGGGTGACAGGTGGGCAGACTGTCATCGAGAATGCCTATATCGCGCCGGTCGTCGGTGACGAGATCGCGTCCGGATACGTAGTCATCTCCGATGGCCGCATCGAAGCCCTCGGCGCAGGACCGGCACCGATCGTCCCAGGTGCCGAAAAGATCGACGGCACAGGCTGTTTGGTGACCCCGGGCCTGGTCAATACCCACCACCACCTCTACCAGTGGGCGAGCCAGGGCCTGTTCCAGGATTCCACCCTGTTCGAATGGCTGACCGGTCTCTATCGCACCTGGGCGCGCATGGACGCCGACGTCGTCTACGGTGCGGCCGCTGCCGGTCTGGGCTGGCTGGCGTTGACCGGCTGCACCACCAGCAGCGACCACCACTATATCTTCCCGAAGGGGCGCGGCGACCTGTTCGAGGCCGAGGTGCGCGCGGCGAGCGAGATCGGCCTGCGTTTCCACCCGTGCCGCGGTTCCATGGACCGCGGACAGAAGGACGGCGGTCTGCCGCCGGACGAGGTGGTCGAGAGTCGAGACGAAATCCTCACCCACACTGCCGAAGTCATCGACAAGTACCACGATCCATCGTTCGATTCGATGCTGCGGGTCGCGGTCGCACCCTGCTCGCCGTTCTCGGTGAGCGAGGGTCTGATGATCGATTCCGCGACGCTGGCGCGCGCCAAAGGTGTTCGGCTGCATACCCATCTCGCCGAAACACTCGACGAGGAAGAGCACTGCATCGAGCAGATGGGCTGCACCCCGGTCGAATACATGGAAAAGCTCGGCTGGCTCGGCGAGGACGTCTGGTTCGCGCACGCGGTGCACCTGCACGACGCCGATATCCGGCGCTTCGCCGAAACCGGCAGCGGCTCGGCGCATTGCCCCAGCTCCAACGCCCGACTCGGTGCGGGTATCGCCCGCGTCAGCGATCTGGTGGCCGCCGGTGCGCCGGTCGGTTTGGGGGTGGACGGCGCGGCGTCGAGTGAGCTGACTTCCATGGCGGGTGAAATGCGGCAGGCCATGCTGTTTCAGCGCGCGGTCAACGGCCCGACCGCCTTTACCGCGCGCCAAGCGCTCGAAATCGGCACCCTGGGCGGTGCCCGTAATCTCGGCCGCCACAACGAGATCGGCAGTATCGAACCCGGTAAGCTCGCCGACCTCGCCATCTGGCGGGTCGACGGTTTCCGCTCGGCGATCGAGGATCCGGTCTGCTCCTTGGTTTTCGGACCGACACCGCCACTGGCCCGGCTGCTCGTCGGCGGGCGCACCGTCGTGGAGAACGACGAATTGCGCACCGTCGCACAGGATGTCGTCGGCCGCGCCGGTGTCGCGGCCCGCAAACGGCTGATGCGACAGGAGGCATGATGACTGTCCCACGGACCACCCGCTTCCCCGAAGAGGTTGCCGCACCGGGTAAGGGCGGCATCGGGGAGAGCCCGCTGCGCCCCGACGGCACGTTGAAGGTCAAGGGCGAGTTCGCCTACGCCTCCGATCTCTGGATGGATGACATGCTCTGGGGTGCGACCCTGCGCAGCCCGCATCCGCGCGCGATCATCCGCGGTATCGATATCGCGCCCGCACTGGCCATGACCGGTGTGCACGCGGTACTCACCCAGGAGGATGTGCCCGGCCGCAAGATGTACGGCCTCGACCACACCTGGGATCAGCCGGTCCTGGCCATCGGCGAGGTGCGCCACCACGGTGAGCCCATCGCCCTGGTCGCCGCCGACCACCCCGAGATCGCGCGGCGTGCCCTCGATGCCATCGAAATCGATTGGGAGGTACTGGAACCCATTACCGACCCGATGGCGGTGCTCTCGGCCCCGAAACGGCTCGCGGTGCAGGAGCGCGGCGGTATCGCCCGGCATCAGCCGGTGCGCGTCGGCGATATCACCGTGGGCCGCGCGCTGGCCACCGTGGTGATCACCGAGGAATTCGAGGTCGGCATTCAGGACCAGGCATTCCTCGGCCCCGAATCCGGCCTGGTGATTCCGGCCGAGGACGGCGGGCTCGACTTCTACGTCGCCACCCAGTGGATGCACAATGACCTGTCCCAGATCGGGCCTTGCCTCGGCCTGGCCGATGACCAGATCCGCATGACCATGGCAGGTGTCGGCGGAGCCTTCGGTGGTCGCGAGGACCTGTCCATGCAGATCCACGCGGGCATGCTGGCCATGCACACCGGCAAGCCCGTCAAGATGATGTACAACCGCGAGGAGTCGTTCTTCGGGCACGTGCACCGGCACCCGGCGAAGATGCTCTACGAATACGGTGCCAATGATGCCGGAAAGCTCACCTACGCAAAGGTTCTCATCGTCCTAGACGGTGGCGCGTACACCTCGGCGACGCTGAATGTCACCGGTAACGCGTCCTCGCTCGCGGTGGGGCCGTACGAGATTCCACATATCGAGATCGACGCGTACGGCATCTACACCAATAATCCGCCGTGCGGTGCGATGCGCGGATTCGGCGCGGTGCAGGCCTGTTTCGCACACGAGTCGATGATGGACAAGGTCGCCGAGGCGCTGGATCTGGATCCGGTGCACGTGCGCCAGATCAATGCGGTGTCACAGGGTTCCAGGCTGGCGACCGGTCAGGTGCTGCACGCGCCGACGCCGATGGCCGAAATGCTCGGGCAGCTGCGGGATATGCCGATGCCCCCGGAGCTGGACGCCTCGGATATCCGGAACCTGCCCGGCGGCGCATCGCAGACGACGCACGGCGAGGGCGTGGTGCGTGGTGTCGGTTACGGCGTCGGTATCAAGAACATCTGCTTCTCCGAGGCCTTCGACGACTACTCGACCGCTCGGGTGCGGCTGGAAGTCATTGCGGGAGAACCGGTTGCGCTGGTACACACCGCGGCCGCCGAGGTCGGTCAGGGACTGGTGACGGTCGAAGCGCAGATCGCGCGTACCGAACTCGGTATCGAACGGGTCACCATTCACCCGGCCGACAACCAGGTCGGCGACTCGGGTTCGTCGTCCGCCTCCCGGCAGACCTATATGACCGGTGGCGCGGTGAAGGCGGCCTGTGAGGCCGTGCGCCAGCGTGTACTCGCCTTGGCCCAGGCCGAGTTCGGTGCCATGTCGGGACTGCGCCTGGTCGGCGGCAAGGTGGTTTCGCGCACGGGGGAGGTGCTCGCGGCGATCGTCGATGTCCTGGATGAGGGGGTTATCGAAGAGACCCGCGAGTACCACCACCGGCCGACCACCGGCATGGATCCCGTTACGGGACAGGGGAATAGCCACACCCAGCTGGCTCTCTGCGTGCACCGCGCGGTGGTGGACGTGGATACGGACCTCGGCCTGGTCAAGGTCGTCTCCCTGGACGCGGTCCAGGACGTGGGCAAGATCATGAACCGCCTGTCCCTGGAGGGGCAGATCCACGGCGGCTCCGTACAGGGGCTTGGCCTGGCGGTCATGGAGGAAATCCAGGTCGAAGACGGTAAGGTGCGCAACCCGTCCTTCACCGACTACCTGATCCCGACGATTCTCGATACGCCGTCACAGCGGCTGGAGATTCTCGAAAACGCCGATCCGCACGCCCCCTACGGGCTGCGCGGCGCCGGAGAGCCGCCCACGCTCTCTTCGACACCCGCGATCGCCGCGGCGATCCGTGACGCCTGCCGATCACGGGGTGGAAACGTGCACATCAACCGAGTGCCGGTGCGTCCGGAAGACATCATCCGGAGCAGTTGATCAACAGGGGCAGCCGGTTCCAATGGACCGGAGAGACTCCACAACAGCAGTACCCGAACCGTGCGGTCCGGCCCGGTCCAAAAGGACAGCCGCCGGACCGTAGGTCGGCTACGCCCCGAGGAGGGCACGCCAATGACCCAGATTCAGACCAAGCCCAGCACACCAGAGCCGGTAGCAGAACGGTCTGCGCTCGACCGGTTCTTCCGGCTGAGCGAACGCCGAACCACCGTTTCCCGCGAAATTCGTGGCGGCATCACCACTTTCGTCGCCATGGCCTACGTCATCCTGTTGGTGCCGCTGATTCTCGGCGGCGTCGCGGATGTCAACGGTGACAAGCTGAGCATCGCTCAACTCACCACGGCCACCGCATTTTCCGCGGGACTCAGCACCATCCTGATGGGCGTGGCGGGCAATGTGCCTTTGGCGCTCGCCGCCGGACTCGGTGTGGTTCCGGTGGTCGCCTTCCAGGCGGCGCCGCATATGACCTGGCCGCAGACCATGGGCCTGGTCGTCCTGATGGGCGTGATCATTGTGATCCTGGCCGCGACCGGCCTGCGGACCATGATCATCAACGCCATCCCGCTCGGTCTCAAGAATGCGATCGGCGTCGGGATCGGCATGTTCATCGCGATGATCGGACTGGTCTCTGCCGGGGTGGTCGGACACGGCGCGCAGACCGGTCCGCCGGTCACCCTCGGCGCCGGTGGTCACCTATCCGGTTGGCCCGTAGTGATTTTCGCGGTCGGCCTGCTGGTAATGCTGGCACTGTTCATCCGCAAGGTGCCCGGTGCGATTCTGATCAGTATCGCCATCTCGACGGTGCTCGCCATTGTCGTCAACGCGCTGGCGAAGATCGACCCGCAGGCATGGGGGCCGGTGGTGCCGGAGAAGCCGAAGGGATTCTTCGCCGCACCCGATTTCGGGCTGGCGCTGAATATCGACCTCTTCGGCGGTTTCGCCGAGGCGGGCGGGCTGGTCGCGGGGGTCGTGCTGTTCACCCTGGTGCTGACCGGGTTCTTCGATGCCATGGGAACGGTTTTCGGCGTCTGCGACGAGGCCGGACTGCTCGATGAGAAGGGCACCATGCCGGGTCTCGGCAAGGTGCTGACCATCGACGGTATCTCCCAGGTCATCGGTGGTGTCAGCGGCGGCGCCGGAAATACCGTGTACGTCGAATCCGCGACAGGTATCGGTGAGGGCTCCCGCACCGGACTGACCAGCCTGGTGACCGGTGGACTATTCTGCCTCGCAGTATTTTTCACCCCGCTCGCGGCCGTGGTGCCGATCCAGGCCGCCGCGCCGGCGCTGGTGATCGTCGGTGCGCTGATGATGACCCAGGCCCGCAAGATCGATTGGAACGATCTGGAGGTGGCGGTGCCCGCCTTCCTGACTATCGTGCTGATGCCGTTCACCTACTCCATCACCAACGGTGTCGGCGCGGGCCTGATCGCGTACGTGGTGATCAAGCTGGCGCGCGGCAAATTCCGTGAAATCCATTGGCTGATCGGGGTGGTGAGCCTCGTCTTCGCCGGCTACTTCGGCATCTCGGCCATCGAACTACTCCTGGGCGGATAGCACCATGCGCGACCTCACGGCAGAACTGCGGAAATGGCATGCGGCGGAGAATGATTACGCCGTGGCCACCGTCATCGGCGTCACCGGAAGCGCCCCTCGGCCGCCCGGTGCGGCGCTGGCGGTCGACGCCGACGGCATTGTCATCGGAAGCATCTCCGGTGGCTGTGTCGAGGGCGCGGTGTACGAACTCTGCCGTGAGGTCCTGCGCACCGGGCAGCCGGTGCGCGAAACCTTCGGATACAGCGACGACGACGCCTTCGCGGTCGGGCTGACCTGCGGCGGCAAGCTCGAGGTATTCGTCCAGCGGATCACGGCGGTCGAGCGCGTCGCCATCGAGGCGGTCCTGCGCACCGACGAGGCGGTCGCGTTGGTACGGGATCTGAAGACCGGTGCGGCCATGGCGATCGGGTCCTGGTGGACCGTCGGCGCCGCCTTCGATGAGGTGGTCGTGGCCGAGGCCAGGGCGATGCTCGACATCGGCGCGACCGGTGTGCGCGAGATCGGTTGTGGTGCCGGTGAAGTCACGGTCTTCGTGGAATCGTATGTACCACCGCCGCGCATGATTGTCTTCGGCGCAATAGATTTCGCTGCCGCTGTCACCAAGATCGGCCGCTTCCTCGGATACCACGTCACCGTCTGCGATGCCCGCCCGGTGTTCGCCACGCGTGCGCGTTTTCCGGATGCCGACGAGATCGTCGTACAGTGGCCGGACCGCTATCTCGCACGCACACAGGTCGATGCGCGCACGGTGCTGTGCGTGCTCACCCATGACGCCAAATTCGATATCCCGCTGCTCGAGGTGGCGCTGCGCCTGCCGGTGGCCTATGTGGGCGCGATGGGTTCCCGTCGCACCCACGAGGACCGCATGGCCGGTCTGCGCGCCGCCGGTATGACGGAATCCGAACTGGCCCAATTGCATTCACCGATCGGGCTGGATCTCGGCGCGCGCACCGCAGAAGAGACGGCGGTATCCATCGCCGCCGAGATCGTCGCGGTGCGCCGCGGCGGCTCGGCCCAACCGCTGACCGCCACCGGCGGACCGATCCACCGGGACCTGCTCCCGGTCTGGTGAGCCGCGCACCCCGCCGTGCGCCCGTACACCCGGTACGCGGGGCGCGCGGTTTCGGCACCGAGTCTGCGGCTGGAGCATCCTACGAAATCGACTTCCGGATATCCGATCGGCTTCGGGCTAATCGCCGCTATTCCGACAGTGTGGTCGGCCCACATAATTCACGTAATCGCGAACAAAGGATTCACCGAATGCCGTTGATATTTCTGAACGGTTCCGCCATGCGCGGCGAACCGCTCAATCATCTGCTCGACGGCGCGCCCTTCGCCGGCGAAGCGAAAACCGCGCCGCGCTACCGCTTCTATTCGGTCGGCAATAGGTTCCCGGGGCTGGATCCCGTCGCCGACGGCGGCGATTCGATCTCCGGTGAACTCTTCGATATCCCCATGGAAGTGCTGCGACAGCGGCTGCTGCCTGCCGAACCACCCGAACTCGAACTCGGCGCGATCGAACTCGATGACGGCCGTTCGGTCCTATCGATGCTGCTGCGCCGCGCGCCGACCTCGTATCCGGAGCTGATCGATATCACCGCCATCGGCAGCTGGAAGAAATACCGTCAAGGAGCTGAATGAGTAAGCAGGCCGGGGGCGTCGCCTTCCCGAAATTCGATGTCAATTGCTCGATCCTGTTCACCGATCTCCCGCTGCTGGAACGCCCCGCCGCGGCAAAGCAGGCCGGATTCGACGCGGTCGAATTCTGGTGGCCGTTCGGCGAGAATCCGACGCCGGGCGATAAGGAGATCGACGCGTTCGTGCGCGCGATCCGCGATGCCGGTGTGGAATTGGTCGGTCTGAACTTCATCGACCTGATTCCGGCGGGCGGGCGCGGTCTGGTCTCGGTTCCGAGTGAGGTCACCCGGTTCCGCGACAATATCGATGTCGCCGTCGGTATCGCCGAGGAGACCGGCTGCCGCGCGCTGAATGCCCTCTACGGCAACCGTGTCGAAGGCGAGCGTCCGGAGAAGCAGGACGAACTCGCGCTCGAGAACCTGAGTCTGGCCGCACAGGCGGCCGGTGCCATCGGTGCCGTCGTCCTGCTGGAAGCACTGAATTCCTTCGAGTCGCCGAACTATCCGATCGTGAGCGCCGCGCACGCCGTGCAGGTCGTCGAGCAGACCGGTGAATCCAACGTGCGTTTCCTCTGCGACCTGTACCACCTGGCCCGCATGGGCGAGGGCCTGCACTCGGTGATCCGCACGTACGCGGCGCATCTCGGCCACGTCCAGATCGCCGACAGTCCGGGCCGCGGCCGTCCCGGCACTGGCGAACTCGACTTCGCCGCGCTCTTCGAAACCCTGGCCGAGAGCGGCTACGACGGCTGGATCGGCCTCGAATACAAAGACCCCGAGCTGGATTGGA
This sequence comes from Nocardia sp. NPDC102475, assembly GCF_055584605.1. Lineage (NCBI taxonomy): Bacteria > Bacillati > Actinomycetota > Actinomycetes > Mycobacteriales > Nocardiaceae > Nocardia > Nocardia sp. NPDC102475. The sequence goes on along the minus strand of NZ_JBVJLS010000015.1, from coordinate 4,280 downwards.
AGTGGACAAATGACTACAGCATCGCGTAGCGATTCCGTGAGGGATGGCGGCCGGGCGACGGGTGGGCTCAGGATCGGTTTTATCGGCCTGGGGATCATGGGCAGCCCGATGGCGGGCCACCTCGTCGCCGCCGGGCACGAGGTGACCGGTTACGACATCGGCCCCACCGGTCTGGAGAAGCTGAAGGCCGCGGGTGGTTCGGCCGCCTCCGGTGTCGCGGAAGCGGTGCGGGACAAGGACATCGTCATCACGATGCTGCCGCAGGACGAGCACGTCGAGGCGGTCTTCGCCGATGTGCTCGTGCACGCTGATCCCGGCACGCTGTACATCGACTTCTCCACCATCACACCCAAGACCGCGCGCTCGACCGCGGAGCGGGGCATCGAGAAGGGCCTGCGGGTGCTCGACGCCCCGGTCTCCGGTGGCGAGCCGGGCGCGATCAATGCCGCGCTGTCGATCATGGTCGGCGGCAACGAGGCCGACTTCGCCGCGGCCACACCGATTTTCGAGGCGGTCGGCAAGACCTTCGCACTGGTCGGACCGAACGGTGCCGGTCAGGTGGTCAAGGCCGCCAACCAGCTCGTCGTGGGCGGCACCTATGCCCTGGTGGCCGAGGCGATCCTGCTGATGGAGAACTTGGGCGCGGACGCCGAGAAGGGCCTCGATGTGCTGGCGGGCGGGCTCGCGGGCAGCAAGATCCTCGAACTCAAGCGCGCATCCATGCTGAAGCGCGACTTCAAGCCCGGCTTCCGAATCGACCTGCACCACAAGGATATGGGCATCATCCTGCAGGCCGCCCGCGACGCCGAGGTGTCGATCCCGATGGGTGCGCTGACCGCGCAGTTGATCGCGGCCGCGCGCGCGATGGGTCACGGTTCACTGGACCACTCGGGTCTGCTGAAGGTGACCGAGGCGCTGTCGGGCCGGGAGCACTGACCATGGCACGCATGCGCACCGTGGATGCCGCGGTTCTGATTCTCGAAAAGGAAGGCGCGACACAGGCATTCGGCTTGCCGGGCGCCGCGATCAACCCCTTCTACAGCGCGATGCGCGCGCACGGCGGTATCAAGCATGTGCTGGCCCGCCACGTCGAGGCCGCCTCGCATATGGCCGAGGGGTACACCCGGGCGGCCGCGGGCAATATCGGCGTCTGCATCGGCACCTCGGGGCCCGCGGGCACCGATATGATCACCGGCCTGTATTCCGCCAGCGCGGATTCGATTCCGATCCTGTGCATCACCGGTCAGGCTCCGGTGGCCAAGCTGCACAAGGAGGATTTCCAGGCCGTCGATATCGCTTCGATCGCCGCACCGGTGAGCAAGTGGGCGGTGACGGTGCTCGAGCCCGCACAGGTTCCGGGGACCTTCCAGAAGGCCTTCCGGTTGATGCGCGAGGGTCGCCCGGGCCCGGTCCTGATCGACCTGCCTATCGATGTGCAGCTCGCCGAAATCGAGTTCGACATCGAGACTTACGAGCCGCTCGAGGTGCACCGCCCGGCCGCGACCCGGGCGCAGGCGGTCAAGGCTATCGAGATGTTGAATGCGGCGCAGCGGCCGCTGATCGTCGCGGGTGGCGGCATCGTGAATGCCGATGCCGCGGCGCTGCTGGTCGAATTCGCCGAACTCACCGGTGTGCCGGTGGTGCCGACGCTGATGGGCTGGGGCACGATTCCCGACGACCACGTGCTGCACGCGGGCATGGTCGGACTGCAGACCTCACACCGGTACGGCAATGCCACCCTGCTCGAATCCGATTTCGTGCTCGGTATCGGAAACCGTTGGGCCAACCGGCATACCGGCGGTGTGGATACCTACACCAAGGATCGCACCTTCGTACACGTCGATATCGAGCCGACCCAGATCGGTCGGGTGTTCGCACCGGACTACGGCATCACCTCCGACGCGGGTGCCGCGCTGCGCGTCTTCGTCGAGGTCGCGCGCGAACTCGACGCGGCCGGACAGCTGCCGAATCGCAGTGTGTGGGCCGAGCAGTGCCGTAACCGGAAACAGGTCGGGCTGCGTAAGACGCACTTCGACGATATGCCGATCAAGCCGCAGCGCGTCTACGAGGAGATGAACAAGGCATTCGGGCCCGAGGTGCGCTACGTCAGCACCATCGGTCTATCACAGATCCAGGCGGCGCAGCTGCTGCACGTCTACCGGCCGCGGCACTGGATCAATGCGGGCCAGGCCGGGCCGCTGGGCTGGACCGTACCCGCGGCCATCGGTGTCGCGACGGCAGATCCCGATGCCACCGTGGTTGCGCTCTCGGGTGACTACGACTTCCAGTTCCTCATCGAGGAATTGGCCGTCGGCGCGCAGTTCAATATCCCGTACATCCATGTCGTGGTGAACAATTCGTATCTGGGCCTGATCCGTCAGGCGCAGCGCGCGTTCGACATGGACTATTACGTGCAGCTCGCCTTCGACAATATCAACAGCCCAGAGCTCGCCGGGTACGGCGTCGACCACGTCAAGGTCGCGGAAGGCTTGGGCTGCAAGGCGATTCGGGTATTCGATCCGGCGTGGATCGGTTCGGCGCTCGATGAGGCGAAGAAGCTGGTGACCGAATTCCGGGTGCCGGTAATCGTCGAGGTCATCCTCGAACGGGTGACGAATGTGTCGATGGGACTCGAGATCGACAATATCGTCGAATTCGAAGAACTGGCGCAGTCCGCGGCCGACGTCCCGACCGCGACCGCGCAGCTGGACTGAGCCGCGATGACTCGAGTCCTGATCGCGTCCGACAAGTTCAAGGGGTCGTTGACCGCCGCGCAGGTCGGTGCCGCTGTCCGGGTCGGTATCCACCGCGTCCGGCCCGGTGCCGAGGTGTCGGTGGTGCCGATCGCGGACGGCGGGGACGGCACCGTCGCCGCCGCTTCGGCCGCGGGTTTCGAGGCGGTCCTGGTGACCGCATCCGGACCCACCGGCGAACCGGTGTGCACGGCGTATGCCCGCCGCGACGATATCGCCGTCGTGGAACTGGCGGACGTATCCGGGCTCGTACGGCTACCGAGCGGCAAGTTCGCACCGATGACGGCCACCAGCCGGGGCAGCGGCGAGGTCATCGCCGCGGCGATCGATGCCGGCTGCCGTCGGGTGGTGCTCGGCATCGGGGGCAGTGCGGGTACCGATGGCGGCGCCGGGCTGCTCGCGGCGCTCGGTGCGCGTCTGCTCGATGCTGACGGTGCCGAAATCGGTGACGGCGGTGCGGCATTGGCTCGACTGCACGCGATCGACCTTGCGCCGGTGCGGGAACGGCTGGGCGGGGTCGAGATCACCGTCGCGTGCGATGTCGACAACCCGCTCACCGGTCCGCGCGGTGCGGCCGCCATCTATGGTCCGCAAAAGGGTGCCGACGGTGACCAAGTGGAAGTGCTCGACGCGGCGCTCACTCATTGGGCGGACTGTGTCGCGGTCGCCACCGGCACCGATTTGCGCGATCGTGCGGGTGCCGGTGCGGCGGGCGGGGTGGGGTTCGCGGCAGTCGCGGTGCTCGGTGCTCGCCTACGCCCCGGAATCGAATTGGTTTTGGAGCTGGTCGGTTTCGCCGAGCGTGTGGCCGATGCGGATCTGGTGGTGACCGGGGAGGGCATGCTCGACGAGCAGACCCTGTACGGCAAGGCGCCGGCCGGTGTCGCCACTGCCGCCGGGTTGGCGGGCGTGCCGGTCATCGCTGTCTGTGGCCGGAATACGCTGCCCACCAAGCGATTGCATGAGGCGGGGTTCTCGGCCGCCTACGCCCTGGCCGATATCGAACCCGATATCGCGCGCTGCTTCGCGGAAGGTGAGCTGCTGCTCGAGCGGCTGGGTGCGCGGCTCGCCGCGGAACACCTGCCGTTGGATCCCACGGCGGAACGGCCCGCTGCGGAGCACCAGTCGCCGGATGCCGCTGCGCATCATGTGTCTGCTGGCCACGTCGCCGGGGCGGTCAAGGCGGAGCGGTCGTCCGTCGGGCACCAGCTGCCGGAGGCCGCTACGGGTCAGGTGCCTGCGAACCACGCCGTTGGGGCGGCCACGGCGGAGCGGCGATCTGCCAAGCACCAGTCGCCAGAGGCCGCCACAAACCAAGGGACTGCAGACCACGTTGCCGGGACGGCCTGTCCAGAGCGCAGCGTCGCGGACCTGGCCGATGACATCGTCGCGGCCGCCACCCGAAGCAGCGGCGGCGCAAGGACATTCGACGGGAGTTTCAATGATCGTGTCAAGCCGCAGCGCTGATCGGGGTTGGTGCCTCGATAGCGAAGGTGCGGTTGTCGCGGATCAGTGCCCAGATGACGT